>JAIXQT010000036.1 GCA_027485595.1 Pseudomonadota bacterium | reverse complement strand
CCCTCTAACAGGGTGGTGAAAAATGATTTCCTGTTGCGCATTTCGATGGTTTGACTGCAACTTCGTTGGAGCTAACGAAAAAATCCTCAACGTATCTCGGTGGATACGCCCCCGGTTTTTTCGTCGTCTCCGCCTCGTTTCGCCGAAACCCTCAAAATGCTCACGACGGAACCATTTTTCACCACCCTGCTAACTCTCAAAGGCAGCATTAGGAAATCAGGGTCTGGTGCATGCTTGACGCAACGGGCCGGGTATCTGGAGATGTCCGCCATTGTCGGTCTCAACCTACGCGGGGAAGCTTGGGGAGCAATGTTGTTAGTGACGTTGGAGTCGGCTGGCTGGTTTCACATCGGTTTATAGAGCCCTGCATCGTGTGAGCTTGACGCGGACGGCAGGCCGGAGAACTTCGTAGGTTACGATTCGGGCACAAGTGCTACGGCATCTAAATCATAAGAAGTTGGACAGCTTACGAGTAGGGTGCAGGGTGCGAAGGCGCCACAGCCATCTTCTGAAACTGTAATGATATGGATTATTTAAGTATGCGCGTCCTGGCGAACTCGGTCATACTGAAAAGATCCCACCCGAAAAACCCTAGTAGCGCAGGGATAGTCTGCTCATGAACACCTTATCACCTACACAAACATTTGTTGATCTTCCCGCGACCCCACTCGACGCGTCGTGCCTTATCGGCGGGGAGTGGCGGAGCGGGGAGGGGGCGTCGAAAGCGATTATCACTCCGTATACCGGACAGGAGCTCGGCCTCGTTCGAGGTGCCTCGATGAAACAGGTAGCTGAGGCTGTGGAGGGTGCGGCTCGCGCCTTTCTCGAGTGGCGCCGAACCCCGCAAAAGGAACGGAGCTCTAAACTGCTCTCCTACCGCGCGCTTCTCATACGAGACCTCGAGAGCCTTGCGCGGAGCGCGGCTCGGGAGTGTGGAAAAACCGTCGCGGAGGCTCGAGCTGAGGTGCTGAAGGGGATAGAGGTTCTTGAGTTTGCCGCGGGGCTCCAGGATAGCGATGTCGGTGGGGCAATGGACGTAAGTCGAGGAGTTCGATGCGAGTATATTCGGGAGCCCCTTGGTGTAACTGTCGGAGTCACCCCTTTTAATTTTCCAGCGATGGTTCCGATGTGGATGATTCCGATCGCCATCTCCGTAGGAAACGCGTTTATTCTAAAGCCATCGGATAAGGTTCCCTTCACGCCATGTCTGCTCGGTGAGCTGATGCTCGAGGCCGGTCTGCCGAAAGGTGTCTTCTCTATTGTGCATGGAGGAAGAGATGTTGTTGAAGCGTTAGTCGATCACCCCGGCGTCGCCGCGGTTGGTTTTGTGGGATCCTCGGCGATTGCGAAAAGCGTGTATATTCGCGCGACTTCAGCCGGAAAGCGCGCGCTCTGTCTTGGTGGGGCTAAGAATCATTTAATTCTTACTCCAGACGCTGATCCAAAAGTTGCGATTGATGGGATCGTGGGCTCATTTACGGGATGCGCAGGGCAACGGTGCATGGCGGGGAGCGTGCTCGTTGCTGTGGGGGATTGCGAGGCGCTCGTCGAACAGGTCGTTGAAGCGGCGGCGAAGGTATCACTAGGGCGAGATATGGGTGCCTTGATCGACCGAGAGGCGCACATCCGCCTGACCCGCGCGATAGCGAAAGCCGAACAAGAGGGCGCAAAGGTGCGACTCGATGGGCGTTCCCCTCACGTTCCACCTGGATGCGAGGGAGGCGCATGGCTTGGACCGACCGTGCTCGACGGTGTGCGGCCGACGATGGAGTGCTCGTGCGTAGAGCTCTTTGGTCCCGTGCTCTCCATAGCGCGGGTGAGAAATCTTGAAGAGGCGATGGCGTTGGAAAGAGAGAGCGCATATGGCAATGCGTGTGTCGTCTTCACCTCAAGTGGAGCAGTCGCGAGGTACGTGGCTGAGAACGCAACGGCCGGTATGATAGGGGTAAATATTGGCGTTCCTGTGCCTCGGGAGCCGTTCTCATTTGGTGGCACTAAGGAATCCAAATACGGTGTGGGTGATATCACCGGTGTCGGAGGAGTTGAATTCTGGTCCAACCGCAAGAAGGTCACGAGCAAGTGGGCCCTTCAGAGCGATAAGAATTGGATGTCGTAGAAAGGTAGACCCTCATGACAACGCACAACAAAGTACAGAAACCTATCGTTCTGACCTCTCATACTCCATCTCAAGGGAGTAAAGGTCCCGCGATACGCTGGGGCGAGGACGCGTTGAAGGACCGGGGACCTATCGTTGGAACGCTCACCAATTCATCGCACCGCAACGTGATCGGAACTCACTCCGGTTCTTACTCCGTTTATCGAGCCCTCGCTGTGGCATCCGGCGCCCTAGATCCCGATCATCGCCCCGACTTGACGAATACCGCTCCGACGTCAGCCATAGGACCCTTCGATAGCTGGTACAGCGCCGATAGGATCGTTTCGATGGACCCATGGGGAGGGGAAATTGCCCGTTATTTTAAACCGTATCTCGACCAGGGATTCAATATCCAGCCGACTATCGCGATTACGCGAGCGCATATCGCCATGCCTGAGGTGAGTGAGGCGATTAAGCTCGGCCAGATCGCTGCCGATGGAGCCCTGGTGCGCGCGAGTGGAGATTGCCTCGTGACAAAAGCCGCGATTGAACCCGTATGGTATCTTCCGGGGGTCGCGAAGCGATTTGGCATCTCTGAGAGCGAGCTCCGGCGCGGCCTCTTTGAACACACAGGTGGCATGTTTCCGGAGCTCATTACACGGCCAGACCTCCATATTCTGCTACCCCCAATCGGCGGACAGACAGTCTACTTCTTTGGAGATCCTTCGACGATACCGGATCTCTCGAAGGAGCTGACCGTTCGCGTTCACGATGAATGCAACGGTTCAGATGTGTTCGGCTCCGATATCTGTACGTGTCGACCGTACCTCGTGCATGGCATCGAGGAGTGTATCAAGACCGCTCAGAAGGGTGGTTGTGGAGTGATTGTGTATAATAGAAAAGAGGGCCGCGCGCTCGGAGAGGTGACGAAGTTCCTCGTTTACAACGCGCGTAAGCGACAAGAGGGTGGAGACCGAGCTGATCAATATTTCGCGCGCACCGAGTGTATCGCCGGGGTACAAGACATGCGGTTCCAGGAGCTGATGCCCGATGTGCTCCATTGGATGGGGGCAAGGCGTATCGATCGCCTCGTATCGATGAGTGATATGAAGTACAACGCGATTACCCGCTCCGGTATCGAGGTACACGAGCGAATATCCATTCCTGCTGAACGGATCCCAGCGGATGCACACGTCGAAATGGATGCTAAGAGGGCCGCGGGATACTACTCTGACTCTGGCGCACCGACCAAAGGGGACTTACAAAAGACTAAAGGCCGTGGTTTGGAAGAATAATAAAGTCGAGAAAATACATGACAACGAGTGCCGATCCTGTTGCATACCTCCGTACCCCTCAATCGATTCGAGAGAGGTGTCGGCAGATATACGACCTCGCGACGCAGGGAGAGCTCTCGCATTTTACCCTCAATCTTGAACGCCTCGATACGGTGGCTCACCTCGTCGGCGCTGAGACAATCCGAGCCTATCCGGATCTTAACGTTCCGTATCATAGTCGATGGCGCCACTTTAACGTTGGCAATCTTGATAGAAACGCCCTGCTTAATGAAAATCTCGCGTCGCTGACATCAACCGAGCGATGCAGGAGTAAGATCGAGTTAGCTATTTTGAGCGTCTTGCTTGACGCTGGAGCGGGAGACCTCTGGGGCTTCACAGACCCGAAGAGTGGGCATCGTCACAACCGTTCAGAGGGACTCGCGATAGCGTCTTTGTATGCATACGGAGATGGGATTTTTGGGGACCAGCCATTCGTGGCGACGAGTGCGCGCCTCAAGTCACTCACGCCAGCCGAGTTGGGTGGAGCGTTTCAGGTGTCGCAAGACAACCCACTTCTTGGATTAGAGGGGAGATGCGCTCTCCTGAACAACGTAGGTCGAGTGATTGAGTCACGTCCCGGGGACTTCAAAGGGAGCCCTGAGCGGCTGGGCGGAATACTTGAGACGATACTGGACCACGTGAGTGAATCACGACTTAAAGCCTCCGATATCCTCCGCGTTCTTTTGAGCGCGTTTGCTGCTATATGGCCTGGTCGATGTGCGATACACGGGGAGAATCTAGGAGATGTATGGCGCCACAGTAAGGTGGTTGGTCCAGGCGAGACACATGGGATGGTGCCATTTCACAAACTCTCTCAGTGGTTGACCTACTCCTTGCTTGAACCCCTTGAGGAGTACGGTGTCCAGGTGGTCGAACTCGATCAGCTCACCGGGCTCGCGGAGTACCGTAATGGCGGACTCTTTCTCGATGGAGGGGTGCTTACCCTTAAGGACCGGAGTGCCGCGTTTGTGCAGCACGCGCCATCATCTGAGCTTATCGTTGAATGGCGAGCTTTGACCGTTATCTTGCTTGATCAAGTCGCCGCTCGTTTGCGAGAGTCTCTCAAGAAGAATGAGAGCGAGCTCCCGCTGGCTAAGGTCTTGCAGGGAGGTACGTGGGCAGTTGGTCGGACGCTGGCCGCTGGGCTACGAGAGGGGGGAGGACCTCCTCTTGCGATCGTCAGTGATGGAACCGTTTTTTAGGTAGGAATGATTGGGGCGATACTATGATAAACAATAATAACTGCACCGTCATTACTCATCCACTCGTTCAGCATAAGCTGACCATTATGCGGATGCGGGAGACGCCGAGCTCCGAGTTTCGCAGGTTGCTGAGGGAAACCAGCATGCTGCTTGCGTACGAGGTTACGCGAGATCTCCCGCTCACGATGATCGACATAAATACCCCGATTATGCCGATGAAGGCCCCCGTCATCGACGGAAAAAAAATTACGATAGTGTCCATCCTTCGTGCCGGTAACGGTATTCTGGATGGAATGCTCGAATTGATTCCCTCCGCTCGTGTTGGGCACATCGGGCTCTACCGCGATCCTGAAACCCTTACCCCCGTTGAGTATTATTTCAAGATGCCACCGGACATATCTCAACGAGACATTATCGTTGTGGATCCGATGTTGGCGACCGGAAACTCCGCCGCGGCCGCCGTATCACGCATTAAGAGCGTCTCCCCACTATCAATTAAGTTTGTGTGCTTGATAGCCTCTCCAGAGGGATTGGATGTGTTCCACCAGGAACATCCTGATGTTCATGTGTTCACCGCGGCTATCGATGAGAAGCTTAATGAACATGGATATATCGTTCCTGGTCTCGGTGATGCTGGAGATCGCATCTATGGAACCAAATAAGGCCGATTCAGGTGTTTTGCAGAGCTTTCGCCCCAGTTGAGAGGGCCCACCGAGCAACTCCCTTGTTGAGTAGATAAGTGCTGAGTAGCCCCGCGCTGAGCACGAGTAGTCCGGAATCGGGAGCGCTCTGTAACTCGGGAAAGAGGAGGTACGCTCCAAACATACATCCAAGTGGAACCATGTTGAGCGAGAGCACGATCATGCTCATCATCATGAAGATAAAGCTCCCTAAGCTTGTCGATATCTGCGTTGAATGCTCCCACTCGAACTGCGAGAAGAAAGCTCCTAGGCCGATTCCAAGTCCTACGAGCCCATGGCAGATAATGACGCCAGCGGCACATGAGGCCAGTACGAGGGGAAGATCCGCGTTGAGAGCCATTGCACCGGATATGAAGACAACTCCCCCGATGCACGACACCGGCAGGGTCCAGCTCTTACACTTCGCTTTGAGCACCTCTCGGATGGAAAGAGGCGCCGCCTGAAGGAGCCAGAATGATTGTCCCTCAAGGGAGATGGAAGGGAACACGAATCGCGAGCAGATAGAAGTGACCACCATTGAGCCGAGAGCTATATTGCTCAGGAGGAGAAAGATATTCCAGATCGCCATGACGTCCTCGCTCACGTTTGAGGGACCTTGGAGTACCTGATAGTTATAGAGGTAGAGAAACGTGAGTCCGAGGAGGAGCGCAAGTTGCACCGTGTGGGTGAGATCGCGTGAGAAAACCTTATATTCTTTCGTCACAATCGCCCTCGTTGAAGCGCTCGAGAGGGGAAGAAGGATCCGAGACATCCTATGGGCGGCGCGGCTGTGGATCTTAAACATGGTTCCGGTTCTTCTCGCGCGGGCCAGCCCTCGATCGTAGAGCAGTGTGCACAGGAATCGCATGATAAACGCACCGATTGAGATCGCCCCAAGGCTCTCAATCGCAGCGAGGAGCGGTATGGTATATTCGCCCCGTAAAAGAGCCGTTATGGCGTGAGCGCAGTGCGTTGTTGGTAGCCACGGGTTCATTGTTACCGAGGTGAGGCGCTCAAGCTGATAGATCGGCTCCTCTGATGCGAGCGTCTCCGCCGTTGAGAAGCCGTTCATATACAGAACGAAGCCACCGACCGCGAGAAGCGCGAGGGAGAGAAACAATGGACGGCCTCGCTCAGATGGAAGGAGAGACGCCACGACGATCGCCACAATCATGCCTACACAAACTGCGACGGCGAAAAAGAGTGCGCAGAGAAGTGGCCCAGCAAGCATAAAAATGGGACCCGCGTTGTAAAAGGCTCCAAACGCAATCAGACTGGGGAAAGCAAATATACACACCATCCAGGACACCGATAATCCAACCTCGCAGCTCCTCGCAAAGAGAAACCCCTCTGTGGACACTGGAGTGGCGTTAATGAGATCCAGGTCCTTCGCGAGAAAAAGCGCTCCAATTGCGCTTACCGCAGCAGAGAGGGAGATCATGAGAGAGAGGGTCATGAACATGACGCTGAGGGGGATGGTCGGATCGAGCGTGACCTGGGGAAGGAGTAGTTTTGCGTCGCGGAGAGTGGAGAGCGTTGATGAGTATATCGCGTACATCAGGCCAAGGGAGAGAGCAGCCCCTGAAAGCTCCCGAAGTCCTCGTTTGCCCGATTTGAGCCATCGGTTCTTGATGGTGAGCAGTCGAGGTTGAAGGAGGATAGGGACGATGCTCATACGTTTGCGTGCTCTCATGCGTGCTCGATGATCTCGCGACCCTGTCGCGGTAGCGCTTTAGTGCTCTACCGACGGCGAGGTGAGTTCAAGGAACATATCTTCAAGACCCTCATCGTGTTTACCTGTTAGCTCTCTGATGTCATCGAGGGTGCCGGTGGTGAGGATGGCCCCCTTATTGATGATAGCTAAATTATCGGCCAGCTCCTCAGCTACATTGAGCGAGTGGGTAGAGAGGAATATCGTAACCCCCGCTTTCGCGTATCGTTTGAACGCGTCCTTTAGGTTTCGTGCGCCGTGTGGGTCGAGCCCCACCATTGGTTCGTCGACTATCAGGACTCGGGGGTCATGAACGAGAGCGGCGCACGTCGCGAGTCGTTGCTTCATGCCGTGTGAGAAGCTCTCAATCAGTTCGTCCTGCCATTGCGTGAGGGAGTACTCCTCAAGTACTTCATCGATTCGCCTCTCAGCGTGTTTACCGGGAACGCGATAGAGATCGCACATGAAATTGAGGAACTCTCGTCCCGTAAGCTTCGGATAAAGGTTCGGTCTGTCGGGGATATATCCAGTGATCGCTTTCGCTTGGAGAGGATCCGCGAGTAGATCGTATCCCCCAAGGTAGATCGAGCCAGTAGACGGCTTGAGTATGCCGGTAATCATGCGGATGGTGGTGGTCTTGCCGGCGCCGTTTACGCCAAGAAAAGCGAAGATGCCCCCAGTTGGTACGTGGAGCGAGATGTTGTTGACCGCCTTGAATGAGCCGTAGCTTTTCGAAAGGTTCTTGAGCGTAATCATCGTCGCCACCCTTTCAGGTCCTTCTAAACCTAGACCTGTATCCTCGAAGGATAGGATGCTCTCGATCGTTGATTTTGTTCGCGGGTGGGCTCAGAGATAGAGACGGGGTTTTCTAGTCTCGTTTCAGGATGTTAGAGGCTTGGTCGATGGGGGAGAAGAGGCTACGGACAAGACGGCTTGAGTTAGCCCCTCTTGATGGCCTCTACCAGGCACAACGGCTTCCCTTGGGACTTGAACAACATCTCGAACTCAGTCGGGATGTTGTTGTCCATGTAGGCGCTCTTCAGGAGGTCAGTTGAGTGACGCGCGATTTCCCACCGGTCGGATGTGAGGAGGGGGCAGGTTGAAGCGAAGTATTCCTGGTGGTCCGTTTTGTAGCGGAAGAATCCACCGGGCTTGAGCAGCTCCCACATCGTTTGAATGAGTTCAGCGTTAATCAATCGATTTTTCTTCCAGCGCCGTTTGTCCCAAGGATCGGGGTAGTTGATAAAAAACGCGGATACTTGGCCGGGGGAGAAAAGGTGACGGATCTGGCGCGCGTCGGTTCTTAACACCCTCACGTTATCGAGGGATTTGCCCTCGGCCTTCTCTCCTGTCTTGAATGCGCGCTTGAAGCGAATCTCGAGCCCAATGCAGAGAGCGCCGGGGGAGCGGTCGGCAAGACGAATCAGATGCATGCCCGAACCCGAGCCGAGCTCGACGTAGCACTCGGGAAAGTCTCCGATGATCGATTGGATCTCCTTGCGAGAGTTCTCGGCGACCTCTCGGTCGTTTTCGGCCACGATGATCCCCGGTTTCGTGGTCACAAGCTGCATGTACTGATTTTCCCAACCCATGGGCCCAACGATACGACATCCGGGGCCGATCTTTCAAATCGGGCGTAACATGTTGAGTCCTCAGGAGCCCTCTTTGAATCAAAAAAGAGGTGGGGAGGGGAGGCGGTCGGAATCTGTCCTAAATACGTCCCTTGCGGCTCAATGTTCGGGTAGCGCGGCATGATCAATTCTATCTTTCGGTGGCTCAACTGGGACTTTATTCACATGGGGAAGGGGATCGAAGCGCGGTATGCTCGATGCTCATCGTACTGGGAGCCTCATCTTGAGTGCACGCGTCAATTCATCTCGGAGCACGTTCAGCCTGGTGGTCGTCTCGCTATCCTTGGGGCAGGAAGACTTCTCGACGTTGATCTCAGGAAACTCATCCCGCAATTTTGTGAGATTCACCTCTTCGACGCCGATCGTTCGGTAGTTCGAGCATGGCGAAAGACGAGCGGTATCGCCTTTCGAGATACCGTGGTCCCACGAATCGGTGATATTACCGGTTCACTCAACGCGTGGAGCTCGGGACTCCCCTCCGCCGTTCGACGGCGGGAGTTAGCGGATTATCTTCGATCGCTCGTGCCCTCGCGGGGTGCCTGGGAGGTAGAGAGGTTTGACGGTGTCGTCTCGCTCAATTTAGTTGGGCAGATTCCTCTCTACTGGCGGGACCGGGTGCTTGCGGCGGCCGGAAGGATCTCTCATGACGAGGAGCAGGCCATTGTTGCCTCGATGGCGCGCCTACAGTCTGCTCACCTCAAAGCGCTACGCGAGCACGCGTGTTCATGGTCCATATTGATTACTGACACGGAGTACTACACCTATCACGTGGATCGGCCGGAATGGGAGGTGGAGCCTGCGTTATACGGAGGGGCCCGTGATGAGATGCTCTCATCCGCTCGCCGTATGGATAAGCTCGGAAGTGGGTGCTGGTTGTGGCACCTGATGCCTCAATTCGTTGAGTCAGAGCAGGAGGGGGTTATTCATCGAGTCGAGGCTACCGCATGGAGGGCTCGCGCAGATGCGTTAGAGGGGCCGACCTGCTAGCGACGCCGGGTGTCCGATCAGGGCTTTTTACCAAGCTCCCGTAGCGCTTGCCGTATATCGGCTGCTTTAACAGCGCCGCTATCACGAAAATCCTTGATATGAAACATCCATCCAGGGACTCGTTGCTCGAAGATGCATCGCAGTGCCGCTCGATAAGCGTCTCGCGTCTCGCAGCAGAACTGTGTGCCGAGTGAACGTACCTCAATGCCAGTGCGCTTAAAGGCCTTCAGCTGGTCAGTGGCCTCATGTAATCCGGAATTGGGGATGATGAACAACTGCTGTCTCCAATGCCCCTGGGGAACCGCCAACTCTTTCATCGCTGCTACCGCGCGTTGCTGGTCCTGAGGTAACGGTCGATAAAAGTATTCCTGGTGTGCTGTGCCCATATGCGCCTCCACGACAAGTGTCCTAAGCATATACCACAGAATGGAGGAATAAAGAGCTTCGGCTATCGCAGTAGTGAGGATTCGAGATTCCTCGAGTAACTTAGCGATTATCTGATAGAAATCCGCTCGAAGCGTAACCGTCGGACTGCCCAGAGGTATGGTCCTTGGGCAGGAGTTACAACAGCCCCCTCTTGTAGCTGCGATCTATATCAATCCAGATAGTTCCGAAGTGTGTTCGGAGCGCCAGAAGCGATCCTCTGGATGTCTCCTCGGGGATCGGTTCCCAGAAAGAGGAGATCCCGCCAAGTTTTAGGGTTGGTGCCGCCCGATGGTGAATTCTCTTTTTAATC
Organism: Pseudomonadota bacterium; assembly: GCA_027485595.1. Taxonomy (GTDB): domain Bacteria; phylum Bdellovibrionota_C; class UBA2361; order UBA2361; family OMII01; genus OMII01. The sequence continues at coordinate 10,693 of JAIXQT010000036.1, read as the reverse complement.
TCATCAGATGGTATGGTGTTCAGACAAGCCACGAACGCCTCGCTGACACCGTCCAAGAATACGAGTCCATCCTCAAGGAGCTCGATCAGTGTGTTCATGCCGCGCTCTGTGGTCGCGTGTAATAGGAGGTGGAGCTCCGGCCTGAAGAAGCTGGGGCTACTAAAGGCATCGTGGTCGTCCAAGAGGTCCTCTCGTTGTGACACCTCCCAATCCGTTCTCTGATCGGACCTAAAAAGTTTGCTCGCTCGCGTCCAGAGAGGGATAGAGAAAAGGATATCCATGGTAGGGGCGTCACACCACGCTCGGTACGACTGAATCCAGGCTCGAACCGCTTGACGTTGCGATGGAGTGAACTGCGTGACGTCAGGGTAGTGCTCTTCAAACATGCCGAGGAGATCGAGGACCTGACGAAGGGGAGACATGTCAGAAATATCCATGAGAGAAAGAGCTTCGCGGCTTTCGTGGGGAAGAAGCTTCCATGCGTGCGGGTAGCGAGCCTCAATGAGATTAAAAAGCGGGCGAAAAAGCTTATCGCACCGGACTTGAGAGAGTCCGTAGTAGTTCCAGTCAGACTGCCTATCATGGTGGTGGTAGGGCTTGTTGGATGCGAGGGGAACACACGCCGAGTGAAGACGCGAAAACCAGATCGCAAGCTGCTCTCCCTCCGAAAGCAGCTCTCCCCCCTGGGGACGGAGTGCAGTGACGGTAAACTCAAGAGGCTCGTCATTCTCATCCCCTTCGCTCACGAGCCCGTGCCTACCGGCGAGCTCCCCGACGTCAATTTGTTGCTCGGTATCCTCAGCACTGAGCGCCTCGAACTGATCTCGATCGAACTCGTCCTCACAAAGGTCCGGCTCCTCATACTCAGCTAAGCATACCTTAAAGATGAGAAGGAGGTCCTCGCCAGTTAGTGTATCGTCGCCCGCGATAAAGAGGGTAAAAACGTGAGGTTGATGTAGTCGCCACGTTGATACACCTGTGCCTCCGATGTCGTACAGCTGATCCCGAAACCGCTCAAGGTGAGCGCGATGTGTATCCTTATCGGATATGAAAAAACTTAGTTGTTCAGAGGTCTGCACGAGCATCTTAGCGAGCTGTGTCTCAGTGCTGCTAAAGTAGGACGAAATTCGAGCGAGAGATGCGCACCGTTGGGGCTTGTACGTGGCACGCTCATAGAGCACGTGGGACTCTCGCTCTATGATACGCATGAGGCGCTCGGCTCTCGATTTGATCTCCGCGGTAAGCTCCTCCTTACTGAGCGTAGCTGACTCTGGATAGGTCGAGCGAAGTGATTCAGTCTCTAGGACAAGGCTAGCGAGTCGCTCGAAGTATGCCGGAGCTTCGGATGGATAGAGGATGTGTTGCTCTACGAGATCTATGAGCGGCTCAGGAAGGTCCTCCCGTGAGAGAGAGTCCAGATGGTCCTCAATCGCGTTGAGGATTTCGACCAGGAACTCATCCTCCTGAATTATAGAGAGTTTTAGTGGTCCGATGCGTGTCCTTAATTCTGTGGGATGGCCGGTCAGAACGAGTGAGCAGTCAGAACGCTGGTTACAGAAATCACTGAGCGCGACTACAATCTCTTCAAGGTCCGCTCGATAGAGCGCAGCTCGTGATGTGATGAGCGTGACGAGCCAGTCTGCGTGCTCAAGCTCGTTTTCTAGGACCCTCTGGAGGTGACTTTGAGCTTGTTGGCGTTGGTTGTTGGCTGGGGTCATCTCTATCAAGCTGCCGCGTGTCGCCACCTCTTCCACCCCTTCGATCGCCTGGAGCGAGGCGACGAGATCCTCTCGCCACGTCTTCACGAGGTCGGAGATCATCTCCCCGCTCGCATCGATATTGACGGGGTCGAGGAGCATGTCTGTGAGGAGTTCTCTAGCGTGCTGTCTTCCCTCTTTGGCCTCCGAGTTGAGTAGTCGGAGCGTTTCAGAGCATATATCTCCTGCTCGAATATCGTGCCCTCTCTGAGCAGGGGAGAGGCGTAGCTCGTGAGCCCATGCGCGCGCGTCCTCTGGATCGCCTTGGACGAGGGCGTCAACTGCTTGAGGGAGTATTCGGGTTATCTGTCGTTGAGTGAACACGAAGTGGGGCACAAACTACGCGGTAGGTGTTTATGGTTACAATCGTGGGTGCTGAGAGTCAAACGCCCTCGTCTGAGTATCGAGCCCACGAGGGAGGCGAGCCGGTGGAGCTTTGTTCAACAGAGCAGTTCGTATATGATCGGATGAGTCTCAAATAGACGGAGGGCGTATCGGAAAAAATCGAAGCGCTCTTCCTCTCTGTTTTATGCAGCTGTTTTCACTTACCCTTGATCGCATGACCTTCAGATCCGTAGAAACGCGTGACCGCGAGCGCGTCATGAATTTGTTCGGTGTAGAGCAAGTTCCTGACCGCCTTGAGGAATTGCGGTTGCCCGCGGGCTCCTTTCGGGCCCTCGCAGCTCAGGCACTTTTGGACGCAGGACTTGTCCGTTATCGGACCGAGACCGGAATCGCCTGTCAGGGGCCTGATGAATGGGATATCGTTTTGACGGATCGGGGCGTGGGCTTACTTCGATTCGGAACGTGCGGCGAATCCTCCCAACTTGATTAGCCCCCTCAGCGCCCCTATCCTTACGCTGGTCGCGTTAGCTACAACGCGAAACCGGAAAATAGACTAGTTACAATAGAGAACCGTTATGATGTCGTCACAGGTACAAACTAACGCTCGGCCTTCATCTTTGCACGGCGAGGTTTTAACGGAAGCGAAGATGCCCGGAGACCCGAGAGCTCTCATAGCTCCATTACTGTCTGGCCTTTCATTCTCGGCTAGCCATGGCTACTACCGGCGGGGCCCTGAGATCTCCATCGCATGCAGATTTTCCGCTGCAACGAGTGGTGGCATGGTGTTGGAGGTGTATCCGGAGGGGCAAAAAGCATTCGACCTTGAGGGTCTCTCGTTTCGGATTGAGATCGAGGGAGATGAGCGCCGTGCGCGTGTTGTGACCCTTGACCGCTCTGGCGTCGGAAGGATCGAGGATGTGTCTCGCTCGAACCGTATGCTCATAAAGCTTATGGACGAGAAGTAGACCCTCACTTTACACACAACCTCTTTTTCCGGGGCACTCGTGATATCCTCGTCCCCACATTCCTCGCATGGTTCGCTGCTTCGAGGAGTAGCAGGAGAGCCTCTTCAAGGCTTCGTCCGCGATTTTATCCGGGAATCGATCAAGGCCACCCTTAAATATCCGCAGACTCAAGCCGTGATTAGGCTAGCTGTTGCGGTAACTATTCTCGATGCCTCGCTTCGGGGTGCAGAGGGTGAGATCCTTGATCTGCACGCTGACCTCCGGTGCCCGCGACCTCAATCGATTAATCTCAGCGGTGTTTCGCGCTTCGTTCAGCATCACTACCGAGGTCTTAACCTTCCGATTCCTGAAATGCCGAATCAGGCATACGCGCGCTTGTTCACGCATGAGATCGAGCAGGGGTTTCGAACCATAGCGTCGTCCCTTCTCTCGTGCGGTGAGCGGGTCGATGTAGACAGTAAAGCCCAGAATCGACTCTCCATGCTTCTCGAAATGGATCGTGATTCAAAAGAGTCGTTTGAGATGAGAGCATGGTGCGATTGCATGAGGGCTCTGTCAGCTACAAGCAAGACGTGTGTGCGGAACTCTCTTGCCGCGGCTCTCAAAGATCTCTACCTCGATCCACGACAGAAGATTCTGCATGAGTTCCTCGTTCGGGGGCTACAACGGGAACCGCGAGAGAAGTGGCACTTTGACGTGATCTTTCCGTATGGCGCTGCCGTAACAAAGATGGGAATGGCGGCGGAGCGGAGATATCTCGACGAATTGAAGATGCCGCCGATCCCGGGCGTCTCGTAGTGAGACACCGCTTCTCAATACCAAGGTTGCTTGATCGAGAAATCTGGGGATGTGAGCTCTCTTGAGATGACATGAGCGATACGCTCCTGACCCAATTCAGTGTAGCTCGTCAGGCAAAGATGTCTCCCCTTGAGCCACGGCTCGTTGTTGAGGTTCGCGATAAGTGCGGAGCTTATCCGGTTACCTCTCCATGATTCATGCACATCGACGAATGATAAGTTGTACCCCCAAAATGTCTCCTCTCGCTTAAATCTCAACCATTCGCAGTACACGATGCCGACCAGGCACGGACCCACCAGTGCGACCAGGGCCCGGTCGAATTCAAAACTCCCACATTGACCGAACGGTTGCTGCTGCTCCACCGGCAGTTCGGAGGGAGCGGGATAGGGAAGAGATCTAAATTGCCTTGATAGGATGCGTCGACTGAGGATCTTGAAGCCGGGCGGTCTCCCGTTCCGATCGAACTCTTCGATGCCGAATGATGAGAGATAGGCGGCTACTTGGTGGGACGCCCAGCGGTCAATGGTCACGGCGATACCGCGTCGAGGAAGACGCATCTCCTCCAGGGTATTCTGAGACACTGGTGAGGTCTGGAGTAAGGCGCCCTGAGGGATGTTGGTCGGTTGACTGTGGTTTGTCATGGTGTCCGATTATTGATGCCTGGGGCGTGGGTCTCTTCGTAGCCGAGCGGCAATGCTCGGTACCGCTCTACAGTGTTCGGAGAAGGTATCAGGGCGAATGATCCTATTCCACTCGGGGGCGCTATTTGTCACAACCATTTGATTTTGGGGACGGGGCCTGTGCCGTTCCCTATGGAATCTCATGATCCTGCCAAATTGCCGTAGATGTGAGAGCCCGGTGTTGTGCCAATTCGTGACACTCTCGAGGCCGGGTCGGCCACGGCATCACAAGTGGTGCAAGTAGCGGGGTGTGCAATGATTTCCTGTTACACCTTTTGATAGTGTGCCTGCAGAGTTTCTGGGCTACCTGCCGACCGCATCCCTATCAGGTTCCGCAAGCCCTTAAAGAAACCGGTAGAGGGTGCGTGGGGGAGCCGTCAGGGGGCGTCAAGGTGGTTGTGCTTAAAGATTTTTCGCCTTGTCAGAGCCGGGTAGGGCTCACTATGCTTGCGGCAGACGGTGTAGCAGCAGCTGGATAGTATATGAACAAGGCCCTTCGATTTTTGAGCGTTCTTTCGGTCGTAGGTATCTCGGCGTGCTCCGATCCAAACGTAGCGCAACTCGCGACCGATGTCGCGTTGCTCAAGAGGCAGCAGGCAGAGGTGCTTCAAAAGTTAAACGGCATAGAGGCCGCAGTTAAGGGACGGCCCGCAGTGGCTCCGCCTCCACAAGTTCCGCAGGGGCCCGTTACGGTATCAGCGAAGAACGCGTCCGTCCTTGGCGATCCGACGGCGCCGACCGTAATCGTCGCATGGTCCGATTTTCAATGCCCGTTTTGCTCGAAGATCACGCCTCTTGTGAATTCGACGTTGAATGACCCTGAGGTGAAGGGAAAGGTCGCGTTTGTGTTTAAGCAGTTCCCTCTCGGATTTCACAAGCAGGCGCTTCCGGCGGCCCGTGCCGCGCTTGCCGCTGGTCGTCAGGGGAAGTTCTTTGAGATGCACGACAAGATATTCGCAAATCAGGCCCAGCTCGCTGACGATAAGTACGTCGTGTGGGCAAAAGAACTTGGACTTGATGTCAGTAAGTTTGAGAGGGATGTGGCCGATCCGGCGATTGAGGCTCAGATTAAAGCAGATATGGAAGAGGGAGCTAAGGTTGGGGTACGTGGAACTCCGAGCCTCTACATCGGTACGAAGAACGGTGATACGTATACCCTTAACCGAGCCAATGAGCGGACTGTCGAGTATTTCAAGCAGTCGGTTAAGGAATTGCTTCAGAAGAAATAGTTCGCTCTGCCACTCCAACATTACGTGACGTTCTACAGCTATTTTTCAGGAGCGTACGTTCTCGTGTGACGTTCAATACGTTTTTACGTCAAAAGTCTCTTGAGCCGATCTGGGGCTGTTCGTTCTTGCCGAAAGTATAGACTACAACGCTCAAGAAACCCTCGTGTCCCTTTCGATCGGGGGCCTGACCACCTAAGCTTTATTAAAAGGACTCTCGTCACGTGCCCTGGATGTACTCCTGGGTGTGACTGGGAGGTCGCCTCTTTCGGGGACTGCGGCAATCCTGAGCATCGGCCTGCGGGAAAGCGATTGCCCGCGAGGCACGATGCCCTATGACCATTGACGGGGTTTCGTCTCGGATCCTACTTAAGTGGCAGTAGGATATTAGTTCCGCCGCCATTTCCCACGCTCACTGAAAGCGGTGCCTTACCATCCCAGCGCTGCGCAATCTCGAGCTGAATGACTTCTGGAGATGATTTAAGTGCGTCGCCCTTGATGCCGACGGACTTCGCCTCAGCTTCGGCGCGTACCAAGGTAATCTCGGCTTGTTTCTTCTCCTTATCGAGCTCGAATGATTTCGCGAGCGCCTCTTGCTCTCGAACCACCTTCTGTTCGATCGCTTGCTCGAGTTGGTCGGAGAGATCGATGTTGGTGATTGAAAGGTCTACGATTTGAAGGACATCGCCGACCGCTTGGCGAAGCTTGAGTAAGGCATCATCCTTTAATCGCTCTCTGTTCTTCACGAGATCCTCGGCGCGAGAGAGCGCAGTTACCTGCTTGATAACTTCCTGCACACGCGGCTCGATGAGAGTAGTGTACGGCTCGCCTTTGTATTGCTGAAATAGTTGCACGACCTGGTTAGCTGGAACTCGATACATCACCGTGTAGTAGAAGGTGATGTTTTGAAGGTCACTCGAGAAGCTTGGAGCCTTTCCGTCAGCTTTGAGCTGCATGATTGGAAAGTCGAGAACCCGCTGAATGAATGGCCATTTAAAGGTTATTCCCTCCGGAAGTTCTTGTGGACTTACCTTGCCGAGGGTAACCGAGATGCCGCGGTGACCGGGGGGAACGATGTGGTACATCTGAAGAGCAAGGAAGCCAAGGGCGGCGATGATAAAGATAAGTGTCGATAATGTTTTCTCTTTTCGTCCGAAGTCTTTGCCAAGATCAATCACTGTGCCGTTCATAAGTGCCTTTCCGTAAACGTCAGTTAGTGTGCTCCTGGATCTCAAGAAACGCAAGAAGATGGAGCGGGGGGCTTTTACGAAGGATGGCTCTATGCGACAACGAGGACACCATTTAGGAGATATCCATGGAAGAGTTGTTCACCCCCGAGAACCTGATCGCATTACTAACCTTAACATCGCTTGAGATAGTTCTTGGTATCGATAACATCGTTTTTATCGCGATTATCGCCAGTCGCCTCGAACCAGAGCAGCGTAACTCAGCTCGTCTTATCGGACTTGGCCTCGCCGTTATCACTCGGCTTATGCTGCTCTTTACCCTATCGTTCATGGCCTCGCTTACGGACCCGGTAGTTACGTTGCCGATTCTCAACCGAGCGTTGAGTGGTCGCGACATTATTCTCCTCGTGGGAGGTCTCTTCCTTATCTATAAAGCGACGAAGGAGATTCGAGAGAAGACGGTCCATGAGGAGAGCGAGCTTCGAGAGTTGAAGGGGCCGAAGATGCCCACCATGCGGAGCGTTGTTACTCAGATTCTCCTGATCGATATCGTCTTCTCCCTTGATTCGGTCATTACAGCGGTGGGTATGACTAATAACCTTCCCGTGATGGCGACCGCAGTTGTAGTTGCGGTTGTAGTAATGTTGCTGTTCTCAGGATTCATCGTCCGCTTCATCGAGGCTAATCCAACGATTAAGATGCTTGCCCTCTCGTTCCTTCTTATGATCGGTCTTGTGCTTGTGGCGGACGGACTTGGGCATCACATCGAGAAGGGGTACATCTACTTCGCGATGGCGTTCTCCCTAGGTGTTGAGATGCTTAATCTGCGGGCGGCTCGGGTGCGCGCTGCGGCGGAGAAGTAGGTGGTCGAGTCGATGTGGCCGTGTGGGGTCTCTCGCCTCTCTTCTTGATCAGGAGGGCCCCTGTCCACAGGGGCCGGAATAAGATCCGAATATTCAATCATGGAGTGGATGCGCCCTCGCAGGGAGAACTCCGCATCTGACTCGATGGCGAACTGGCTCTTGGCGAGAGGGGGTAGTGGCCCTCCTACAACGTCGAAGCGATAGCCGCCGCGCCGTAGAGCGACGCGTAGTCATCCTTAATAATGAACACGGGGGTCGCCTCGACGCGTTCCTTCTGCTTGCCTTTGTTGAGGTATCCCTCAAGGAACGATCCGTTAGTGAGGAACTCCAGTATCTTTGGTGGAATGCCACCGCCAAGAAATACGCCGCCGGTGGCGAGATAGGTAAGTACGATATTGCTGCAGTGGGCGCCGAGCATCGTGCAGAACATGTTCAGCGTTTTAACACATAGGTCTGATTTGCCCGCAATCGCGATGCCGGTGATGGTCGATGCTGGATGCTCCTTCGCCTCTTGGGTCTTCATCTCCTCAGGCTCCTCGCCGTATCCGGAGTCACGAAGGAAGCTGTAGATATTAAAAATACCAGGACCGCATAGGACCGATTCAACGCTTACGTGTGGAAGCTTCTTTTGAAGGTATTTTAAGAGCTCAATCTCAAGGTCGTTGGTTGGAGCGAAGTTAGCGTGTCCTCCCTCTGAGGCGAGAAGTACGCTCCATCCACCCTCGCGGTGAATGAGCGAGTGTCCGATACCCGTTCCTGGCGCTACAACAACACATGAGCCAGCTCGATCGTATCCCTCTCCACCATAGAGCGTTTTCAGGCTACTTGGACCGAAGTGAGGAATCGCCGCCGCGGTGCTCACGAGGTCGTTAACTAACTTGACCTTGGAGATGTCGAGAGCGAGTCCTACCTGGACCATCGCAACTTCCCACGGCAGGTTCGTTACCTTGACTTTGCCGTTTACGACTGGACCGGGAAGGCCGAAGCATCCTGCCTCAAGGTGCCCCTTAATCTTGGAGCTGTGTTTATCCATGAAAACGCCAAGGATCGCTTCAAGGCTCTGATAGTCCTTGCTTGCGTAGTCCTCAGATACTACAAGCTCGACCTTTCCAGCACGTCTCTCGAATAGACCGATACGAGCCTTTGTTCCCCCAACATCTCCGGCGATAATCATGCTCAACTCCTGAACAGTTAATGCAACGGCATTTCTAGCAAACCGAGCGGCTTCGGCCAACTATTTCCACTGCAAGACGACGTTTTGTGCTGATGCCGCCAAAGACGAGGTTGCCTGACGGTGCGCATTGAGAAGGTGGGTTAAGCGGGTATGAAGGTAGTCGCTGTGAGTCAGCGTCTCCAGAGGGAGGTGGCCGATTCCTGTGAAGTGTCAGAAAAATCCCATCATAACATGGACTTCCCGAAGTACGCTCCCTATAATCCGAACACGCGAGGCCCCGCGCCCTATATTCGTTCGCCTATGAAGATCTTGATGCTCGGATGGGAATATCCGCCGCACATCGCCGGCGGACTTGGCACAGCTTGTCACGGACTAACCAGCGCGTTGTCCCTGCAGGGTATGGATATCCACTTCGTAGTGCCGCAGCTCTTCGGTAGGGAGGAGGCCCGGCACATGGTACTCTCTGATTCCACCCGAAAGATCTCTCCCGGTGGACAGCAGCCACACGGCCCCCAAACACCACCCGTTTCAGTTGCCACCACTCGCATTCCAGCTTTTCTCTCTCCCTACTGGAATCCGCGTCAATTTACAGAGGCGATGGCGGCAATCACTCATCAACAGGTAGCCTCACTCTCTCCCGCCCTGCGCAAGGATCCGATGGCGCGCGCGTTAATCGATGGCGAGGTCTATGGGATCGATCTTATGTCAGCCCTTGAGCACGCTCAGCCAGCCTTGCCTGATGAGGTAATGGGTAACGAACGGTACAGCAAGGACCTCTTTGAGGAGGTCGAGCGATTTACGATGCAGGTTGTTTCTCAGTTTGCTGGAGAGTCGTTCGATGTCATACACGCGCACGACTGGATGACATTTCCGGCTGGTGTTGCGCTCTCAGAGAAAACCGGCAAACCGCTCGTAGTGCACGTGCACAGCCTGGAGCAAGATCGGAGCGGCCTATTTGTGCACCCTGAGATAGCCGAGATCGAGCGTTTTGGGACACGACAGGCAGACAAAGTTATCGCCGTGAGTTACTTCACAAAACGCTCGATTGAGCGCCATCATGGGGTCCCTTCCGCTAAGATCCTCGTTGTTCACAACGGCGTGTATCCACGAGAGATGGTCACGGATTATCGAGAGAAAAAGACGTGGCCGGAGCACGTGGTCGCGTTTGTCGGACGAGTCACCTACCAAAAGGGTCCAGAGTATTTCGTGGAGATGGCGTCGAAAGTTATTCCACATCTGCCGGACGTTCTCTTCGTTGTGGCTGGGACGGGGGATATGCTGCCATCGGTGATGGAGCGTGTGCAGGAGCTTGGATTGTCGAATAACTTCATGTTTCCTGGCTTTGTTCAGGGGGAGGAGCTTGAGGAGATCTTCTCGGTTGCTGATATCTACGTGATGCCATCGGTTTCTGAGCCGTTTGGTATCAACGCGTTGGAGGCAGCGAGCTTTGACACCCCAATAATTATCTCAAAGCAATCCGGTGTCGCTGAAGTTATTGAACACGCCCTCAAGGTCGATTTTTGGGATGTCGAAAGGATGGCCGATCTGATCATTAACGCGCTTGTCCACCCGGAGCTGCGGCATGAGTTAGCTCGGATGGCGCGAGAGGATATTAAGCAGCTTCACTGGGACGCGGCGGCGTTAAAAACCATAGAGGTCTATCAGGACGTTAGTCCGCAGTCCTCTGTATAAGGTGAT
>JAIXQT010000179.1 GCA_027485595.1 Pseudomonadota bacterium | reverse complement strand
GACGCTCCTTTTATGGAACATGACCGAGGGGGCCGCCATCTTGTGGATGAAGGCAAGAACCGACGCGAGCGAGCGAGTAAAAGGCTATCTCCTGGTCACGATCCTGTGCGGCGTTCTCACCGTAGCGGTACTTCAATACGGACGAACCCTCTCCTCTCAGGGGATATTCCTCCTGACCCTCGCGACCCTCTCCGTGCGGGGAATGTCGCGGTCGGGCTGGGAACATGGACGCCCCCTCGCCGGTTTTCTTGGAGCGATGCTGGGACATTCCTTGCTCGCACTAGCATCACTCCTCTCGATCACATCCCTGCGCTTGACCGACCCAAGCCTTGATTGGCAGAGCGTTGCGGTCGCCCTCGCGATCGGCTCATCGGTGAGCGCGATCGAGGCGTCGTGGTACGGCAAGACGTTTTCGCCAGAAGATCTTACCCGCTGGGCACTCCCTCTGTACCGAGTGAGTCTCTGCCTGGGGCCGATCATCATCGCCACAATGGGGATGACCAACCAAATCCCCCTCTCCTACGCCCTCACAAGTGTGGTTGTGCTCGTGGCGACCAGAAACCTTAATGCTGCCAACACGCGCGGGGAGATCCCCACAAACCTTGTCCGAGGTGCGGGAGGGATATATGCGCTCTTTCTGGCTAGCATGCTGACGTGCAAATACCTGTAACCGCCTCCAACGTGCGCGTGACGTGAACGTGCAAGTGAACGAAGATTCAAGCCCCTCCTGCTAGGGTGAACCATCCCACACGCACCGTTACCTTCACGAGCGGGCATAACGAAAAAATCCCGTGAACGTGCCTACGCACCTTCACGGGATCAACCGTTCAATTACTAGATAAGCAGGGCGATTACTTGTAGATCGCCAATACCGCTGAAAGGAGAACAAGAACCGGAACGGCAACCCAGAACTTCTTAGCCAACTGAGCCTTCTTGTAGGCAATACCCACAAACGCCCCGAGCGCGAGCCAGATAACGATCTTACCGATGACCCATCCTGGAGGACTGTAGATTCCAAGCTTCGCGAGCATGCCGAATCCCGCAACCACGAGAAGAAGGAGCCCCACGCCGTGGGTGATCATCGTCCCCTTTCTGAAAGCATCTGACTGCTTCGTGCCACCATTAATGACGTGATGAATCACGCCCCCAAGGGAGAGCACTACCAGGGACAAACCTAATAAGTGGAGAACTTTGTATACTTCGTAGCTCATAGAACCTCATCGTTTGAGAAAGACTGAGACCTTATGCCTGAAATAGGGTCGGAGGTCCAGGAGCCTTTTAGCGCCCAGCCCCCTTGAGAGCCACCCTGTTCCGGGATACCCTTACCCCACTCTTCCCAGACCCCGGCGGGTCATCGGGCCGTTCGGGTGAATCCCTTGAAATGCTCGATACCTAAGCGCGCTCAACCACGAGCCCGACGCGCCGTGATACGGGCAGAGATAGTATATTTTTTGAATGCTCGCCCTAGCGCGAGCAACTTGTCGACGCAGGGTTACTTTATGAGCTCAAACGATATCCTCCCAAAACTCGTCTCTCTTACGAAGCGTCGCGGCTTCATCTTCCAGAGCAGCGAAATTTATGGGGGATTAAAGAGCGCGTATGACTACGGCCCCCTGGGTGTCGAGCTGAAGCGAAACATCGCGGCCGAGTGGTGGAAGCACATGGTCCACGAGCGAGAGGACGTTGTCGGTATCGACGCATCGATCATGATGCACCCAAGCGTCTGGAAAGCGAGTGGCCACTTGGCGGGTTTCTCAGATCCCCTGGTTGACTGCCTCAACTGCAAAGAGCGCTTCCGCGCCGACAAGGCCCCGCAGATGGAGCCAGGCACCGCGATCAACTGGGTCAAGGGTGGCAAGTCGAGCGGCGAAAAGGTAGCTGGCACCGTTGGGACCTGCGGCTACGTGTGCCCTCATTGTGGAAGCTCGCAGCTCTCGGACGAGCGTCAGTTTAACTTGATGTTTAAGACGTCCATCGGTCCCGTCGATCCCCTGGATCAGTTCCTGAGCGAGATTCACGACAAGCAACTCTCAAGGGCGGAGCTCAGAGAAAAGCTTGAGGAAGCTGTCAAATCGAGCGCCATTTATCTGAGACCGGAGACCGCGCAGGCGATGTTCGTTCAGTTCCTGAATGTGCAACAAACGATGTCGATGAAGGTCCCGTTCGGTATCGCACAACAAGGGAAGTCCTTCCGGAACGAGGTCACCACAGAGAAGTTCATCTTCCGCACCTGCGAATTCGAGCAGATGGAGATGGAGTTCTTCTGCGAGCCTGGCACGCAAAAGGAGTGGCTCAAATACTGGACCGGAACCCGCATGTCGTGGTGGCAACGATACGCGAACAACAAGGCGGCCTTCCGACTTCGACAACATGAAGAGGACGAACTCGCACACTACGCGGATGACTGCTACGACATCGATTACCAGTATCCGTGGGGATGGGATGAGCTTGAGGGGGTCGCGTCACGAACGGATTATGACCTCACCAAGCACGCGGAGGAGTCGGGCGTTAAATTGAGCTACTTCGACCAACAGAAGATCGACCCAGCGACCGGGAAGCCGGGCGTTCGATACATTCCCTACGTGATCGAGCCTGCGGCGGGCCTCACTCGCGCATGCCTCGCCTACCTCTGCGACGCGTACGCTGAGGAAGAGGGTGTGGACGCTGACGGCCAGACAAAGACCCGAGTACTCCTCAAGCTCCATCCTCGCCTCGCCCCCTTCAAAGTGGCGGTACTGCCGCTGTTCAAAAAGGAAGGGATGCCTGAGGTAGGGCGAAAGATCGTCGCCGACTTCTTCAAAGCTGGTATCAACGCCAGCTACGACGAGCAGCAATCGATCGGAAAACGATACGCTCGTCACGATGAGGTAGGAACCCCCTACTGTTTGACCGTTGACCATCAAACACTTCAGGACAACACTGTGACTATCCGAGATCGTGACACCACGAAGCAGGAGCGCATCAGCGTTGATAGAGCCCTTGAGGTCGTCAAAGAGCGGATCAACAACTCGTAAGGGATGACCTTCATGACGTATCGAAAAGAGAGAGGGGGTGGCGGGTTTGTAGCTTTCCTTGCGATCCTCTTTTTCTCGATCGTCGCGGCCGGCTTCCTCACCTTCTCCGAACTTACAAAGGTGAATCCCTTCAATTCAGCTTTCTTTGAAGAGGACCCTCCCGTTATCACGTGGGAACGAGAACCAGCCGGCCTCGGCGCCGATCCGGTGCCTATGGCCCTGAAGGTAACCGACAGTGGCAGCGGTCTCGACGAGGTACTTGTTCGCATATCCCAGAACAATCAACCCCGAGAGCTGGTGCGGAAACGAGCCTTGGGTGGAACTCCATCTCAAGAGATCACGATAAACCTCAACCCCAAAGAGCTCGGTCTGCGCGAGGGCAAGGCTGAGCTTCAGATACTTGCTTTCGATCAATCACTGTGGAGCAACGGTTCCCGTATTAGCAAGGGGCTCGTAGTCGACTTCCTCAAACCTCGCATAGAGGTGATTACCCCTCAACAGAACGGCGTAATTGGGGGAGCCGAACTCGTGTACTACAAGGTCATCGGCAAGACCCCTGACTCTCAAGGGGTATTCTCAGATGGTACTCTGTACCCGGGATTTCCAGCTAAGTATTGGGATGAGTCATTCAAAAATTACGACGATCTTTACCTCACCTTCTTTCCGATTCCTCAAGATTTCGATGAATCCAAGGATGCCATGTCTCTTCTGGCGAGAGATGCGATCGGAAATGTAGCAACAGCGCATTTTAATTATAAGGCTCGAGCGAGACGGTGGGGGTCATTCTCATTCGCCCTCGACACCGCTCGAGGGGAAGCTCTGAAAACCGCGTTGGCGGCTCATCCATCAAACGAGTCGATGAAAGCGCGACTCTCTGGGGATCTCGTCACCGACCTCAAGTATCTCATCAAAGCGTCAGCTCGCCACGATGAGAGCGTGCTGAGCGACCCGTTAAGCCAAACAGAGGGTCGAAAACTGTGGACCGGCACCTTCTCCCGGCCGGTATCAAGCTATCCCTCGAACTCAGCTGGCGACCAACGTACGATTACCCTTAATGGCCAGGAGCTCATGAAGGGCCCGGCCCTCGGCGCTCGATTCCAGGTCTCGGCCCGCCAAAAGGTCTCCGCGGCAAATAGCGGTCGCGTAACCTTCGTTGACACACTTCCCCTGAACGGAACCACCATCGTTATTGATCACGGATTCGGCTTAGCATCGGTGTACGCGCACCTCTCAGCATCGCTCGTAAAACCGGGCGAAGAGGTGACCAAGGGTCAAGCGATCGGACAAACAGGAACCTCAGGACTGGCGCAATCTGAGGAGGTATACTTCGAAATACGGCTACACGGCGTTCCCGTCTCCCCAAACGAATGGTGGGATGACACATGGATAACCGACCACATTCAAAACAAAACCGCCTTCGTGCAACGGACGCTTATCGGAGAACCTGGCGAATAACAGGGGCTACCCAAACTGTTTGACGCGCCTCCGTGCCTGAGACTCGATTCGAGAGCACATCAACATACACATCGATGCGACCGTAGGATCAACGATTCCGTATCGAACAAAATTCCCCTCACGCGTCCTTCCAACGAAACCACCAAGAAGAAGCGTGCTCAGATGTTTTGAGACATTTCCCTGCTTCATCCCGGTCGCCTCGATCAGCTCCGACACTGTCATAGGCCTCTCGAGGAGAGCGCGCAGCAACTTAAGTCGAGAGCTCTCGGCTAGCATGCCGAACAATCGGGCGACCTCCTCCAGATGAGCGTCTGTGAGAGTTAGCTTTGCTCGCTTTTCGGAAGGGGATCTTTGGGCTTGATTTCTTACCGCCATATCACTATATAGTAATATAGATATACGCCAAGGGCGTCAACTCTTTCGTACAGGAACCTCGTATGACGAACGCAACGTGCAGCATCTCTTCCCCACTTCAAACCATTCCTCCGCGCCTTGCGCGGGAGCGACAATCTGAGGCGCTCCTCCTTGACGTTCGTACACCGGCTGAATTCGAGGAGGTTCATATCGATGGGGCTGTCCTTCATCCCCTCAACGACCTCAACCCCACCCTCGTTACACAACTCGCTGAAGGAAAACGCGCCTGCGTCGTGATATGCCGGTCAGGTGGTCGCGCCCGCCAGGCTGCCGAAAAGCTCGTCGCGCATGGGCTTCCAGCGGTTCAGATCATGGCCGGTGGGATGCAAGCATGGGAGGGTGAGGGCCTGCCGGTAACACGTGGACGCGCGACGATATCCCTTCAACGGCAAGTCTTTATCACAGCCGGATCGATGATCTTCGCCGGGTCCCTGCTGGGTTATTTGGTGAGCCCCTCCTGGATCGCTCTGCCCGCCTTCGTCGGGGCTGGTCTCGTGTTCTCCGGAGTTACGAATACGTGCGGACTCGCGATGATACTGGCTCGAATGCCGTGGAACAATCGCAAACCGGCACCAAAGACAAGCTGCTGTTCGATGTAAGGTATAATCAAAGAGGTACTATGCTACTCCGTCAGGTATTCGATCCCTATCTTGCGCAATACGCGTACCTGGTAGGATGCCAGAAAACGGGAGAGGCACTCATCATCGATCCTGAGCGAGATGTTGACCAGTACAGGAAGCTCGCCGCCGAAAACAACCTCCGCATCACCGCTGTCGCTGAAACCCACATCCACGCTGACTTTGTCAGTGGAGCACAGGAATTCGCGAAAGATAGCTCCGTACACATCTACCTCTCCGCAGAAGGAGGTCCAGAGTGGAGCTATAGGTGGCCCGGCGATCGACCGAATACCCACCTGGTGAGGGATGGCGAGACCTTTATGGTTGGAAAGATCCGCGTAGAGGTCGTTCACACACCCGGCCATACACCAGAGCATATCAGCTTTCTCGTCACCGACCTCGGTGGTGGCGCTAACGAGCCGATCGCTCTCGCCACGGGGGATTTCCTCTTCGTAGGAGATGTTGGTAGACCCGACCTGCTCGAATCAGCGGCCGGCGTTAAAAACGCTATGGAACCCTCCGCCCGAACTTTACGGGAATCGCTGCTCAAGCGACTTCAGCCATACGGCGACTTTCTTCAAATCCTCCCAGCTCACGGGGCGGGTAGTGCCTGCGGAAAGTCTCTCGGAGCGGTGCCCACAACGACGTTGGGGTACGAACGACGCTTTAACTCCCCCTTCAAGCTCGCACTCCAAGACGGAGAGGCATTCGTTAAGGATATCCTTCAAGGACAACCCGATCCTCCGCTCTATTTCGCCACTATGAAGCGCGTAAATAGAGATGGCATAGCCGTAACAGGCACGGTTCCCCGACCGAAACACCTGACGCCAGAAGAGTGTTCACAACTCGCCTCTGATGTCACGGTTCAGATTCTAGACACCCGCGTTGCTCGCGAGGAGTACGATGCCGGCCACCTCCCGCGAAGTATCACCGCCCCACTCCGCACACCGTTCTTCTCGAACGCCGCCGGTAGCTTCATCGATCAGAACGACAAGATAGCGCTCGTAGTAGAGGACTCAGTGGACGCGGAGCTCGCGACTACGCAGCTATATCGCATCGGTTTCGACAAGGTCGTTGGATGGCTCTCAGTGGGCGAGGCGCGTTCGGCCGGGCTGCTGACCGACCGCACGGAACGAATCAACTTCCCCTCCTTCGATCCCGCGAAGGCCCTCACAGAGGGAGAGATTATCGACGTCAGAACCACTGCGGAGCACCACCAGGGCCACCTGGAAGGTGCTCACTCCCTACCCTACACACGGATGAAGCGGAGCCTTGAGAGCCTCCCTCGGGATCGCCCTCTCTTTGTGCACTGCGCCTCCGGAAAGCGAGCATCCCTTGCGACGTCGTTCTTGCGAGCTCACGGCTTTAATGCCGTGCACGTTGATGGGGCGTACACCGATTGTGGTATGAGCTGCACCGCTCGATAGAGATGATCGCGCTCCTCTTGGGAAGTTTGGTTGGCATCTCGCTCGGTTTAACCGGAGGTGGAGGTTCAATCTTCGCGGTACCACTCCTCGTCTACGGTCTTCACCTCGATTTCCGGGAGGCAGTAACCTTATCGCTCGCAATCGTTGGCTCAACGGCCCTGTATGGCGCAGCGCTACAAACTCGTCGCAAGGTAGTCCTCTGGGGCGCCGGAGCTATGGTGGGCCTCGGTGGAATCGGCACAGCGCCCCTGGGCGCTACGCTCGGCCACTACATCCCGGAACGGCTCTCGCTGATGCTTTTCGCCGCTCTCATGTTCCTCGTCGGAGCGCAGATGATCGCGAAGCGCAGCGATCTGGTCATAGCGGCTATAGCCTGCCAACGGAGTCCGCGGGGAGAGCTTCACGTCACGTGGCGTTGCGCCGCGAAGCTTCTCCCAGTTGGAATGGTAACGGGAGTTCTCTCGGGGGTGTTCGGCGTCGGCGGAGGGTTCCTCCTCGTTCCAGCGCTCCTCATTGTGACCGGCATCTCAATTGACAGCGCGATGGCAACCTCGCTCGTCTCGATAGCGCTCATCTCAGCCGCCGGATGCATCGCTAACCTTTCAGAGCTCAATCCCACGACGCTCTCAACTGCCGCGTTTTTCATCGTGGGCTCTGCGGTCGGCATGACGGGTGGAGCCGCCGCGAAACCACACCTCCCCGCTCACTCCTTACGGCGGATCTTTGGAATCCTCGTTATCGTCACCGCCCTCGTGCTTTTCGGCCGCAATCTTCTCAGCTAGCGCCGAAACAATCCCGCTCGGCGTCGAGCCTGCCTCACGACCACAAGGAGCATGAGCATCGACACAGGACCCCACCACGCCGAGACAATTCGCATGATGAGATCTCCCTGTGAAAGGTACCCGATCGAAACACCCATACAGAGGTAGAGCATCAACACCGCGGTGAGGCCACTTTGAGGTCGTGCGCTCCGTTGTGCCTCTCCCAGTAGATATATAAAGCCCCCTGTCAGGAGTGGAAGATAGTGAGGCCACGACGTGGGAGAAACGAGACATGATACGGTAAGCACCTCAACGGTCGACGCGACAGGATCGTCCCGCTCGCCACGCTCCCACACAAGAAATGGAGCGAGAAGCGCAAGACAGAAGAGCTGAATGTACCCAACCGGGACGAGGTCGCTCCCGGCAACGATCCGCTGCGAATAGGTAAGAGCACCTGAGAGGCTTATGTTTCCGTTAAAGGAACTCGACAGCTCACGAAGGTAAGGAAGGGTGGAGGCGACGAAGGTCCACACAGAATCCACCCCGCACAGCAACACAAAAACACCCCACAGGGAGAGAAATCCACCAACAAACCACGCCAGCCCCTCCCATCCTCGGTACCGTAACGCAGCCCATCCGAGCGGGGCCGTGAATAATTTGAGCGACGCGGATATGCCCCACAGAAATGCCCCTACTCGCCACGACCATCCGAGAGGGCGCGACACCAGCACCAAGCCGACGGCTACGAGACCGAACATGAGAGCTTGAGTCTGTCCGTATCGAAGATGCGCGAACATCCCGAGGGGGGAGAGCGATGCAAGCACCACAAGCGCGGTGAGTTGTGGGGTGCGGGCCACATGACACAACCTCAGCAAGGCGATGACACCCCACAGCAACGCCCCCACTTGAACGAGGGTCCAGATACCAAAGGCTACCGGTGGCGAAAGGACGGAGAACGGCGCCAGTACTACCGCGAGCGCTGGAGGAGAACCTGCTTGGGGGATATCTCGTGTCGGCATGAAGCCGTTCTCGGCGTAGAGCGGGCTCAGATTTACCGCATAGGGATCAACGCCGTTCCTCACCAACGCCCCGGTAAGGTAGTAGTGCGCAAAGTCATTATCAAGGTACCATGGCACACGATCAGCACCCATCTTGGGAAGCCATCCCAAGAAGAGCGCTAGGAGCGAGATGATACATCCTATCTGAAGCTTCTTCACTCGTGAGTCCCCATAGTCGTGGATAGCGCGCTCCCAGTATCGATAGTTTTTACCGAGCGGGAAACCTCCTCTTTGCGAGTGCTGGCGCAAGGCAGAGATCCACCATCGGTGGGACTCGCGCGGTACCGCCACCTCAGAGGTGGTGGCAGAAAATAAAAAGGGGGCTGACTAGCCCCCCTGTGTTGACGCACTGTCGTTATCCCACCTATGAGATGCGGAAGTTCGTCGAGGTAATCTCAGCGGAGAGCAGCGAAAAGGTGCGAGCCGCAATCAACTTAAGATTAGGAGCACCAACGGAAACCTGCGCGCCCGACGAGTTCGCGATGAGACGGTACTGATTGATCAGTTCGGTCATAGCAGCGCGCTGCGTAAAACCTGCCTTAGGGAGCATTGAGGTCAAGCCATCCGCAAGACTCGCCGAGAGCTGCCGAACGTCGCCACCACCGCTCTGGCCAGCGATCTTATCGAGCGCGGAAACGAGACCAGTAAGTGCACCATTCATATCCGGCGTAGCCTTGGAAGCCATCTTCGCGTATCCGGCACGAGCATCCGAGAAGATCTGCTCAACCGTGTGAGACTCTCCACGAGGACCACACCCCGCTACAAGTACTACAGCTGAGGTCGAGATGATGAGGGAGAGAATTCGAGAGAGTGTGGTCTTCATAGCAAACTGAGTAAAACTAAAAGGTTGCGGCGCGTTAGTACGCCCCAAAACGCCTAGATCCTTAAACAGGAAGCGACAGATGTCAACCGGGAACCCTACACCTCGTCCCGTGAAAGAGCGCTTTCAGATAAGGCACTTAGGTACTCGAACAAAGAGGGGTCGACCCCCTTCGGAACAAGAATCTCACCGGTATCCCGGTCAAGGGTAACCCCCAACGCTCGCACCAGAGCCGCCATCTTCTCAGCGAACGGCTTTCGACAGAGAGGCGCCCGACGGGGAGCGCCCAAATTGGGATAGCACACCGCAAACAACCGCTCCCACTCGAAGCAGAGTCCAGGATCTGATTTTCCACGAAATCCAGCTATCTGCTCGTGACCAACGATCGCCTCAGGACGCCCGAGCGCGGGATAGAGGGACTTCAGTCGATCTATCACACCGAAGAGAGAGGCGTACTGCGCCTCAGTATAGGGAAAAATGTTGCCGTTTACGTTGACGAGTTCGATCCCGATCGAGCGATCGTTGAACGACTCAACAAGCTGCGAGTCTCCATTGGTAGAGACCTCCATCCGGCTCTTACCCGCGTGCCAGGCGCGGCGCGCGGTTCCACCGAGACACGGGACGAGCTCATAGATGGAGCCATCACGATCAATCACGAGGTGCGCAGAGACCTCCGAACCTGCATCCGTGAATATATCCAGGGTTCGCTGCAACGTCGCCGCCGTGAAATGCAACACCACGAACTCCACCGGAATATCGAGGTCAGTAAAATTAGGGGAGCGAACCGTTGTTACTATGTTCATCGAAGATACCCTCGTGAGATACACCGCACGTCGCGCGGCTCTAGCAGGGTGGTGAAAAATGGTTCCGTTGTGAGCATTTTGAGGGTTTCGCTCCAACGAGGTTGGGGCCAAACCATCGAAATGCGCAACAGGAAATCATTTTTCACCACCCTGCTAGTCAGTATTCCATATGAAACCTCTGACACGGTAGGGTCAAAAACCTCCCCTCGCGTATGCGCTCCGCTTGGCGCTCAAGCTCCACCTCCCTCTCCGAAGGAAAAGAGGCTGACAACAGGTACCTAACTCCTTATTCTCCACCAACGACGTCTAGTCCTCGGAAAACCTTATGGTGATATCAAAGTTAGCGCTCCTACTCATCTCATGCGTAGTGGCCATCATAGCTCGCCGCACACGCCTTCCGTACACTGTAGGATTAGTCGTCGTCGGATTCGTTTTGGCTTCTAAGGGAATCGCCACCGATACCCACCTCTCCTACAACCTCATTTTCGACCTCCTCCTCCCTCCCCTCATCTTTGAAGCGGCCTTTCACCTCAAATGGCGCGAGCTCAAACCGATACTCCGCCCTGTCACCATCTTGGCAACGGCTGGAGTCATCGTATCGAGCGGAATTGCTGCGGGGCTCCTGTTCCTGACCAGCGGCTTGTCCCTCGCCGCCTGTCTGATCATCGGCATTGTACTGTCAGCGACAGATCCAGTATCGGTCCTCGCGCTTCTCAAGGAGGCGAAGCTCCCTCCTCGCATTCATAAGCTCTTAGAGTCGGAGAGCCTCTTCAACGACGGGACGGCGTCAATCCTCTTTGCCATAACTCCACTTGTCCTCGCGGGAGCGACATCCGTGACCGGAGTAGTCACCATTTCAGTGGTTGAGGTGGTTGGGGGGATCGTCATCGGGGCGCTGGTGGGCATCGCCGCTATGCTGATCGCCGGAAGAACGAATGATCACCTTGTCGAGATCGCGATGACGGTCATAGCCGCATTCTCGTCATTCTTTATCGCGCAACACTTTCATACCTCTGGAATTCTCTCAACGCTTACCGCTGGCATGGTTATCGGCAATCTGGACCGCTTCGGAGCTATCACCGAGAAGGGTCTGCATGAGGCGCATTCGTTTTGGGAGTTCGCCTGCTTTGTGGCCAACTCCTTCATCTTTATCCTTATAGGACTTGATCTCAACCTATGGGAGGTCTCAAGCGCGGCCTGGGCTACCACTTGCACGATCGCAAGCATGCTCATCGCGCGGGCAATCGCCGTATACGGTTGGTGCCTTCCCCTCCGTCGCACCACAGACGCCGTACCTGGTATCGTTCAACACTTACTTTTCTGGGGAGGGTTGCGTGGAGCTCTCTCGATCGCATTGGTGCTCGGATTGCCGAGCGACTTTCCCGATAGAGCTATCGTAATCGCCGCGGTATTCAACGCGGTGGTATTCTCGATCATTGTACAGGGGCTCACCGTGTCACCGCTGATTCACCGCGTGAAGCGATCCCTTGCTCAATCCTAAGGAAGCGAGGCAAAACCCCACGTAAACGTGCTCGTGAACGTGAACGTACCCGGGATAAAAATACCAACGTTTTCGGGTACGTTTACGAGCACGCGCACGTTCACGTGTCGCCGTCCACAATTAAACTACTAGCAGGTCATGCCTCGCTTCGCTAAGAGGATAGTGGAACCCGTTACACAAGGAACGGCGCGACGAAGGCAAAGAATCCACCGATAAGGTAGGCAATCACGGACACCTTAAGAATAAAGCCCGATACTCGCTGAGCCCGAGAGCACTCCGCCGCACGCTGGGGGTCGGCGGGACACTGCGGTGGAACAAAGATCCTCACTAAAACATTCGCGAAGAGAAGGACTCCTGCCACGAAAAATACGATCCCCTTGTGCTCTGAGAACCAGATGAGCTGCGGAAAGACCCCAAGTAAAGACGCAAACGTCGCCCCCGCGCCGAGCATCACGAAGAGCGCCGGTAATGCACAACAGATGAGCGTACTAAAGGACACGAAAAGGGTCGCGAACGACAAAAGCCCCTTCATTACGAACCTTTGCGGTCTATCGAGAGCACCTCATAGCCCGCGTCCACGATGCTCTCTTTCACCTCAGAGTCGGGCATGCTCGCGCCCTGCCTCGTGGTAATCGTCACTATCTTTTTATCGAGGTCGACTTCAACGCTCTCTACGCCCTCCTTGCGAAGGAGGGTCTTCTTGATGCCTTGCGCGCAGAATGAGCACACCATGCCCTTTACCGCGACCGAAATCTGATCGGCATGCGCAACCTGGGCGAATAACGACATCACAACGAATCCACTCACGATTAACCACTTTTTCATAGGCTCACCTTTAAAAATGCGCAGCTCCGGCTACGAACGGGGTTGCTTCATCTAAACTCGCTCCTGCCTCAATCACCACGTTGTCGTAAAAAAAACGAACCATCGGGGTAACGCGAACGGCGTCATCCATCTCTGGCATGACATCAACCTGCATCACAATCCATGCGTTGAGCTCATCGAAATCGGCTTTGTAGGGAGCGACTCCCAATCTCCCCCGATAGCGATTGAACTGCACAGCATCCTCTGATTGTAACGTTTCAGCCGACACCTGACTGTAGAGACGTCGCGTCTCATAATCGGCCTCAAGAGCTGCATAGGCAGCGACCGCTCCATCCTTCACCGAATCGTGGCGTCCACCGAAACCCACGGACGCATTGACGTTGGCCTGGGAATCCAATTCATTCCATCGCTTCATCAGGTAATTGAATTGAGCGATGCCGAACTCCGCGGTACTACCCTTTCCCTCACGGTAGAACGACGATGCCCCTATCGCGTACCGATTCGTGAGCGAATAGTTGAGCTGAACATCGAACCAGTCCTTGTTGTAGGCTGGCATAACTCCATAGCCTCCCTTAAAGCTCACAGGGTTGGCCACCGCAGAGGCAACCGTCATCAAACTCGCCAAAGATATCGACCACAGAAGCTTCATAAAACGATTATTGAGGCAACGGGCATACCGGTTGCGTTTTGGTAGCAGAGAGGGCCCTTTAAAAGGGCGTCGCTTTTAAACAATGTTACCGATTTTTGTGTTCAATAAAACGCTCGTGAGCATTTTAGCATTTCCACCCCACGGGGAACTCTCTCCGTTACAACATCCACCTAACCAATTGATTAACAACGATTAAAAGTCGCCTCGCGCACAAAAAACGATAAACGCATGATCGGAGGTAGAGCAACCTCTGTCACCTCAAGGTGTGTTTCCTCGATTTACATAGTTGGCACATGCCCTGATAGGTTCTACATCCCTGCATAGGAGCTTGTCGGTGATCCAGCCTGGTCTGCGATCCAAAAATGTCCCGACACTTCCACTATAAACCTTCTTCATGAGGAAGACCCCATGGAAATGATAAATGTCGGGCAATTTGAACTCGTTTCAAATGCCTTTTCTTTTGCAATCGCTGTGATGGGCGCAGCAACCATCTTCTTGTTTCTCGGCCGTAGTCAGGTCGCGTCACAGTACAAGACGGCTGTAACTATCAGCGGTATCGTTACCCTGATCGCCTTCTACCACTACTGGAGAATCTTCGACTCGTGGCAGGGTGCCTACGCGCTTACGAAGACCGGGTTAGAGGCAACCGCGCACAAGTTCAACGATGCATACCGTTACGTTGACTGGCTTCTTACCGTTCCTCTCCTTCTCATCGAGCTCATCCTCGTTATGAGACTCTCTCGTGAGGAGACAGTTTCGAAGGCTCAGAAGCTTGCTGGCGCTGCAGCTCTCATGATCCTTCTTGGATACCCAGGAGAGATCGCTACTGACGTAGGAACGAAGTTCAAGTGGTGGTTCCTCTCCATGATCCCGTTCCTCTACATCGTAATGAACCTCTTCTCCGGTCTCTCAAAGGCTATCAACGCCCAGCCAGAGTCCGTTCGAGAGCTCATCATCACGGCCCGTAACCTTACGGTTCTCTCGTGGTGCTTCTACCCAGTAGTGTACGCCCTCTACTTCTTCCCTGGTGCCAACGTGGGAAGCGCTGAGGTTATGACCTACGTACAGATCGGATACACCATCGCTGACATCGTCGCGAAGGCTGTATTTGGTGTGTTTATCTTCGTGGTAGCGGTACGGAAGTCCGAGGCTAACGCCTAAGGCATCCCCGTCTTCTCGAAGACGGATCGCAAGCAGCGCCTCACGGCGCTGCTTTTTTTTGCCCGTAGCACCCCACCTTTTTATAATGTTGTTAATTCACGCTTCTTGGTAGAGTCCAACTCATGAGAGCTATCGTTATAGGAAGTGGAGCGGGAAGCCTAGCGAGTGCGTTGCGCCTGCGAGCGCTCGGACACGAGGTGGATGTGCTTGAGGCTTGCCCCGACCCGGGAGGTCGCGCGCGGGAGTTTTCATTCCATGGGCACTCATTCGACGCAGGCCCAACCGTCATAACCGCTCCCTGGCTCTTCGACGAGCTCTTTGAACTTTTTGGAGAGCGAAGAGCTGATTCCGTTGAGTTCCTTCCGTGCGACCCGTGGTATCGACTGCTCTACGCCGACGGGAGCGAGATGGACCTCGTGCCATCAGTGGAACGACAGGAGGCTGAGATAGCAAGGCTCTCTCCTCGTGACGCCTCCCGATATCGAGGTTACCTTGAGCACAGCAAAGAGCTCTACCGCGTTGGGTATGAGCAGCTCGGAGACGCGGATTTCTCCTCCGTCACGTCAATGCTCAAGATGATGCCGAAACTGCTTCAGCTTGGAGGCTTCTCTACATTGTGGCGACATACCGCCCGCTACTTCTCCGATCGTCGTGTGAGACAAGCGTTCTCTCTCCCTCCCCTCTTGGTCGGGGGCAATCCGCTCACCACAACCGCTATCTACGGCCTCATTCACGCGATGGAGCGAAAGGGTGGGATCTGGTTCGCCAAAGGTGGAACGTCCGCCTTGATAACGCAACTCGTAGCGCTCGGCCAGAGACACGGAATTCGCTATCATTTCGGTCACAAGGTAGTGAGCCTCTCAACCGACACCGCTCAACGCGTTACGTCCGTTGAGGCGGCGCATCGTGGAGAGCAAGTGGTCTTTCCATGTGATATGGCCGTGTGGGGCGGCGATCCACGGGCGCTCTACGCGACCCTGGGCAGCTCGCGACTCTCGCTCGTCGAGCGCATTCGCGAGCGCACGACGAGCTCCTCTATGGGGCTCTTTGTGCTCTACTTCAAAACGAAGCGCCGCTATCCCGAGGTTGCCCACCACACCATCGTTCTCTCAGAGAGGTGGGAGGGACTGTTGCGAGACATCTTCAAAGGGAGAAAGCTTCCTAAGGACCCGAGCCTCTACCTGCACCGGCCCGCGGCAACCGATCCGAGCATGGCGGTCGACGATGGAGAGCTCTTTTACGTGCTCGCACCTGTGCCGCATCTCGGCAACTACAACGACTGGAACCTAGACGCCAATCGCTTCACAAAGACCGTGGTGGACATCCTCTCCGAGAGGGTACTTCCCGGACTCTCGACAGAGCTCGACTTTACCGAGTCTATCGATCCTCGCTACTTTCGGGACACACTCTCAAGCCCTCTCGGTGCTGGCTTTTCGATCGCGCCCATACTCTCCCAGTCGGCTTGGTTTCGATTCCACAACCGCATGGACAAGATCCCCAATCTCTACCTTTGTGGGGCCGGTGTGCATCCAGGGGGAGGACTTCCAGGGGTCGTTACCTCCGCTAAGGTGGTCGAGCGGCTCATAACCCGCGATTTCCCCTCACTTCAACCAAGCCAAACCTCCATAAAGGACATCATCGCGAGGACGGCCGCATGAGCAATGAGATGCGACTCATCTCTCAAGCGGGAAAGACCTTCTACTTCGCGACGCTCTGGCTTGAGAAGAGCGTGCGATGTCACGCAGCTCTCGCGTACGACTTTTGTCGTACCGTTGATGATATCGCTGATGGAGATCTATCGACCACTGAACGCGACACCCAACTTCGTGCGATCGGTCGCGCCGTTTTGGTCGGAGACACCGACCATGAATTAGTTCGACCACTCGCTCCCCTGCTGACTCGCTACCCTGAGATTCGAGAGCCGTTAGCCGCCCTCGTAGACGCGTGCAGAGAGGATACCCCTTCACTCAACATCACCACCGAGGAGGATCTTGTTCATTACGCGCACGGCGTCGCCGGTAATGTTGGACTCATTATGTATCCCATCCTCGGAGGAGAGGTGAGCGCAGGGCTCTCGTACGCCGCGGACCTCGGCATAGCGATGCAGTGCACCAATATCGCACGGGATGTTTTCGAGGATCTCGCGCGAGACCGGGTGTATCTTCCTCGTGGCTGGCTCGGGGAACGAGATATGCGCGAACTTCTCGACCGACGCTTCGGCTCCGAAGAGGTGGTAGTCGCGGCGGTGAAGCGACTGCTTCGACTCGCTGATGAGAGATACGCCCGCGGGCTCTCCGGCCTCCAGTACCTTGCGCCGGAGAATCGATTCGCAATCAAAGTCGCGGCTCGATGTTACGCCGCTATCGGTGAACGGGTCATCCGTGAGGGACGTCTAGCCCGCGAACGCGCGGTCGTTCCCCTCGCTCGGAAGGTTGTCCTAGCGTGCTCGATCGGACTCTTCGGCGGTCAGAACCTTCACTGGCAAACCGTAGCCTGCGAACCATGAATGCGCTCACGATAGGGATTCGAGGCGCAGGACTCTCGGGTTTAAGTGTCGCCCGAGAGCTTATTACGCGCGAGCCAAATGCCAAGATTACGCTCTTCGATACCCGTCCTAGACTTCCTCACCTTTCACGCACGTTCTGTTTTTTTTTTTTTTTTTAATGCCCCAGCTTTCCTGTCCGCTCGTTCTCGTGGAACTCGGTCATGTTTCGTGGAGCATCCTTCGAGCGTCGCCTCGATGTCTCCACCTCCCCGTACACGATGATTCGGGGCGAGGACTTCTTCTCGTCCACATTGAGCTACCTGGAGTCCAAGGGAGTGGAATTTCAATGGGAATGCTCGAGCGTCGAAGTTTCTAAGAACACCATCCATGCTGATGGCCAAACGAGCACCTTCGACGCCGTCGTCGACGCCGCGTTCGAAGCGACGACCGCGCGCGCGATGATGTGGCAATCATTCGCCGGCGTGTGGGTGAGCTCGCACCAACCGATATTCGACCCCGGCACCGCTCTCCTGATGGATATTCATGAGAGTAGCGCCGAAGCCCCTGTGAGTTTTCTCTACATCCTCCCGACATCAGAGCGAACAGCATTAGTCGAGCACACCACCTTTAGCCCTTCGCCGATGGCTAAGGGGTACCATCTGGACCGTTGCTTCGAGTGGCTTAGCCGCAACCACAGGGACGAGTTTCAACTTGGAGCGACCGAGTATGGAGCGATCCCGATGGGTCTACGATCAATGCCCTCCCCTGCGATCTACGCGGTCGGAAGCACCGCTGGGGCCGTTCGTCCGGCCACCGGCTACGCGTTCGTTCGGGCACACGAGCAGGCTCGGCAGGTCGCGGGACAGATCCTCAGCCAGGGGTGCCAGTCAAACACCCCCTACCCGCGTTGGCTCACATGCGCCGACTCACTCTTTCTCACAGCCCTCCGTAACGCTCCAGAGCGTGGCAGAGAGATCATGGAGCGGCTCCTCTCTCAAGCCAGAGGGGACGCCTTAGTCGCGTTTCTCTCGGGGGATGTCACGGTGCGGGACGCCCTCTCGGTGTGGCTCTCAGTTCCGAAATGTACGATGCTTCGCTCACTCTTGCGCGTATGAAAGATGGTACCCCTCTCGTCCTAGTTCTCTTTGCCTCGCTGTTGACGTGTTGGTGGTTCGCGCCGACCACAGCGGAATGGCTGGCGTTAGCGCTCATGATCTGCGCGGGGATTCCGCACGGCTCGTTTGACCTTCGCGTAGCGGAGGCGAAGTGGAAACACGCTCCGTTTTCTCGACGGACCATTCTCATCACGTATCTCCTCTCGGTGTTCGGTATGGCCGGCCTCTGCGTGTTCGCTCCGCTCATTGGGCTATCGCTCTTCATCATCATTTCAGCTATTCATTTTTCTGAGGGCGAGATAAGCGCAAGCGCGGCCCCGTCTGCGTTACTCGGATCCACCATCGGGATAAGCGCGATCCTTCTGCCGATCGGCCTGCATCCACAGCAGGCACAGGCGTACATGAGTTACTTCGTTCCTCAGAGCATCTTCGTCACGATAGAGGGCACCCTGATCATCGCGTCGCACATCACCGCGTATCTGCTGGGACTTATCCTCGTGGTTCTCCTGCTGCGCGGGAGCAACCGCGACACGACAGAGACCTTTCAACGCCTCACCTGCTTGTGCGCGTGGGTAGTACTGCCACCGCTAAGTGGATTCGCGGTGTGGTTTATAGGGCGCCACTCTCGCCAACACCTTGCTGCGTGTCACGCTCTGTTCACCCGTGGTCGCTTTCAAATCCCCATGGATTTCATCCTTATCTCACTGCTCGCTATTCTTGGACTCCTGCCTTTCGCGCTGCGCTTTGATTTTTCTCGCCTGGAGGAGCTCTTTGCCGCGTCAATCTGTCTCATCGCTGGCTTAACGCTGCCGCACATGGTGGTATCTCACCGTATGAAGGAGCT
>JAIXQT010000202.1 GCA_027485595.1 Pseudomonadota bacterium | reverse complement strand
GAAATCGTGGACCTGTTGATGAGCGTAACACGGCGGTCAGGAATGACCGCCCTCCCGGATCACGGGTTGGTACGCGGGAGGGCGACCATTCCTGGTCACCTCAATGTCGCAGACCGCACACGACCTCAAAACCCCTTGAGCTAATTCACTAGGCCGCCGATATTCTCAATATGAAGTTTCTGAAAGTGCTGATACTGATTGCCGCGGTGGTGTTATCCGCCTCAGACGGCGTATGCGGCGGAATCAACGTGACCAACACAAGCGTAGGCACCCGCGACTCTGGTACCGGTACTGCCCCGATCAATTTCGATATCTCTTGGAATAACTCGTGGCGATCAACCGACCCGGGCGCTCCCGCTCCGAACAACTGGGACGCGGCGTGGGTGTTTGTAAAGTTTCGCAAGAACGGCGGTAACTGGGCGCATGCGAGTTTAACCGACACCGGACATACCGTACCTTCTGGTGCCTCATTGGATGTGGGGCTCGTCGACACGAGCGCCTCGTTTAACATCTCGACCAATCCAGGTGTCGGCGTTTTCATCTACCGAAGCGCCGATGGGGTTGGAACGTTTACCAAGACGGGCTTCTCACTGAATTGGAAGTACACACAGGATGGAGTTGGCGTAAATGACACGATCGACATCCGGGTGTTTGCGATAGAGATGGTGTACGTGCCGACGGGAGCTTTCTTCGCCGGGGATAACGCGACATCATACGCATCGTTTCAGCAGGGGTGCAGCGATACCGACCCGTGGTACATCGGGAGTGAGTCAGCGTTAACGACCGGCACACAGGCTGGTTCCGGCACCGGAGTCGGTGAAACGAACAGTGAGTATCGGTATGTGAGTTGGGCCCAAGCGGGCGAAGATGCCACTGGGGCTGTCTTCACGATACCCGCTGTATTCCCGAAGGGATATCAGAAGTTCTACATGATGAAGGGAGAGATCTCCCAATCGCAGTGGGTGTCCTTCTTTAATACCCTTACCACGACCCAGAAGAGCACGAGGGATACTACGGGGCTAAAGGGTTCTGATAGCTTGACCTCTCGCAATAACGTGAGCTGGATCTCAGGAGATGCCACGTTGCCTGATCAAGGGGGTGGTGCGACGTATGGGTCGGTCGCGATGAACTACCTCTCATGGGCCGATCTCGCCGCATACCTCGATTGGGCGGGTTTACGCCCCATGAGTGAATTAGAGTTTGAGAAAGCGGGTCGTGGACCCTATCGAGCGGTGTCGGGTGAATACGCGTGGGGGAGTACCTCGATAACAGGCGCGACCTCAGTAAATAACGCGGGAATGCCCAATGAGGCGCCCGGTGCGGCAGCCAATTGTGTGTATCTCAACTCCGCGGGGGTTCAAGGCCCGATGCGTGTAGGTGCGATGGCAGCAGGTGACGCTACCCGAGTAGCTGCTGGCGCAGGGTACTATGGGGCGATGGACCTCTCTGGGAATCTCTGGGAGCGCCTTGTGTCGGTCGGAAGAGCAGAGGGGAGAGCGTTTAATGGCGCAAAGCATGGCAACGGGATTTTAAGCTCTTCCGGGCAGGCTGATGTTACCACCTGGCCCGGCTCCGACACGGTTGGTGCGGGCTATCGGGGGGGCGACTGGAGCCTCTCTGGCCCCTACGTGCGACTCTCGAGCCGCATCCGCGCAACGAGGACGTACGCCCCTGGCAGCTCAATGGATGGTGGTCGGGGTGTGCGTTCTGCGCCGTAGGGGATTCAGAATAGAGGTTGGGGCGGAAGGGCGCGCATTCCTGCGCGGCACAAGTCCTTGTAATCCACCCCGGAGCGGCTGTGTTGAAAATCAATATTAAATTGATTGGAAATGCACTTTATCCCTAAGCATAGCGTTGAGGATGATAATGGTTTTCCTCATAGCCGCTACCAAAGCGACCTTGTTGGCTTTCCCGGCTGCCTTGAGCCTTAGGTAGAAAGCTCTCATGGTGGGGTTGCAGCGTACGGCGGTCAACGTGCACATGTAGAGCGCTGTCCTCACCGTACTTCGACCTCCCCAAATCCTTCGTTTCCCACGACATGAAGACCCACTGTCGTCAGCAAAGGGAGCCACTCCGACAAGAGCAGCGACCTTAGCTTTAGAGAGGGTCCCGAGCTCTGGGAGAAGCGCTATAAGTACCGCGGCAGATACATCAGCTACCCCTTTAAATCCCTTCAAGAGACGCAATTTCTCGACGAAAAACGGGGAGCTCGCCACGCTCTTAATCTCTCTGGTAAGTGCGTCACGCTCCTTTACAAGCCAGGTAATATGCTTTCGGATATGTCGTCGCAGAAACGTATCCGTGATATCGGCGATACGGTTACGCTCCTGAGTAATCATGGTAACGATATCGTTACGACGAGTGACCAATGACCGCAGATGCTCTACCTCCTTACCAACAGCTTGAGTCGGTGGCACGGCAACAGTCAGCGCAAACTCAGCTATCACCCGAGCATCTATCTTGTCCGTCTTCGCTAACTGACCAATAGCTTTAGCGAAGTCTCGGATCCGCTTAGGGTTCACTATCGCAACAGGCACCCCAAGCTCGGTAGCTACCGAGTACAACAACGCGTGGTACTTGCCCGTAGACTCAACTACCAGAAAAAGCTTAGGGAATTGCTCCTTAAGCTTCCTAAAAGCCTCTCTGAGCGCTCTCTCCTGGTTGGCTATCCGGAAGAACACCTTCTTCTCCCTCCCCATACAGCAGTCAAGCATCGCCTTCGAAACATCGATTCCAACTACGTCCATCTCTGTGCTATTCATATACCTCCTTGTAGCCCGTTCTTGCGGAAGCTCTCCCTTGCTGGATACGAACAACGGAGCGACTAACTCCGGTTTCTGGCGGCTGTTCGAGCTTTTCAGAGAAAATCCGGGGAGACGTTCAATGCTCCGAAGCGCACTAATGCTAGGGCCCGTACGAACTGTCTCCCCGGCGGGCACCTTCTCCCTGCCGTGCTCCTTTCAAACTACAAAAAGAAGGTTCTGTGAACATACAAGGGCCCGT
>JAIXQT010000139.1 GCA_027485595.1 Pseudomonadota bacterium | reverse complement strand
CCTCAACGATCTCGACCTTACCCAAGAAAAAGAGTCCGACGGCATTCTGCCAGGAGATAACCTTCAAAGGTTCGTAGGTGGCGCTGAGAAGTAGTACAGAGGACATGGTTAAACGTTTCAGTCGTTAATCTCGTGTCACTAACAGATACCTATCTCTAAGTATCCGCACCGTGCTCCGATTCCGCAAGGGGGATCGCGTAGTAGTTTAGTATAATCGGCTACTTAGCTTCTGAGGGAACGAAGAGTTTCTTCGTCCCTCTCCGTTACGATGCGTGGATTCAGGAGAGGGATTTTTGATGAACGGGTAATGAAAGTTAGGGAGGTGGCGGAAAAATGAGAGGAAGGGTGGCCCCTTAGCTTGACACTTCTGCGTGTAGCAATTACCTTCCCCACTCGCAGCGGAGACGGGCCTGTAGCTCAGCTGGTTAGAGTACACGCCTGATAAGCGTGAGGTCGGTAGTTCGAGTCTACCCAGGCCCACCAAATCCTCCAGATTCCTCAAATAGTTGAGGGTGAAGGATGGACTTTGTTGAGCAGTCTCCATACTATGCGAACCGTCACATAATCGTGGGCCTGTAGCTCAGTTGGTAGAGCATCAGCCTTGCAAGCTGGGGGTCCAGAGTTCGAATCTCTGCAGGTCCACCACGATTTCCTCCCCCCTGATTCTTATTCCTCTAATTTTCATTCCGGCTAATCATCTCGCCTTATCTCCACCCCGGCGATTTTCGTGCCCCCTTTCAACACGGATTGAAGATGCGGCTATAGCGCCCGTGTTCCCGGGAGACCGTCCCTGTTCTCCACCATACTGAGCGGGAACGGCGCTTAATCATCGCCTCACGCCTCGATAGAGGTGGGGTATGCACCGCTGGGGACTGGTCTACTTGCCAAGTGGACGGGTGCCGCGGGCTGATGCCCGTGAGGTAGCCTGAAACCGTTGAACGGCACGACTGAACGCGTTGCACACGGCGGTGGCTCGAGCGGTAGTGGCGGGATTAGAGACCGTCCCTCCAGTTGCAGTTCGCTGAGAGGCTCCCCAGTTCTCCATCGTGGCCGTGAACGACATATGTTTAAAGTAGGATATCTCGCTCGGCATGCTCACTGAAATGGAGGCTGAACCGGTGCTAGGCATCGGAAAGCGTAAGGTTGGACAGACGTAGCTCCTATTGAGCGAGTGACTGGTGAGGGTGAGAGTGACTCGGGTCGATTCCTGTTGGACCCCCATAAAGCTCATCGTGACCGTGCTGCCACTCTGAACGCCGCTTGAAGGGGAAACGGCAAAGTTGCGCGCGATCGTTCTCCTCTGGGGGGTCGCGGTTGGTATCGGTGTCCGTGTTGGTGTTCGGGTCGGCATGGCTGTTGGCGTCGCTGTTCGTGTTGGGGTGAACGTGGGGGTGTTGGTAAACGTTCGGGTCGGGGTCGGTGTGCGTGTGGGTGTCGCCGTTGATGTGGACGTTGCCGTCGGGGTTGGAGACACGATAATGGGCTGACCGATCGGTGTAGAAGTTGGGCTAGGTAGTGGCGTATCGCTCGTTGGTTGAGGCGTCGGGGTCGGAGTGGGGGTTGGAGTTGATACCCCGGGCCCGCCCGGGGGGCCGGTTGGTGTCGGGGTCGGCGCACAGAGCTGCGCCGCAATTCGAATCGCCTCTGCGCCATTCACGATCGATGCTGAGGCAACTTTGCCGGCCAGTGGTGCGAGTACGGTCCCAGTGTTGACGACTGCGCTTCGAAGCAGGGGCATCGAGAGGGTTCCCTCGCATCGAGCTTGTGCGAGCAGCGCGACACCCGCGACCTGTGGCGCGGCCATCGAGGTGCCGCTCATGTAGACGTAGCCGTTGTTAATCATGGTGCTAGCGATCGATGATCCCGGGGCTGCGATGTGAACGGTTTGCTGTCCGTAGTTTGAGAACGAGGATAGTTCAGTGCTTGGATCCACGGATGCCACTGAGATGACATTCGGAATTGCGTAGTTTGCTGGATATTGGGGGGAGGAATCGTTGTTCGAGGAGCTGTTACCAGCGGCCGCCACGAAGAGGATGCCCGCGGTGTTCGCGTCAGCGATCGCCGCCGCGAGGGCAGACGAATATGATGGCCCACTCCACGAATTATTCGTTACGGTGACGCTACGTCCTGCTCGTTTGAGGGCCGTGGCGTAGTTTACCGCTTTGATAGCATTCGCCGTACTACCGCTTCCGGTTGAGTCGAGAAATTTAGCTCCGATGATTCTTGATTGCCAGGAGACCCCCGCTATCCCTTGGTTGTTGTTTCCTCGCGCGCTGATAATGCCAGCTACGTGTGTGCCGTGGCCATGGTCGTCCATCGGGTCTCCGCTATTTGTGATAGCGTTTATGCCGTACATGTCATCAACGTAGCCGTTGTTGTCGTCGTCTACGCCGTTGCTAGCGATCTCCGCCGGATTTCTCCACATGTTGCCACTCAGGTCGGGATGGTTAACGTCGACCCCGGTGTCGATGACGACCACGATGTGAGAGTTCGATCCCACGGTGGTCTCCCATGCCGTTGGAAGTTGCATAAGGCTGGGGGCGTATTGGAGTGGATAGTAGGTATCATTAGGGGTGAGGTCCGCGTACACGGCCCAATTCGGTGAACAGCTTAGGTGTCCACCCGCCTTTGCTTTAAGTCGACGAAATTTCGCCTTTCGGCAGAGATCTTTTCCGCGTGAATAAAGGATCGCCTTGTCCGCCCCGGCGGCCATGAGCCGCACCCCTCCACCTCTCTTCTCGGTGAGGTGCAGAACGCCTGAGCCAAGTTTCTCAACTTTAAAGCCTTGAGACGCGGTCGCTCCGCTAAAACTTGAGTTAACTGATGAGAAGGCGGTCGTTCTGCCCGATGCCCTTACGATGGCGCCTGGGTAGACATATCGGTCCGCTGCTCGTGTGGGGGTGACGAGTGCCGTCGTCCACATGAGCGCTACAAGCACGGCAACCCGGAGGTGTAGAGCGGACCCAAAGACCATGTTGGGGGTATCGGCAAGCTCGTCCCTGAGCATAAGGGAAGACAGCGCATGTATTCATCCTTTTGTGGTCGGGCGTTGGGTAATTTTCGTAGTCGCTATGCGATTGGCACTGAAGGTAGGTCTTCGTAACACCCTGAAATAAATGGATTTGCATAGTGCTGCGACATTTTCTTTCACCCTCGGCTTACAGAATATCCAACGCCGAGGGTATCCATCGCGCACGATATGAGGGGGCTCTCTGTTACACGCCCTGTACCGGTACAGAACCCCGCAACAGAGGTACTCTCCCGCAACCTGTAGCCTTTTTACCCCCCGTTTGGTACTCCTGCACAGGTCTCCATGTAGTAGGTTCGTATGCGGAATCGGTTGGTCATCGGTACTAGAAAGAGCGCCCTTGCGTTGTGGCAGAGTGAGTTCGTGAAGGCTCAACTTCAGACCGCATTTCCGGGACTGAGCGTTGAGCTCAAGCACGTGATTACGACCGGTGATAAGAATCAAAACAGCTTAGCGCCCATCCCGCTGATTGGAGGAAAAGGGCTTTTTACCGCGGAGCTTGAAGAGTGTTTGATTCGCAAGGAGATCGACCTAGCGGTGCACTCACTCAAGGACCTTCCAACCCAACTCGACCCGCACTTTGTCGTGGGCGCCATACCCAAGCGAAGCTACGCAGAGGATGTGGTCGTGACCCGCGACGGATGCTCAGTTAGTGATCTACCCGAAGGGGCCTGTGTGGGAACTTCAAGCGTTCGGAGATCGTCGCAAATCCTCAGGATGCGTCCCGACCTTAAAATCCGGATCATTCGAGGTAATGTCGACACGCGACTCAAAAAACTCCGAGCAGAGGGGGGAGAATACGACGCGATTGTGTTAGCGCGCGCGGGTCTTTCGCGTCTCGGGCTTGAGAAAGAGGTAACCCAAATTTTGAGTGAGGTAGAGATGCTTCCAGCTCCTGGTCAGGGGGCGCTCGGGATCGAGTGTAGGTCCGACGATACAGAACTGCTCGAGA
This sequence comes from Pseudomonadota bacterium, assembly GCA_027485595.1. GTDB lineage: Bacteria > Bdellovibrionota_C > UBA2361 > UBA2361 > OMII01 > OMII01. The sequence continues at coordinate 2,480 of JAIXQT010000139.1, read as the reverse complement.
TGCTCCAAAAGCTGCATGATCCAGATACCGCAGCGGAGGTGATCGCGGAACGTACCTTTCTCCAACGCCTCGGGGCTGGATGTAACACTCCGGTTGCTGCTCGCGCCACGGTTTCAGGACGAGGACAGGAGCGCCTCCTATCGTTTGAGGGGCGGTGTCTCTCGCCCGATGGCGCGCGGGTCATTGAGGTGAGCGGCACGGGGCGGATAGGCGATGCCCCAAAGCTCGGCGCGCAGATGGCTGATGAGGCGGTCACGCAAGGATTCAACGAAATCGCGGCGTCGTTCGCCTAGGTGTTCAAGATGGCTGGAACGGTGATCCTCACTCGACCAAAGGGGCCGTATGCTGGGGATCAGGGGCTCTCGCAACGTCTCGCAGCCGAGGGATTCTCGGTTGTTAATCTCTCACCACTCTGTGTTGAGGAGCGTGAGGTTCGTCCTGAGGACCACGAGCTCATACGCGCGGCAGCCCAATCGAGCGACTGGTGGATCGCTTTTCTGAGCCCCACCGCAGTCTATGTATTCCGTGATCAATGCGTCCGTTTAGGGATAGAGCTTTCCGCCTCGACGTCGAGACTTGCCGCGCAGGGAGCGGGGACCAGTGAAGCCGTGCGTGAGATCTTTCATCGAGAGGTGGACCTTGAGTCCCCAATCGCGCTAGCGGAGGTTTTCGCGGATCAGCTGGTTCACCGTCTGGGTGGAAGGGGGCACGTCCTTGTGCCGCAATCGGCGGATGGGCGAGATGTGTTCGCTCCGATCGTACAACGCAGTGGGGTTGAGGTGGTGCGGCTGTCGACCTATGGATTAGTCACGGTTCCGCCGAGCGAGCACGATATCGCGGCGATTCGCGCGTTGGGGGTCGAGGATTGCTACCTTGTGTTTATGAGCCCATCGGCGGTGCGAGCCACAGTTGAGACATTTCCCGATCCGCAACATTTGAAGTGTCTCCGTGTCGTCTCAATCGGACCTGTTACCTCGAAGGCTATTCGAGATGCTGGATTGAAGGTATTTGCCGAGGCGAAGGAGCATACCGAGAGCGGGATTGTGGAGTGTTTGAGGGGGGAGTAACGCGGCGGTCACGAATGACCGCTCTCCCGTGTCTCGGGTCGCACATCGAGCCGTTGGCCAAATCATCCCTCCTTTCAGCCCCTTACGAAATCCCCACTACTTGAAAAATTTCAGGGATTTAGCTAGTTTTAGAGGGCTTGAGAACCAGCTAATCGGAGTACTTTCCATGATAGATCTTCACGACCTGCGTGAGCGCCCAGAAGCGTACCAAGAAGCGTGCGAGAAAAAGCGCGTTAAGTTTGATGTTAAGGCGTTCCTAGAACTCGACTCCGACTACCGGCGTGTTCGGAGCGAAGTTGAGTCGATGCGGGCTGCGCAGAACGCGGTGAGCAAAGAGATCCCAAAGCTCTCTGGCGATGAGAAGAACGCCAAGCTCGCCGAGATGAAGACCCTGGCAGAAAAAGTGAAAGAGGGTGGCAACGCGCTCAAGGAGCTTGAGGAGAAGTGGACGAAGCAGCAGCTCTTTATCCCGTCCATCCCGCTCAAAGAGGTTCCTGTCGGCAAGGATGATTCCGAAAATGTTCCGTGGCGTTCATGGGGGGAGGTTCCGACTCCTGGATTCGCAATCAAAGATCACGTGCAGCTCGGAAAAGAACTCGATCTCTTCGACATCGAGCGTGGTGTGAAGATCGCTGGAACTCGTAGCTATTTCCTCAAGGGCGATGGCATGCGGCTCCAGCACGCGATGATGAGCCTCGCAATGGATGTGCTCTACAAGGGCGGGTATACCCTGATGGATCCTCCGCACATCGTGAACTGGAACGCGATGATGGGAACGAGCTACTTCCCAGGGGGCGAGGACTCCGCGTACCACCTCGATGAGCGGGATGATGGATTTTACCTGATCGGAACATCTGAGGTTCCCGTGGCGTCGTTCCACGCTGATGAGATTCTTAGTGCCGAGGAGCTTCCAAAGCGTTACGCTGGATACTCACCGTGCTATCGACGTGAGGCGGGCGCGTACGGGAAGGACACCAACGGACTCTACCGCGTACATCAGTTTTACAAGGTTGAGCAGGTCGCTCTCTGCAAGGCTGATCCTGAGGAGAGCATGAAGCTTCACATGGAGCTTCTCGGAAACGCTGAGAAGGTTATGCAACTTCTCGAGCTCCCATACCGCATCGTGTACGTCTGCACCGGCGACATGGGGCAGGGACAGGTGTTTAAGCACGACATCGAGGCGTGGATGCCATCGCGCGGGGCGTACGGTGAAACCCACAGCTGCTCGTCTTTCTATGACTTTCAGGCTCGACGGCTCAATACCCGATACAAGGATGCAAACGGCAAGAACGTGTTCTGTTACACGCTCAACAACACCTTGATTGCGTCTCCACGTATCCTGATTCCGCTCCTTGAGAATCACCAAAACGCGGATGGAACGATCATGATTCCGAAAGCGCTCCGGCCGTACAT
>JAIXQT010000017.1 GCA_027485595.1 Pseudomonadota bacterium | reverse complement strand
TGGATGATGGTAAACTCGTAACACCGTTCGGAGTGGTTCAGGGGCAACGTCTCTTGCCTGTTCTCCAACGATTGTACTCAAACGCGCCCCCCGCTCCCGCAGATTTTAATACGTTTCGCATTCCTCTCCGCGTCGTCGCCGCTGATATCGAGACTGGAGAGGCCGTTGTTGTCGCCCGCGGGGATCTCCCGACCGCTGTGCGCGCCAGTATGTCGGTGCCGGGAGTGTTTGCGCCGGTGCAGATGGATGGGCGGCTCCTCGTCGACGGTGGTGTTGTGAACAACCTCCCGATGGACGTAGTCCGCGAAATGGGAGCGGATCGCCTGATAGTGGTCGAGCTCAACGCGGACCTGAAGAAGAAGGACGAACTCCAGAATCCTTTAAGCACGGCTGGGCAGATTATCTCGCTCCTGCTCGCTCAAAACTCAGCGATCCAAAAGAAGACCCTTACCCGAAAGGATATCCTTATCGAGCCTAACTTGAAGGGGTATTCGGCGGTCGATTTCGGCAAAGCAAAGGAGCTTATCGCGCTCGGGGAGGAAGCGGCTCGAAAGGTAATTCCTCAGCTTCAAAAGCTCTCTGTTTCCGAGAGGGAGTACGACGCCTACAAGCGTCAACGAGAGGTCGCCTCTGAACAGCCGATGATAGAGTTTGTGACAGTTAAGACCGACAAGCGCGGGGCGGAAGAGACCCTCGTGAAGATGGCGCAGATTCCCCATGACCAGCCCCTTGACCGTGCGTTACTCGACCAGAAGGTTGAGGAGATCTACAACACAGGTGACTACGTATCTGTTCGGTACGATGTGGTTGAGCGGGATGGAAAGACCGGCGTTGAGATCAACGCTCAGCGAAAGCAGTGGCTCGATGACTACTTCAGATTTGGAGCTGCATTGCAGGATGACTTCAAGGGGGAGACCAACCTAACCATGGGTGGAGCTTACCGCGTGAACGACCTCACGCCACAGGGTGGCTGGGCCCAGGGTGAGCTCGCTATCGGCTTCTCTCCCAAGATATCTGGAGAGTTTTATCAACCGATCTACGACGGGAGCGACTACTTCGTCTCACCTCGTTTCGACCTCTCTCGTCAAACTATTTACCCAATGATTAATAACGAGATCGTGGCGGAGTACCAGCGCTCTCAGGCCCTGGTGGGATTAGGTTTCGGAAGACAGCTCGGACACATCGGCGAGGTGTTGGCTGAGTATCGGGCGGCGGACGCGAATATCGAGCGGCATATCGGAGACCCAGATCTTCCCGACGAGAACTATCAGATAGGCGAGGCGGCGTTCAGCTTGAACATAGATTCCGCTGACAACCCCGACTTTCCGACGACCGGGACGGTTGTAAAGTCCTCGTTCTTCAACTCGAGCGAGGGGCTTGGTTCGAGCGATGATTTCAATCGTGCGGCTATCTCCGCCTCGCAACCCTTTACTCGGGGTCGCGATACCCTTCTCGTCGGTGGGGATTTTGGTCGAACCTTCGGAGGGGACGCGCCTGTGTACCGCTCAGTGGCTTGGGGTGGATTCTTCAACTTCTCGGGATATACGCAAAACTCAATCCTTGCGAGCGACTGGGGGGTCGGCCGTTTAAACTACTACCGACGGTTCAGTGAGGTCGGTAGCGCGCTTCTCGGGATGGGGTTCTTTGCGGGTGGAACCCTCGAGTACGGAACGTTCACGAACCCCTCTAAGGAGATCGAGAGCCTTACAGGTATCATGGCTGGCTCTCTCTTCCTCGGAGTTGACACCCCTATCCTTCCGCTCTATGTCGGCGCGGGCGCAGCGGAGGGGGGCGAGCGTAGTATGTATTTCGCTGTTGGACGCCTGACGGGTCGCTAGCAGGGTAGTGAAAAAATGGTTCCGTCGGGAGCATTTTGAGGGTTTCGGCGAAACGAGGCGGAGACGACGAAAAAACCGGAGGCGTATCCACTTAGATACGTCGAGGAATTTTTGTTGTATCCAACGAAGTTGGAGTCAAACCATCGAAAGGCGCAGCAGGAAATCATTTTTTCACCACCCTGCTAGCTCCTAACCGAACGAGCCCCGGAGTTCGCTTGACCAACGTCTATAGTCGTTAAGGATCTTGACCGCGTATTGCATAACCTCACCCGGTACCCGCCGACCCCCTTTCGAGGCTGAAGCTACATGCCCGGGCCCCCAGTTGTATGCTACGAGGGTGAGGACGCGGTTTCCGCCGTACTCCTGTTCGAGTTGTTTGAGGTAGGAGATCCCGAGTTTAAGGTTGTGACCAGGGTCGGTGAGCTTCCGGCGGGGGATCGCTTGCTGGTCAGCCAGCCATGCCCCCGTTTTCGGCATAATCTGCATAAGGCCCTGAGCCCCCTTGTGGGATCGGGCGAGTGAGTTAAACGCGCTCTCTGACTTTATGACGGCAGCGACAAATACTGGATCGTAATTCTGGGCAAGCGCCTCGCGAACGATGGCCGTGGCGAGTTCCTTGCCGTTCTGCACCGGCCGACCGTGTCGCTTGAGTATCCGATAGACCTGCTTCTCTAAAGCTTCAAGTTCGGGCGCGGATTTCGGTGATGGTGGACGTGAGGATATCTCCGTGTTAGCAGCGCTCCCCCGAGATATCGAGAGAAGGCCTGCGCCCCCCTTACGGGACACTTCGACTCGCTTTTCCGGTTGAAGGACTACCCCGTCTATCGAGGCCGAGAAGCGTGCGACCATCTCCTGCCCGATGGAGTGGTAGCGTGAGTGGTCTACAGAAGCACCCATGTTCATCGGCGCACTCTGAGGCTCAAGGGGGCGGGACCACATAAATCCCGCGCTGGCGGCAAAGACGAGCGGAATCCCAAGAAGGGTAACCGCCCGCTCTCGAAGTCGAGGGCCCGGGTTGAAAGGAGGCGCAGTTGCACCCTTTACCTTCGGAGAATCAGTTACTACGGCAGGTGCCTGAGCCAGCGGCAGGCCAGTTCCCTTTTTGATAATCCGACCACGAGCGGCCGGGTCTGTAGCTCCTCGTTCTCTCACCTCCCCTTATCCGAACTTCCCGCACTTTCACTTCAGAAAATTATCCGGTTAATGAGTGTTTGTTATTAGGTAGTTAGAGGGTTTTTAGCTCAGCAGACCGAGTATGTCGTCCCTGGTAAGTCCAGCAACGCGCCCCTCGGCAACCGCCGCGCTGAGAAGCCCACGTTTGTGGGCCTGAAGGGCGAGCACTCGCTCCTCGACTGTTTCTCGGGCAACCAACCTGTGAACCAGTACGGGGTGTCTCTGCCCGATTCGGTGCGCCCGGTCGGCTGCCTGGTCCTCAACAGCTGGATTCCACCATGGGTCAACGATGTAGACATGATCGGCAGCGGTCAGGTTCAAGCCAACCCCTCCGGCCTTGAGGGAGAGCAGGAGAACGCTTGGTCCATCCGGCCGTTGAAAGTCGCGCATGACCTCATCGCGGTCGCGTGTGGATCCATCGATTCGGGCCCACGAGAGTGCCCGCTCTCGAAGCTCCGGCTCAACGAGATCAAGGAGCGATGTCCACTGCGAGAATACTAACGCCCGATGCCCCTGAGCGATTGAACGTTCAAGAGACTCAAGGAGGAGTCGAACCTTACTTGACGACGTAGTTGAGTTACCGGGCAACAATCCACTATGACAGCAAGCCTGCCGTAAACGAAGAAGCACCTCGAGCGCTGACAGCATGGCGGAGTCATCGACGAGGCCCCCCAACACGTCCCGACGAGCAGCCGCAAGGATCGACTCGTATATCATGCGCTCCTCTCCGTCGAGTTCGCATTCAAGCACGACCTCTGTTTTTTGCGGGAGCTCCGTCGCGACATCCCGCTTAAGCCGCCGCAGCATAAAGGGCCCGATTCGCTTGCGGAGAGTG
>JAIXQT010000043.1 GCA_027485595.1 Pseudomonadota bacterium | reverse complement strand
TCCGCGATGACGATACCCTTCATCTGTTCATAGGTATCGTCGATGTAATGATTCAAGAGGAGGTAGTCGATCTTTCCACCCTCTCCTCGAAGGGCTAGGAGCGCCTCGTATTCCTGCCGGGCCGTCGAGAACCTACGCTCCAACTCGCCAGCGTCGACGGGTCCCCGACTAACCAACCGCTCCCGTAATGCCTCAAAGCTCGGCGGAACAATAAAAACCGATACGGTGTTATCCGGAAAGTTCTTCTTCATAGTAAGAGCACCCCGAATGTCGATCTGGAAGAGGAGGTCGTGACCTCCGTCGATCCCATTCTGAAGGGACGACCGGAGCGTCCCATAGAGATTACCGTGAGTCTCCTCCCACTCGAAAAACTCCCCGCGATCCCGGCGAGCGAGAAATTCTTCCCGTGACACGAAGTGATAACTCTTGCCTTGCACCTCTCCTACTCGGGGCGGTCGAGAGGTTACCGAAGTTGAGTAGTGAAGATCATCAAAATCCTTCACAAGCCTCGAACAAAAGGTCGACTTCCCGCTCCCAGATGGACCGATTAGAACGAATAGAATCCCTTTACGCTTCAACTCGTGCATCATACCCTACTCGATATTTTGTACCTGCTCGCGGACCCGCTCGAGCTCCGCTTTCGCTTCTACCACGATACCCTGAACAGAGGCGTCCTGAGCCTTCGACCCGATCGTGTTAAACTCACGCCCAATCTCCTGCGTTAGGAAATCAAGCTTACGACCGACACCTTCCATGCCCCCCGTAAGGGCATCCTTGAGGGTCGTAAGATGAATGCGCGCTCGAGATATCTCCTCAGAGATATCGATCCTATCACTCAGGAAAGCAACCTCGGTCGCGAAACGCTGCTCATCAATCCGGACGTCCCCTGCAATGAGTTGAATACGATCCATAAGCCTCTCCCGAAGACGCGCCGGAGCGACGCTGCTCAGATCGTGGATGGCACTCACCTGCCCCTGCAAGATCTCAAGACGGTTGGAGAGGTCCGCGCTCAGGGCCGCCCCCTCACTCTCGCGCATAACCAAGAGAGCCTCACTCGCTTCATCAACCACACGAAGCAAAACCGCAACCTCATCTTCAGGCACAAGAGCTTCCTCATCATGCAGGTGCCCCTCTCGCAACAGAACCTGACCGATAAAGGCACCAAGGGAGTCTGTGGAGATTCCGTACCGCTTACACGCGGCACCGTAGAGTTTGACGTACCGATCTAGAGACGCGGGGAGCACCTCCAAATCGGCTCCTTCCCGCTGGGCTCGCCGGGTAATTGAAACCTCAATACGCCCCCGTCGATGAAGCCTTTGAAAGATAGCCTTAATATCCCGCTCGAACGAAACATAGGACCGAGGGCCTTTCAGAACGACATCCAGAAATCGATGATTAACTGAGCGCACCTCTACATCGAGCTCAACCCCTTGCCCACCAAAGGATACCCGAGAGAAACCGGTCATACTGCGCAGCGATCCTGACTTCCGCTTTGACGTCATCGATTACACACCGCTCCACTTTTCAACCTGCGCTCGAAGACGATCAAGGTCTACCGCAACCGTACCAACCTCCGACACAACGATACCAGCCGCGATATTGGCGAGCACACCTGCCGTTGTCGGAGAGGCGCCAACCGCAAGAGCTGAGCAGAACAGCGCCGTCACGGTATCTCCCGCTCCGCTGACGTCGAACACCTCCTGAGCCATAGTCTCAAGATGAACACCGCGTGGCTCGCCATCCTGCTTGACGACCATTCCGTCCTCTCCAAGTGTAATGACCATCATCTCCGAGTTCCACTTGCGCATAAGAAGATCCGCCGCCGCAAACGCGTCCTCAACCGAGTTGATCGAATGCCCTGATGCTATCTCAGCCTCCTTACGGTTCGGCTTGGCAACGCTCATGGAGCGATAGTTATTGTAGTTTCGGGGATGCGGGTCGACGAACAGCGGTCGCGCCGCCAGCTCAAGCCGGTGGTCCGCGCTCGCCCGCTGCAGAGCATCAAGAACAGCACCACACACCGCTCCCTTACCGTAATCTGAAAGAATAACTGCCCGAGTCCCATCGATCGCGCGATGTATCGCATCGACCATCTTGCTCGAGGCCTCCGGGGAATCAGAGATCTTTCGCTCTCGGTCGATGCGAACGATCTGTTGCGTAGCCGCAATAACCCGAGTCTTTACCGTTGTCGGTCGAGTGGTGTCGACCACTATCCCATCGACATTTGCGCCGATCTCTCGGAAGAGCCCCATCAGGTCACGACCGTCCTCATCATCGCCGATCAGCCCACATACGGTAGGCTTTGCACCAATAGTGGCGAGGTTGCGAACCACGTTACCCGCTCCACCAAGACGCCCCTCGGTCTTTACCACCTCGACGACCGGAACCGGAGCCTCAGGAGAGATGCGATCCACCTTCCCCCAAATGTATCTATCAAGAATTAAGTCCCCGACCACCAAGATCGGCGTCCCCGCGATCATATCGAGGGTGGCGAGAAGCTGCTCTTTTGTAATGGCTACCATGGGGGACGTTATACCAAGGGAACCCCCCTTGCGCTACCTGCCTGAGAACCGAACCAGCAGAAAAGGCGAGCTAATTAGGGTGGATAGCAATTCGCACACGGTCCAAAACGTTATCAGGACTAATCAACCGCATACAGAGCTTGTCGAGCCCTGGGCAGACACGCCGTCGACATGGGGAGCATCCGATAGAACTGACGACCGAAAGCAGCTCACTGCCCCGCGGAGCGTTTCTACCGGCGGGTGTAGGACCGAAGAGCGTGACGTGAGGAACGCCCAAAGCCCCCGCGATATGCCCCGGACCGGAATCAGGTCCAACACACACCCGAGCCCCGTGAATAATACCGACCAGCTCCCGAAGACTCGTCTTACCAACAGCGTTCACGATCCGCACCGGCGATTGCAGACCCTCAAGCTGGCGG
>JAIXQT010000052.1 GCA_027485595.1 Pseudomonadota bacterium | reverse complement strand
CATCGCCGGAGAGGAGCAGAGCCCGGATTTTGCGAGAGCTCGGACGATCTCCTTGCGCAAGCAGCTTCGGCACAACGCAGAGTGTAATCCCGTAGTTTGGAAGCACACGCTCCAGGTAAGAGAGGTTCCCCTCACGATTGTGCCCGATAGCGACATCCTCTCCCACCACCAGAATCGTAGTACCGAGAGCGTCAACCAGGACCCGCTCGATGAACTCCTTCGCGGTCACCTTTGAAAAATCTTTGGTGAAGTGAATGCCGTACAGGAGTTCAATCCCAAGTTCACCGAGCCGCTCCCACTTCTCTCGGAAGCTACTGAGAGCGCGAGGCTCCTTGTCACCTCTCAGAACCCGAACCGGATGGGGGTAGAACGAAACCACCACACGAGGGCGCTCGCCCGAAGCCTCATGAAGCGCCTTAATCACATGCCGGTGACCGAGATGAACACCATCAAAGTTTCCAAGGGTAACGACACCGCCCTTGAGGCGCGCCGGGACCTGTGCGGGGAAACGGAGAAGGTGTGGGACGGTAGATCGCTTCATGCAAGCTCGTAGGCTCGAAGGTAACTCCACTATGGAGACCAGCGGGGGTGCCGCGTGGCAGCTACTTTAGCTCTTTTATCTTATCTTTGGCCATCGGTGCTTCGGGCGACTTAGGGTAGTCGTCAACGAGCTTACGGAGGCTCAAGGTTGCCGTCTTAGAGTCGCCTAAACGGACAAGAACGAGGGCTTGGCGATAGAGGGCTGTTGGGGCCCGATTACTCTTAGGAAATCGCGTAGCAACCTCTGTATAGGCTCTCAATGCCCCTCTATTATCAGACAGTCCATCGTGAGCGATCCCCTGCCAAAAGAGAGGCACTGCGGCTTTCGGCGTTCCCGCCGTTCGCTCAGAGACCTCCTTCAAGAGCGAAAGCGCGTCAGCGAATTTCCCCTCACGAACAAGACCAAGACCATCGACGAATATCTGCGCCTGGTCAGCTGGGAGATTGGAGGCCCATGCCTCATCCGCTTCAAGCTCCGGCACAGGAACAGCGGCTGGAGGGGGGACCAGACGTTTGAGATTAGAGAGGTCCTCCTTGAGCGCCGAAACCTCTGACCCAATCCGTTTATTTTGAGAAAACTCAAGCTCCTCAACGCGACCAGAGAGGATCCGGAGCTGAGAATCAAGGGAATTGAGCGCCTCGGTTTGCTCGGACTGCATCGCTCGAAGGTCGGCGATACTCCGCTCAAGAGATTTAATACTTCCACCACTAGCGGCGCACCCGGAGAAGAGAGCGACGACGCCAACCAAAACAACTCTGCGCATAATCCAAATTCCCAAAAGAAAAGACCCTAGGGGAAGCTGCCTTCGCCCTAGGGTCCATATAAATCCGCCTCGCTATCATCGCAAGACGTAACTTGCGAAGCTTACGCGACGATATCTATTTAGTTCACCTTGAAGTGAGCACGGCGGTTCTTAGCCCATGCTTCTTCGTTGTGACGTGGGTCAACTGGAAGCTCCTCACCGTAGCTTACGGTGCTGAGGCTTGAACCATCGATTCCCTCTGCTCGGAGAGCGTCAGCAGCAGCACGAGCTCGGTTCGATCCAAGCACCATGTTGTACTCAGCAGTTCCACGCTCGTCACAGTGACCTTCTACCTGAACAGTCTTGCCTGGGTTAGCCTTGAGCCACTCAGCGTTTGCTGCAACGATGCTCTTCGATGTTGCATCGATCTTGTAGGAATCGAAGGAGAAATGGATGTCCTTAAGCGGTCCTCCATCTCCACCACCGATATTTCCCTCACCTGTGTTCGTGCGGCACGAACAACCAGTTACCAAGAGAGCAATAGCGCAAACGGCTAATACCTTCAAACTTCGCATATCTCTATCTCCTCAAAAGTGGATTAAAACATGTAAAGACCAGTTTTACACCGCTCACTGAAACCGTGGCGCCGACTTAGCTGACCTTCGACACTCGGAACCCGTTTGAACGCTGCAACCCCATACACCCATAGTTACGGGGTTAGGTTCTGCAACAGATCTCCCAGAGGCCTTTCCGCCCGCACTCCCTCAGCCTCGGATCGTTGAACCCAAGAAAACACTCTACGTTCGTTCGAACTGTGACTGTCTTCCAGTTAGCTGTTGAAGTCGGTGCCTACTTGATACTCGACAACTTCTCTCCTGGCAAGCACTTAACCTTCAACTTAACAAAGATGAAATGACTTTGCTCACCGAATGGGGCCGGCTACTCCGGAAGAGGCCCCCAGGTAGGCTCAAAATCTCCTCCACGTGCCTTTGAAACCTGCTTAATGCTTGTCCCATCGGTTCGCATAATGGCGATGTTGTACCCTCCACCGAAATAGGTAGATGAAAAGGTTAAATACCGACCATCTGGCGAGAAATCTGGATCCTCGTTACTTCCTGAGCTGGTCAACTGAAGAACGTTTTCTCCGTTCGGATCGCTTACAAAGGTCTGGAAGTTGCCGTCAGCACGACATACAAACGCGATTTTATCGCCGATCGGGGACCACGCCGGGGATGTGCAGTAGTTTGAGGTCACAAAACTGATTCGCTTCGGATTCGACCCATCGATACCCATGACGTAGATCTGCGGGCCTCCCCCTCGATTTGAGCAGAAAACCACCTGACGACCATCAGGAGAAGGAACTGGCGAGACATCGATAGCTCTGTTCGGCGGCGTCAATCGACGCTCGATCGTGCCATCGGTCGACATGATAACGATATCGCTATCCCCCCCCTCGGTGCGCGAAGTGATGATTCGATCGTTACCGAGGAAATGCGCGCCGATCTCTAACTCAGTCGTTCGCGATACCTGCCTAGCGGACTTGGTACCAACATTCATGATGAAGAGATCTGGGATTCGATTACGGAAAGAGGTGTAGACGAGACGACTTCCCGAGGGATCCCACGAAGCGGACATAGAAAGTCCGCGATCGTTCGTGAGCTGGCGAAGATTACTACCATCCATGTCCATCACGAAGAGCTCTTTAAAACGCCCGATACGGCCCGAGAACGCGATCTCTGTGCCGAACACCCCGGCAAACCCAGTGTAGTATTTGAGGATATCATTGGCAAAACGGTGCGCGATCATTCGGGCTTGCGCGACCTCTCCCTGATACTCCTTCGCCAAAACAATCTGCTGCTTTTGCACATCAAGGAGGTACAACTGCGCAACCACGCGACCTCCCTGAACACTCACACGACCTTTAACCAAACCTTCAGAACCGATTGCACTCCAATCGGAGAAGGTGGTCGCCTCTGGAGCGCCGCACTTGCCAGCCGTTTCGATGTATCCTTTTGGATCGAGAACCTCGAAGTATCCCGAGATATCGAGGTCCCGGCGCATCACCCCCGGAATCTCCACGGCCGGTTCGCCCTGCTCGCCCTGGTTACACAATTGAGGAAGCGCTATTGGGATGAGGCGTCCAGCTCCACGAACGTAGAGGTCAGTCTGCGCCGATGCCGGTCCAGCGGTCACAAAAACAAGAGAGATAAGCGCTATCAACTTTTTCATGTATTTCCCCTTGGGAGAGTTCTCAGCCGCGCCGCGCGGCGTCCTTCATACATGCCTCAGGAGCGAGCGACACGCAACCGAGGTCCTGATCTTTCAGGCGAAGGCCCCTCCCCGACAACAACACACACCCATGCACGTAAACGTGAGCCTACTCGTAAACAGCAGGCAACGCATGCCCCCTCCCAGTCAACACCGGAGCCCCTTGCGCGCACATGGATAAGGCCCAGCAGGGTGGTGAAAAACGATTTCCTGTTGCGCATTTCGATGGTCTGGCTCCAACTTCGTTGGAGTCAACGAAAAAATCCTCGACGTATCTCAGTGGATACGCCTCCGGTTTTTTCGTCGTCTCCGCCTCGTTTCGCCGAAACCCTCAAAATGCTCACGACGGAACCATTTTTCACCACCCTGCTAAGGCCCCTACTCCCTCGGATCAAAGGTGGTGGTAACGCTCTTG
>JAIXQT010000264.1 GCA_027485595.1 Pseudomonadota bacterium | reverse complement strand
CACCAGCTTGTACAGCGCGTCTTTTTCGAGCAGCAAGAGCTTCACAGCGTCCTTGAGATGGCTCACGGCAGCGGCTCCGTCGTCCTTCTCGTCGGCGGCTTTCGCGAGAGTCAGTGCCTTCTGCACACGTTCCGGGCGCGTGCGGTGGAGGCCCGACATGGTCTGGTTTAGCTGTCCACCAAAACCAAAACGAGTCGGGTCAAGTCAGGATGTCTGGAACGGACTTTTCGGTGCGGTGATGCCGCGGTGCGATGGAGCGGCGGGCGGGAGGTTCGGTGTTGCCTGTTGGCGAACGACCGGGTCGGTGATTTGAGAACTTCTTGAGAACTCTTGAGAACTCTTGAGGACTCCTTGAGGACTCCTTGAGGACTGTGGTCGTTAAACAACCCAAAATGCATCGGAGCAACCCCGGGAGGCTAATGCGAGTTTTTTTCGCAGCAGGGCATTCGTGATGGCAGCGGTGCGAGGCAAGAAGAAATCCCCGGCTAAGCGCAAGCTGCAGAGCCTGTCCGGTGAGATGAGCGACATTTGCGTGCAGCAGTTTGTCCAGTGGAAGTGTGCCAAGGTGGATTCGGAGACGTTCGAGGCCTTTGTGTCTGTGCACTGCAATCCATCTCGAGGCCTTACAGCGGAGAAGTTCCGGCTGTTTTTCAAGAATCTTCGTTGGGTGCACACCACCAAGTTCCTGCCGGCAAAGAAGCGTGAGAAATGAAATTGAAATTGAAATTGAAATTGAAATGGAGTCCTGAGTGTTTATTACAGGTGGATTCAAGGGCGATTTCCACGACTGGTGGGTGCAGCGCCCTCCCCGCGGGCGTCCTAAGAAAGTGTCTCGTCCCAAGGCACCAAGCAGTGAAGCTGGCACCGAAGCTGGCGCTGAAGCTGGCGCTGAAGCTGGCGCTGAAGCTGGCGCTGAAGCTGGCGCTGAAGCTGGCGCTAGCGACGACACGGTGCCGAGTCTCGAAGGTCTCAAAGGTCTCGAAGGTCTTGAGGAGCGCGACATTGATGATGACGTGATGGCGTGGCTGATGGGAGACGACTAGGTGGTTGTGGTGGGGCACCTGTCAAAGTTCTCGCGTAAGATCTGGTGGAATTGTTCGCTGACGTGGGGAGCTAAGAAACAGAATGCCTCTTGCACCTGGCTATGGTCAGCGCTTGTGATGGATGCCAGCAGCTTATCAGTGTCCTCTGCCAAGCACTTGACTCTCGACATGCTAAGGGCGGTTAAGGACTCGATGTCTCTATCGAGCCGGGCGATGCTTGTCTGAAGCTCACGCAAGGTAGCCTGTTGATCTTCGACTGCGCTGCGACGCTTCATTTGCCACTCCTCCAAGGCAGTCAGGTGAGTATGGAGAGCGACTTTCGCGTAATAGACCGCCTCGCCATCACCTTTCCGTTCCAGATCTTCGAGATCCTGAGTTGCCTCCTTAACAGACTCTTCCAATTCTGCGAGTTCTTCTGCTTCTTTGAAAGTGACAGAGGTCGCGTGTTCAACGGCGGTACACCGCTGGACGTACCTGTTACGCTGCGTAACCAAGCCGTCGACGGCGAGGCGCTGAATGGAAGTCGCCTTGTCCAATCCCCAGTCGGTAGCGCACCACTCGACAAGGTGATTGCCTAGTGCTACGAGGAGGATTTTCTGCTGCAAGCGCAACGCTGCCGGGTTGGAACACACCACCGCCTCTAGCGTTTTCCACTTTTCAGCGATAATGTTCGAGTCGGGTCGCGACTGGAGTACGTTGCGAATGACCTTGATGACAGCGGAAAACTCTCTGCTTAATTGCTCCTCGCTGTAATCTGAATCCAACACGTGGAAGAAGCGGTTACGAGCGACTTTATATTCCTGAAAGCCTTGCATATTGATTGATTATTACGTAAATGAAAATGAAAATGAATTTGATTTCGACACCTTGGTCACTCGGTCCCAGAGTGGGCATTGGTATAACGGGTACAGCGCTGTGCGTCGATGGTTCATGTGCTTGTTTACTGGTTTACTACTTCTTTGCCTCAAGATCGAACTGCCATGCTGAGCGCTATGGTGACTAACTGGCACGCCTCCTGAATACGACGCAAAGCCGCCAGGTCTTCGTCCACCGGTTCCACCTTGATGCGTTTCAGAGGCGACGGATCTGTGTCCTCTTCCTGGAGTCGCTTCAGACCAGCAACGGGTGCACTCGTCGATTCGACCGAGTCTATCTCACGTTGCCACCTGAGCAAGAACACTCGTTAGGACCGTTGCGAGGCACCCTGAAGCCGCAGCACATCCTGTACTTACCTGTCTCGAAACACGTCGCCCCACATTCGCACCTGGCAAATCGCTCGCCCCAACAGCTCGCGTGTCGGTGGAATGTATTTTTGACGCTCAAGTTCCACCGACAGGTGCTCCACCACCACAATCAGAAACTCGCGTAGCGCTTTGCGTTTGAGCGTGGGTACACCGTCTACGTCGACGACCACTTTACGCAAGAACCTATCGACCACGCTGAAGGTGCTGTCGTTCTTGGGGAGGTACGGGCACTCCTCGACAACCTTGGCGAACTTTTTCGCCGTCAGGTGCGACACCTTTCTCAAGGCCCACTGCACCACTTTGCGGTTCCACCTCATAATCCTGTCGTCTTCAAAGAGGTTGTCCACCGAGCCCGCTTCCATCCCTTCCACGCGCACTGGCAGTCGCAGCGCCATCTCTACGCCTGACCACCACATCCCCTTGGATCAGTTGGCGACGAAAAAGGTTGTTGGAGCAGCTGTCGTTCCCTTGTGAAGTAACAGTCCACCTCGGGCTGCGTGGCTTGTTTGACCAAGCCTCGCCAGAAGCGGGCCGTGGAGAGGTTCGTTGGCGAGGAGGCGTACTCGAGAGCGACAGGTCTTGGTGAGCTCATGCGGAGGCGTGCGCGCCATGCAGGAGACATTGAATCCATCAATATTATTGCTACTGGCCGCGTCCCTCGTAACGTGTCCCACTGTCACCAGGACAACTTTTACAACGAGGTGTTGCTGGTTCGAGGTTCCAAACGCTGGTACGTGGCTCCTCCCGAGGCGGTGTCTCTGACCGCGACGCACCGCTCCTACCGCCTCAAGGGTGCGTTCGACCTGATGGACCCGCGGAACCAGCCCCTGCTGGACCGCTTCAAGGTGATCGACATGGAACCCGGTGATGTTCTGGAACTACCACCCGGGTGGTGGCACCAGGTGGAAAGCGGTCCGTTCTCACTGGCCTATTCCATCTTTTCGTGATACTAGAGTTATATTGTTGTCGTTGCCACACGTCACAATGACGGCATGCGTGTCGTCGGCTTGCTGGAAGACCCGGAGGCATCTGGGTTCGGTGACAAAGTATCGCTTGCGGTACTGGTATGGCCACGCGTGCACTCCGATGGGGCACAGGTAAGGGGAGGAGAGCGTCTCGCAGACGATGCTTTGGGGTCCATTCACATCAAACATCCCGCGAGGGCTTTGGTGTACCTTTTGCAGTACGACCTGTCCAGTGGAGAGCAAGGATTCCACGCGCACCGGGTACCACCGATCTACCTGGGTCGAGTACCATTCGAGGAGATCGCCTGTTTGTACCTGGGCCCGCCATGGCATGCAGATGGTACCCCTCGGTAGGAGACAGAGAGAGTCTTGAGGATAGACCGTGTCCCACTTGCTGGACCAGTACGTAAAGTGTACTTTGATTTCACCTCGGGTTAGGTTTGTGGCGACGATGGTGGCCTCGTACCAGACGCCATCGGAGTCCATGCAGTCCACCAGATCTCTCGTAGCCCAGGGACCCCGTCCACGCCGGTGAGGAGCCCTACCCATGCGTATGCAGAGCGGGAGTCCTACGTCCACGCGGGTGGGCAGGTGCGGGTGGTGTCTGCGGATCCGCTGTTGGAGTTGCCGTGTGCTCTGTACCGTGCACAGGAGCTTGTCCGTCTCCGCCGCATCGTCGCCCCATACCATGAGCTTGCCGATGGTCGCACAGAAGCACCAGGAGGTGACCCAGCAGGGTGTCCAATAAAAGCCGAAACGGATCTTTGCCTTGATAAACAAGTTCTGGGGTTGTATGTAGTCGTGGATGCAGTTCCGGAGAAGGCGGGTTTGGTGCAGCGCGCGGCACGTCTTTTCTAGGGCGACAATGTCGAGGAAGGACAGCCATCCGAGGATCACCCCTGTCACATCCTCGTTGAGCTTGAGTAGCATGGCGAACTCGATTTGAAATGTGTATTTTGTATTTTTTGCTCAAGTGAGTTGGATCCACACTCTCGCAGGGCCATGTTCCGGTAGTGTCGCATCAAGGCGTGCAACTGTCAACACAGCAAAAATGACAAGACTCTGATTTACGTACTCCGAATTTCAGGCTTTGGGCATTGCCCCTCGCCTCGGACCAACCCCTAAGGGCCGTTTCCCTCACGGCCCGGGCTGCAAAGCCCACCCTCCCCTCACA
The DNA here is from genome assembly GCA_027485595.1 of Pseudomonadota bacterium. Taxonomy (GTDB): domain Bacteria; phylum Bdellovibrionota_C; class UBA2361; order UBA2361; family OMII01; genus OMII01. The sequence goes on along the minus strand of JAIXQT010000264.1, from coordinate 9,327 downwards.
CAAAACATGAGGCATAGAACGATTCCTTTTTTCCTTGATTTGAAGTCACTACGAATGATGAACCGGCCAAAACGACAAGGGACAGTGACAGACTTTACGTCTCTCCTCCGCGGCACTCCTGTCTCGCTACAGGACTTGCCAAGATGGAAAGTCAAGGAGGATTCACCTTCCACTCCTCTTGCACAAAAGCCCAAGGCTCCCGGGTCCACCGGGGCTACCGGGTCCACCGGGACTACCGGGTCCACCGGGGCTACCGGGTCCACCGGGGCTACCGGGGCAACGAAAGCGAAAGCCCCTGCACCCAAAAAGGACTTGGAAACTGGAGAATTCAGACACGCTGTACAAAAACACAATGCTTGCTTCAAGCCGGATCCAAAGATGCTCAAACTCGTGGGTAGGAAAACGAGCACCGAAGAACTCGATGCGGTCGCAAGTAACTACTGCCCTCCAAGCGGAGTCGGCAGCTATACAAAGTACCGCTCGGTCAAGGATTTGACAAAACTAAATCAAGGCAGTGGACTGCACATCGAGGGATCGGACCTTATCGCGCTCCGACCCAAGATTGTAGTTAACAAACAGTGCCTTCTGCTCAAGCTGTGTGCACCGTCGCTGAGTAAAACTACGTTGAACAGCGTCTACAGCATCATGAAATTCAAGTCACCTGAAGGTGCCCTAGCGGAGAGCAGCTACGTCATACGACTGGCGCAGACGGCGTGTGCATACGATTGCGATGATGACAATGACGAGGACGAGAAGACGGTTGCTAGTGTAGCGGTAGAGGAGGAGGAGACGGTTGGAGGAGATGATGATGATGATGACGACGAGGACGAGGAGGACGATGAGGACTTTGTAGGCGATGACTCTGATGATGATGATGAGGACGATGAGGATGATGATGAGGACGATGAGGATGATTGAGTTGGAGTGAGTCTATATGGTCCTATATGTCCTGAGTATACCGCACAAAATCACCCGCTTCGGCTACCCAGTCTGCGTCCGTCACGTAGATGGTACGATAACGGTCCGCTCGAAAGTTATTTCGGTTGAGACGCAGCGCTCTGTTGACCCATCCGTTGCCACCAGGTTGATCGTCGCGTACACTCCAATCAACGCTAGGAGACCCGTCTTCGGTAACAACGACGTCCCACATTTTCACCGAGTACTTGCTCTCAAACTCCTTGATGCGCTGCACAAAATCAGCCCAAGGCTTTTCCCAGCCCGGCTGGGGCACGCCGTACTCGTTTACAATCTCCGTTCCTGGTGTGTCAAGGAGAGCACTCGTAATCACCCAAGCGTTTGCTTCAGAGTCATTGTGACAAGCTCTCACTCGAGGGGCAAAAACACCTTCATTCTGCATGAGCATAACAACACCAGCCCTACCGGCGTGTGACATTTTGAACGTCTTTTGGACACCCGTGTGAAGAAGGTTCGTCCGGACTTCGTTCTGCCCGCCTCGGCCCAGTACTTGTGCCTCGAAACGCCTGTCAAGTAGTGAGCATGTGCCGGCGGCTACAGACCCCAGTGTTGCCAAAACAGCAACCGCGAGCTTTTGAAAAGGGTAAAAGGATGTCTCAGTAGTGGTACCCACGGATCGCGCAGTCACCAATACAGCGGCGACTCTGTGTAGTGTTTTAGACGGAACGTCCGGTAGTAGCACCCCGAGGGTACGAAGCAGGTCGGTTGACTTGCCTGACATCAAGGCTTGGTCTAGGTCTTGAAAAGCTTCCATGATTTAGTCATGTACGAATGGAGTATTATATTCTGTGTAAATACGTCAATGGCAAAGTAAAACGAATGAAGTTTGCTGTGTACGCCCTGGCGTGGAACGAAGAGCGCCTTCTCCCGGCTTTCTTGCACCACTACCGAGAGGCCACGCGCATTGTGATTTATGACAATGAGTCGACTGATGGGACGCGCGCCTTGGTCACCGCCGCGGGTCGTGAGATCCGGAGCTTTTCGACGGGTTCACTATTCGACGACGTGGAGCACCGGCGGCTCAAGAATACCATCTGGAAGGAGGCTCGGGTGGACCCGGTGGACCCCCCGGTGGACTATGTAGTGGTGCAGGACCTTGACGAGTTCCTCTACTTTCCTGACTTTCCTGGTGATCTGTGCAAGGGTCTGGAGGAGATGAAGCGCCAGGGTGCGACGTGCGCCCTGTGTAAGGGGTACCAGATGGTATGCTCAGAGGGCGAGTGGCAATCCGCTTTGAAACAGCGCGAGTCTTTCGGAGCCGACGTGGCGTCGGTGATCTGTCAGGGACGAGAGAGTCGTTGGTATGACAAGGTGCTGGTCTTTAACCCGCGAGCCATCGCCGAGACCCGCTACGCCATGGGTGCTCATCACTGGAGTCCTGTCGGGGAGGTGGTGTACGCTGCAACACGCCCCTACCTGCTGCATTTCAAGTTCACGGGCCTCGAGTATACTGTGCAGAGGTACCTGAGTCTGGGTAAGCGTGTATGTCCTGAAGCTCGCTCTCGTCACGTAGCAAGGCAGTACTGGTGCAAGGAGGACGAAGAGGGGGTTCGTGTCATGTTAGAGTCCGAGTACGCACACCCGACCACACTGGTGACGAGGCCTCTGACCATCAAGGTTGTGGTGGGCGTGCACCACAGCATGGAGTTTTTAGAAGAGGCCCGTCGTGATCGGCACACGCACGTCTTTGCCTTTGATGCGGACGAGACCATTATTGAGACGAACCGCAGACGCTTCCACCCGCCTCCGAACTACCACCTCGAAGCCAAGGCGGTTTCGAACCGGGAGGGTATCACTGAATTCAATGTCTGTGCCAATACCACGTGCAGTTCCCTTCTGGATTGGGGAGATGGACCTCGGTTCGGTTCCATGGTGAAACGCCCCGTTCAGTGCATCACGATGCGCTCCTTCCTCGAGAGGACAGGGATCACGAGCGTCGACTTTCTGCAGGTCGATACACAGGGGCATGATCTGGCGGTCCTCGAGGGGTTTGAGGATCTCTTTGGAATCGTCAAGAAGGGTGTGTGCGAGAGCATGGCACCCGAGACGACATGGGCGCTCTACCGTGGTCAGGCGAGCTATTCGGAGGTGGATTCTTTTTTGGAGAGGCAAGGCTTCGACCGTACATGGGAATACAATGTGTCTGGTGGTTGTCCCCGCGACGAGGTCAACATCTACTTTACACGCCGCTGCTAACCGAGACTAGCTAGCGCGGGTGGTGGTTGTCGATCTCGTAAGGAGGAGGATTGTCTTGTACATGGTGCTCGAGGTGGGTACTCGAGGCCATTTGAGCGAGACGACCCCGTAATGATACTTTGCCGCCCACTCGGTGGCGAGCCCGAGGATGGTAAGGGCGGGGTGTTCAGAGCACCCACGGCGGCAGGACGTGATGTGGATGACGGCCTTATCCTGGAGGAGCCTGGTGTGCTGGCGGAAGAGTTCCTCCAGATCGTCCTGGTAGGTGGCGAAGGTGCCCTTGTAGTCGAGGTAAATGCCGTCAAGTCTTGGCAACTGAAACTCTCGGGCGCGGCGCAGGAGCGTGTTGGCGGTCATGCGATACCCCTGGGCTCCTGCCTTTTGGACTCCGTTGATGACGTGAATGTCGGGGTTGGGCACGACAATGTTTCGGGCCAGCACCCCGATCTTGAGGAGGTACTGGGTGGTGTTGGGGATCGGGGACGCCTTGGAAGCCTTCCGGTAGTCGTCCAGGACGAGGCAGCGAGTATCTTCTAAGGTCCGCGCCTGTGTATGCTCCATGACATCGGCACAGAACTCCCCGTTCTCCCTGTCCTTTCGCTGGTTGTACGCGGTATCCCGGACGCTCGTCTTGGTCGTAGTTCGTCCTCTACTCGAGATGGCATCGACGGTCACCTGTTGCTTGTCCCTGGGCGACTGTCTCTGGAGCGCCACGGAGAGCGAGTAGGTACCGGGTTCGGTGAGAGAGAGTTGCATGTTGCACCAGGTAAAGTGGCCCTTCTTCTGCGCGGTCCGGTTCGGTTTGGTCCTGACGCGGCCTTGAGGGTTCTTGATGTGGAGCACGAGGGTGGTGCGACGGGGTAGCTTCACCAACTGCCCATGGGCGTCCAGGACGGCGGCCGAAAGCACGCGTGGAAACTCTCCCTGGCGGACGCGCGCGGGCAGTGCGGAGGGCCGTCCTTTCACGGGGTCGTAGAAGCAGGGGCGCAACTCCATCGCGAGGAACTGTGGCATAAAAGGTAGGGTCAGATCGCGTGTAATGTGTAATGCTGTGTCGCCGTCGCCTCTTGAGGTTTCCGTGGTGCCACGGTGCCTCATGTTTGACCCCGTTGGGATTCGAGTTGTTGGTACCACTGGAGAAGATTGGGATCGGTCTCCATCACGAGAAGCGAGTCCTCTCGTAGCAGATCCTGGACGGTGGTTCTGACCATGTCGGGGTAGCCCGTGCCGTACTGATCACGGTAGCGAAAGAGTTGGAGGCTGAGTTTGACCCGGTCAACGAGCGAGGATCCCTTGTGGTTCAGGATCAGCTCGTCGACAGGCATGCCCAACTGCTGACGATTGTCCCACAGGAATGCGGCGACTCGCGCCACCTCTGTCGAAGGGCACGGGATATCGAGGAGCATCTGTTCGACGGCGGTCTGTCCTACCAGGTCGAGTGTCCATAACAACGGTGCGTGCAGATGGATGTCCCATGCCACCAGGATATGCATGACGTACTTGTCGCCACCAGGTCCTATCAGCAGAGCGCGGTGAGGAAACCGTGTCTGGGTCTGGCTCGCCCACCGCAGGATCTGTATGGTACCTGCGAGCTTTTCGCCCTTGTAACCATTCACCTTGACGAGAGCGTCCCACATCTTTCCCTGCTCGAGGTCCTTATAATCGAGGCCTCTCTGCAAGCCGCTGGGATAGTAGCTCCACTGACGGTTGATGCTCACGTTGAGATTCAGGTTGGTCACCAATTGTGCCTGTGTCTCGGTCTGGCTGCTGACCTGTGTGGCGACGTGATTGCCCGGCGAAAAGGCGACGCTGGCGAGTGCGTCGGCGAGGGGTTGAGGAGTTCCTTCTTGGGGTATCACGGCCTGTTGATCGTCGGTGGGGTTGACGCTCCATGCGGTGGGGTTCTGGTGCTTGAGGAAGGACCGGTAGCAGTGCAGTAGGCCACGGTAGGTCTTGTCGTCTTCGGCCGCAATCATATTCGCCGTGGCGGTGTGGAGGATCTCCTCGACGCCATCAAAGGGTGATGATGTCAGGTAGACAAATTGCTGACCACTCTCAATCTGTCGCATGCGGTAAACACCCTGGCTAAGGTCGCGGTAGCTGGTCGTGGAATCAAAGGTCACAAGGGCGATGCCTTCTTTGGGGAGGATAAGGTCGACGCCGGTGATGTGCGCCTGATCAAAGATGACGAGCGTCCCTCCGGGGACCACCCCAGTCTCCACGGGATAGTCTATACCCCTCTTGCCCTGCACTGACAGGTAACTGATGCCGTCATGCCAGTAGAGAACTGGGCGGTGGGAGTGACTGGAGAGGTGAGTGGCGTAGGCCGGGATGGAACGGCCGAGGAAGAAGGCACCGACATCGATGAGCGCTACCACCTCGGGAGTCAAAAGTTCTTGTGGCACCACCTTGTCGACCAGAGCCTCTCGGGGTCGGTACTGGCCCTTGAGCAGGGTGGATCGGATGCGTCGCCGATCCTCGTCGTTCTGTTGTATGCCTTGGAGGCGATATCGGTGAGGACTGCCGTCGTCGACCATGTCGAACATGTAGGCCGTGCCCGTAAAGCCGGCTTTCGGTAGACCGAGGTAGCCGGTGGCTAGGTCTTGGAAGGTGCACTGGACCTGCCGCTGGTGCTCTATGAGGTACCTGGGGAAGATGAGGTTGCCGAGGTAGATCACCAGGAATTCCGTCAGCCGTTCGAGGTCAAGCGACGCATTGAGCCGGTCGACGTGTCCCTGCTGGACGCGTGCGTCGAGCGGAACATCGCTCCCCATGACAAATCCCCAGTTGTAGGAGAACGGGGTGGTCCCGTTATGAAAGGTGGTGGCCTCATGGTTCTGCCGTACCCAGGCTTGCCAGAGCCGCGCGTCCTCGAGAGAGATCCCGAAGCGGTCCGGGTCGTCGCCGATGACACGGCAGTAGACACTGTAGGCGATGGTAAGGTCGGTGGAGGAGAAACAAGAACCGAGGGAAGGGACCTCGTGATCAAAGGGTAGGGCGACCAGCCTCTCCTTTTCCTTTTTGCTGTTGGGCGCGAGCCCAAAGTGCATCTTCTTGCGCTGGGTCAGTACGTTGGGTAGGTACTTGATGGCTTGAGGATCCAGTTCCAGCCCTTGACGGCGCAGCACCTCTTCGAGCCGCGAGGCTTGCCTCTTGGCCGTGTCGATTGTGTAGACAAAGCGATGAGGCAAATGCCCCTCGTCGTTTAATGGATCGACCTCGATGATCCTGGTATGGAGAAAGGTGTAGAGCGCGTGGGTCCAGAAGTAGACCTTGTCTCGGAAGCGTGTGGATTGTGGGAGAGGCTGGGTGGGCATGTTCAGCTCGCTGGTCATGGGGTTGGCCAGCCAGTCCACTTCATCAAACAGGATCGGTCCGAGTGTAGCCTCCTTCCACGGATCACCCCGGGTCGCCATCGTAGCGATCATAGTCTTGACATCCACATCGGACCTGACGTCGACGGTGCCGTGCAACGAACGGCGGAGCCAGGTCAGGAGAGTAACCTTGAGGCGGTGATGGGACTGCTTGGTCAGATCCTGTGTGGTAATGACGGTCAGACGACTCGTGGTCGGCCTCATCAAGTAGTAGAGCACCACATAAGGCGTCACCACCTTGGACTTGCCAAAAGCCATGATGTGCTCAAAGATGGAGGGCCCTGGAGGTGCATCGTCGGTGAGACGGCTCAAGATGCGCGCAATAGCCTCGATCTGTCCTCCGCGCAGTCCTTTGATGTCAAGGGCGTGGTTCATCTCGGCGATATCGGTGATGGTACCACCCGACGGGACGTTCAGGCGAGTCGCCTGCATCCGGAGCGGGAACGGCAGGTCGGAGGTCGGTGCTGTCGGTGGTGGCAGTTTCAGGTGCACATGAAAGGTCTCGCTCGCCTCGTGATCTTCGGACAGGTACCGAAGGATGATCGTGTTGAGGTCCTTTGCCTCGGTCCGCAGCGTATAATCGTCCATGCGGTTCTGAGCCGGTTTATCCACATAGGAGTGAATGATCTTCAGGCTGGGCGGAGCGACGATGGAGTAGGTATGGTCCTGGACCTTGGACAGTCGCAATACATCGCGCTTTACAAGAATCCACTCTGCCGTCGGTGGGAGGAGGTAAGGTGGTGCATTCCACGCCTCGTTCAGCAGGTGAAGGTAGGTCATGCACCTGGCGTTGTTGGCCTCGGCGAGTTGCAGACCGAGGTCCACCACCGCTTCTTGGCTGCTCGGGTAGAGGACGGTCGCATCGGTCGAGTGTGCGTAGGTGACGTGCAGCGCCAGAGGCGTCTTGTCCTTGTGGTAGGAGGCCTTGACAAGGGGTAGTCTGGCTTGAGTTGCGTATTCCTTTTTCGTGAGCGACAGGAGCCCGCGTTTGTCGGCCGAGTAGAAAGGAATCATCCGCGTGGCACCATCGCACCACTGCCAGAGCTCACTCTCCGGGTCGAGCATTACCTGGTAGACCTGGTTGATGGAGCACGTCGATTCCTCGAGGTGGAAGGTGAGTTGCACGTGGGGTTCATTGAAGCGTTCGACGTGAAGGACCTGCTGGAAGGTGTCCTGCCACACAAAGACCTTGTCACCGAGGTCCATCAGCCTTTGGGTCGTGGCTACCACGTCACCAGCGTCCACGAGTGTCTCGGGTGAGGTAAAGTGTTGCAGCGAGCACTGGCCCTGGCGGAGTCCGGGGGGTGAAGGCCAACCTGGCAGGGTGACTCTTTGGACGGTCTGGTCGGGTCGGATCACGAGGAAGTAGTTAGTGCCAGCATTTGTCAGAGTCGGTTCGCCCACCGTCCAACCGTCATCGCCTTTCCAGAAGCACCAGAAGGGAAGGGGATCGTCCTGGAGTTCGATGTAGGTGTAGACGCACCCCTCCACGGTGCGAGTGATGCGTAGGGGCGATTCGGCGTAGACGCGAAAGTCTGGGTAGTCGGGTAGGTCGAACCACTTGCCGCTGGAGTGGAACTGGGTGACAGGTGTAGAGCTGTTGTCGAGGTAGGTGGAGACCAATCGCTTGGGCAGTGTGAATTCGTCGTATGCCGCCATCAGGTTTGCCTTGAGCTGGGTCTCGCACGTGTGGTGTAGCAGGGCGACCTCGTAGTGCTGGGTTACGTGTTTTCGTTGTGGAGTGATGACAACCTCGTGTGGTTCCAATAGTGCTAGGCATTGGGCATCGCCCAGTGACGTGGCGACCTTCGGTGTGGCAAGGGACCAGTGCTGGTTCGCCAGTTCCACGATATGTTCCAGTTCGAGCTTGTCCTGAAAGGTGTGGTTGAGGCGGTCAGAGGGTGTTGGTGTTGTGGCGGGGCCGGGTGGTGGTGCCCCGGGGTAATACCGCCCTACGCACATGTGCACCACCGTATCCACAATGTGTTTGGGCTGGCTAAGGAGCTCGCGCAGGTGGGACAGTACGAGGATGTTCGGGTGCCAGGGTGACGATAGGTTGTCGGAGGATGTAATGGTAAGATCGGGAAAGGTGAGCTTCCAGGCGGCGCCCGGTCGGAGTACGTTGACATATAGTTCCAGGAGGACGGTAAAGAAGGGATGACGCGCGTGCTGGGACCAGTCGCTCTCGACGGTGAGTTCGGTGGGGCTCTTGACGTGGATGGGCCTGGAGAGTGTGTAGAACCGGTCCAGGATACGCCTCATCGCCGCGCATTGTTTACCCGGATTGTATACCCTCTGCTTGGCAAAGGCCTGGACAAAGTAGAGGTCGTCACCGGTGTTGGTGTGCACGCCGGGTCGTTTCTGCTGCAAAGGGAAGAAGGTCTGTTGTAGGAGGACGACGAGGGCTGCGAGGTAGACGGGGTGTTTCGACAGAGCGGCAATCCATTGCTTCACTAGTTTCTCCGATACGAGGGCCGAGTCTGTGGTGGCAAGCTCAAGTCTCTCAAGGTGGTCCATTAGCACGAGGGTGGTATCGGCATGGATCAAGTCACCCGCGGTGTAGTAAGCAAGAAGCAGTTCCTGCAGCATCGGGTCCCCAAGACTCCACCCTTCTCGGGGAGGTACGCGCTGGCTGGGTAGGATACCAGTGGATCGTTTGGTCGCAACATTCACCCTGACGGGGCTTGGTGTCATGGAAGCGACTGCATTGGTGATGCCGCACCGTTCCTGGCGCTTCGTACGGAGATTCTCGAGGGTGCGTGCTTCGAGCTCGTGTGCCTGT
>JAIXQT010000198.1 GCA_027485595.1 Pseudomonadota bacterium | reverse complement strand
TGCATTCTCGCGCTCTCCTAGCTCGCAGAGCCTCGCCTGCATGGTATTTTTGAGATGGCTTCTAGTGAACGTGCTCGTACACGGGACCGTACTCCCAAAAAACAACTTCATTGACCCAAAGCAGGGGCTTCCATGGGTACGTTCACGTTCAGCTGGAGTCGGATCTTGCTCATTGCGATAATCGCCGGAGCGAAAAGTTTGCGCCCCCTTATCGGCAGCTTTGTTACAAAACTGTACATAAATCTTTCGTCTGAACCCCTAGAGTTTCCCATCGGTTCATCGCATTTCTGACACGCGTCATTCAGAAAAGTAACACTCGTCGGTGTAACCTGCTGTTTTTTCGATGAATATAATCTCAAAAAGAGATGAGACGGTTCCGCATCGTCAAGAATCTAACATTGATAGTCGTGCCTGGTACGGAGATTGCCAAATCTGTGACAGTCTCACCGACCGAGTTGTGAAAGGGGTCGTGAGAGAAGGTTGGAAGTATCACAGCAGGGAGAGAGAGGATAGGAGTGCCTCTCTTCAACGGCGGTATTGAACAAGGAAGGTTCTCATGATGCAACAAGCGTTTTCTGGCTCTCACGATCTCGTTTTCCCAACAGTCTCAGCCGCAGATCGAACTGAACGCCCCGCTGCGTTCCTGGGCATCGTTAGTGAATGCCCTGAGATGTACAAGATCTTCAGCGTGGTGGAGAAGGTCGCAAAGACTCGCTCGACCGTCCTTGTATTAGGGGAGAGTGGCACCGGTAAGGAGCTAATTGCTCGAGCTCTTCACACCTTGAGCGGCCGAAGCGGCAAGCTCGTACCCGTAAACTGTGGAGCGATTCCCGAAGATATCCTTGAGAGTGAACTATTTGGTCACGAGAAAGGCTCATTTACGGGAGCGATTAACAATCGCGTTGGACGGTTTCAGCTCGCGGATGGCGGCACGATCTTCTTGGATGAAATTGGGGAGATGAGTCCAAAGCTTCAAGTGAAGCTTTTGCGTGTCCTCCAAGAGCGAAAAGTTGACCCAGTCGGTTCTACTCGCTCGGTTGATGTCGACGTTCGAGTTATCGCCGCCACTAACAAAGACCTCGCCGAGGAGGTAAAAGCGGGTCGTTTTCGCGAGGATCTTTTCTATCGTCTGCAAGTCGTCCCGGTTAATCTTCCAGCTCTTCGTGAGCGTGGAGATGATGTTCGTCACTTGGCGCGCCACTTTCTCTCTCGGCAAGCTGAGGAGAATGGACGCCCACATCTCATGTTTTCTCCAAGCGCTCTCGACCTCATGTGCACGTATCGTTGGCCTGGAAATGTTCGTGAGCTTGAGAACGTCGTGGAGCGTGTCGCTATCTTGAGCGATGGTGACCTTATCGAGCCCAATCACCTTCCGGACTATATCACCGAGGAGGCAGGTGTCCCTCACTCATTCGCGCTTTCCGATCTGACGCTCCCACCTACGGGGGTGAATTTTAATGAACTTGTGGATACCTACGAGAGCAAGTTGATCTCGTCGGCTCTCTCTCAGACAGGTGGAAATAAAAAGGCTGCGGCCAAGTTGTTGGGATTGAATCGGACCACCCTGGTCGAGAAAATCAAGAAAAAAGGACTTGAGAGTAAGATAGAGGTCCTCGTCGTTGGTGATGAGGATGGCGAGAAGATAGAGAGAGGATGTAACTAGTCGTTTGTATCCAGCGCGGCTCTTACGGAAGAGAGAGAACATGAAATCGCTTGCAAGGTTATCTTTACTTATCGGTGTGATAGCGATCTTCGCGAGCCCCTCGGCCGTGACGGCGCAGCACGCTGCTGACGTTCAGCGGCTCTCCGCCGATGGAGAGCACATGAAGGCGCTCGCTATGTACGAGCTCCTCCCGAACAAAAAGCTGGTCACAGAGACCCGGATCGCCGCTGCAAAGAGCGCGTGGGCCTTGGGTCTCAATCGACAGGCGGCCGAGGGATTTGATTCGGTTCTGCGAGATCCGAACGTTTCTCCAGATATCCGGACTCGGCTCGTTCTTTCTCGAGGTGTCATTGAGTATCAAGAGGAGCGGTATCAGGAAGCCGCTCTCTATGCTGAGAAAGCTATTAGTTATATGCGTGAGAGCGTGCCCCTTCGGGGACGAGCCTACCTGTTATGGGGGCAGAGCCTTCTCCGAACAGGAGCCTACGTGTCGGCTCACGATAAATTTGAGAAGGGCCTCGCTGATGTGCAGCTGAACGATCGTCCTGAGGCGCTCTTCGCGCTCGGCTTGGTCGAAATCAAGCTCGCTCGCTACGCGGACGCTCAGAGGAATCTTGAGGCGATCCCGATGGATCACGCCAGGACCCCAGTTGCTGTTCGAATGCTAGCTGGTATCTCGCTTGAAATGCAGCAGTTTGACCGAGTGAAGTTCTGGATTGAGAAGGGCAAGACCGATTATCCAGAGGCGTTTGTCGATAGCTGGGGTGATTACGGATTAGTGCAGGCGGCGCTCGCTCGCGGAGACCTTGATGAGGCGCGGCGTGTGACTGAGATCGCGCAAAAGCAGTTTTCTCCCTCTGACTCGTGGATCGTTCTGATGCGGGCATCCCTGGAGGTAGCTGAGTGGAAGAAGCGTGAACAGGTAAGCGTGGGGTAAGGGATATGTTCGCGTCTAAACAAAAAACGACTCCTGTTCATTCGATGGCGAGCCTCGTTGAGGTGATGGAGCGCTTCAATGAAAGCAGCTCAAAACTGGAGCTTCGCCACACGGCGCTCATGCAGGAGGTTGAGGACCTGCGTGGTCAGCTTCGGGCTAAGGATGAGGAGATCAAACGTTCTGAGCGATTGGCCGTACTGGGGGAGACCGCGGCAGCGCTCGCTCATGAGGTGCGGAACCCTCTTGGCGCTATCGCGCTTTTCGTATCGATGCTCAAGGGGGACCTTACCGATCGGCCCAGCTCACTCGATCTCGTCGACGAGATTGAGAAGAGTATCTCAAGCCTCGACCAGGTAGTTTCGAACGTACTCCATTTCGCGAAAAATAATAAGCTCCACCTCAGCCCCATTAATCTCCACTCCCTCGTGCGAGAGGTGACACAACACTTCACCAGTTTGTACGGAGCCACAGCGACGTTGTCGGTTTCAGTTGAGGGCAATCCCTTTGTAATCGCTGACCCCCAGGCACTGCGCCAGTGCCTCTACAACCTCATTACTAACTCTCTCCAGGTAACCGGTTTTGCTGGAACGGTCTCCCTCACGGTTTCAGACCGAGATCCGGAAGGCCCCATAACGGTGGTCGTACGGGACGATGGCGCTGGTATCCCGGAAGAGATATTTCCAAGGTTGTTCGAGCCATTTGCGTCGGGTCGTCGCGAGGGAACGGGGCTCGGTTTGTCGATCGTAAAGAGGATCGTTGTGGCGCACGGTGGTGAGATATCGGCACGTAACGCGCCGGGAGCAGAGTTTACGGTGGTTTTGCCGCGTCGGGCGGTGCAAGGGTAAGGGAGTCAGGTATGGACACACAAGATACTACTAATCAGTCAGGTGAGCGAGCATCGCAGAACGCGCGACAACGAGTTCTTGTAGCCGATGATGACCCACAGATGCAGCTGGCGGTGAAAACCTGCTTGAGTCGCAAAGATTTCGATGTGACGGTCGTTAATAACGGGCTCTCCGCGCTTGAGGCGCTTGAGCGAGAGAGCTTTGATATCGTGATCTCCGACCAACAGATGCCTCAGATGTCGGGCAGCGAACTACTCGCGCACCTTCAGAAGAAGGGAAATGAGGTTCCTGTTGTTATGATTACTGCGTACGGGACGATTACGCAGGCAGTTGAGGCGATGCAAAATGGAGCCGCTGATTTTATAACGAAGCCATTTACCGCCCAGGAGCTCGAACGGATCGTTGAGCGGGTCCTCTTACCGGAGAGCAAGGCGTCCCGCCAAAGAGCTCCAAAACAGAATCGGGGACGGCCTATCATATCTCAAGATCCCCTTATGAAGAGGGTTCTCGAGGTAGCAGAGGCGGTTGCTCGTAGTGAGGCGACAGTTCTTATTCAGGGTGAGTCGGGAACTGGTAAGGAGCTTATCGCACGCTTCGTTCACGCGAGTAGCCCGCGCTCTCACCAGCCGTTTGTGGCTGTGAACTGCGCGGCCTTGCCTGAGAGCCTACTCGAGAGTGAGCTTTTCGGGCACGAGAAGGGGGCTTTCACCGGCGCGCAGAATCGGAAGATCGGTAAGTTTGAGATGGCGCACGGTGGAACGATATTGCTGGATGAGATCTCCGAGATGGAGCTGGGTCTTCAGGCGAAGCTCCTGCGAGTATTGCAGGAGCGGGAGGTGGATCGAGTTGGCGGTAAGGATCCGGTCTCGATTGACGTGCGCGTGCTCGCTACGACGAACCGCAATCTTGAGGAAACGGTCCGTGAGGGGAGGTTTAGAGCGGACCTCTACTATCGTTTGAACGTCATTCCGTTGACCTTGCCCCCGCTTCGGGAGCGAAAGTCTGATATTAAGGTGCTGACTGAGTACTTTATGCGCCACTATCTCGGCGAGGGTGCCCCTCGTCTGTCGGATCAGGTGCTTGAGGCTCTCCTTAATCATCCCTGGCCGGGCAATATTCGCGAGCTTCAAAACGCGGTGCAGCGAGCCGCCATTCTCTCAGCTGGGTCCGCTCCCCGACAGTCTGACTTTTTGCTCTCTATGAGTCCCACAGACCAGTTGGATATGTTGCGTGACGAGCGTCCCTCGCCTCAGTCTGTTCCGTTGCATTCGTCCTCTCTTCAACCGACCCGCCTCGCGGATGGTGTTGAGTGTGTTCGGGAGGTCTCTACCCCCAATGAGGATGGAGCTCTCGTTATTCGTTCAGGAACTACGGTTCAGGACATGGAAAAGGCACTTATCTTGGAGACCTTACGGGCGAGCGACTACAATCGTACTGAAGCGGCGAAGCTTCTCGGCATTAGTATTCGAACCCTGCGGAACAAGCTGCATGATTACAGGCAGGAAGGGCTCGTGATCGACGAGTAGGGGGCGCGCGTTTTTTGGGGGAGCCTCGATGGAGTACCCACAGTGACGGGCCTGAGAGGGCCGCTACCAATCCCCCCCCAATCTGCGATACAACCTAGGGCATGGCCCCGAGGCGCAAGCTTGACATCGTTATCACAACACCGTGGTTCTCTCTCGTGTGGAGATGGGCTCGAATCGTATGTGCCGTGTGGATAGCTTCGGTAGTTATTTTTCGGTTTATTGCCCCTCCGATCACCCCGTTGATGGTGATTCGATCCATCGAGTACTGGTCGCGAGGTGAGTCGGCGGTGAAGGGATGGGACTGGAAGCCTCTCTCCTATTTTCCTACCCACGTTCAGCAGGCTGTTGTCGCCGCGGAGGACGCTCGATTCACAGATCACTGGGGCGTGGATCTTTCAGCCGTCGAAGACGCTATCGATGATTCCGATGGAAAAGCGAAGCCTCGTGGCGCCAGCACGATCACGATGCAGACAGTAAAGAACGTCTTTCTGTGGCCTGGTCGAAGTTACCTAAGAAAGGTGATTGAAGCTGGGATGGCCCCTCTCGCCGGACTTCTGTGGGGAAAACGGCGGACGCTTGAATTGTATCTCAACGTTATCGAGTGGGGGAAAGGTGTCTACGGACTTGAGGCCGCCTCTCGGTATTACTACAACAAGCCGGCAAACCAACTTGATATTCGTGAGGCCGCCGCGCTCGCTTCGATTCTTCCCGCTCCGCGTAAGCTTTCACCCAAGTCCCTCTCATCCGCATCGCAGAAGCGATACCAGCGTATCCTCAAGGAGGCGCACGCTATCGTGCTTCCCGATCAGGGCAGCGGCCGAGCCTCCTATCGTTGGAATAAGAGATAGGGATTCCGTCTCAAACAGAGCCGCGTCACTCGGGGTTTTTCTCGTACACTGTAACGTGAGATCCGTTTAAGAGTGGCGCCCTGTATCGCTGGATCGCCCGATATCGAGTGCCTTGCGATAGTGTTATTTCGTCTGGGAACACCGTGTAGGCCTCCAGTGTCTCGCGGATAATAAAGCGGGGCGGTGTGAGCGCTTCTCGGTAGGCCCTCACGTACACGAGCCGTGACGTCGATGGGGCTATCATGTGGGCGTACTGTAGCCGCAGGCCGTTTTGAAAGTCCTGGTCGCCACCAACGGTGATAGCCCCCTCTTGATTGCGAGAGGCGAGAGCCTCAAAAATCTCCACGAAATGCGAGCGCCCCATAGTGGCGAGGGTGAGTGAGTGCGTCGTATTCCCGAATATGTAGGCGCCGAGCAAGGCGACGGCTATCGCCGCACCCACGCGGCCCTGCCGCATGAGTCGCTCTAGGAAGCGAGCCGCTAGTAGATACGCGAACAGTATCTGAATGATGAAGTATCGAGGCAGGATAAAGTGCGGTTGAAGCACGCTTACCACAATCCACGGGGTGACGAGAATGAGACCCACCAGCCACGCGATAGGAGATCCGCTCCGGAGCCACGCCACTAACTCGGCGAGGCAGGCGAGCGTGACCGCAAAGGCAAGTATGATACTCCACCCGGTTACCGCTGGATGTATGGACGAAAGGGGCTCTCCGCCATATGAAACTGAGATCGTGGAGGCAGCTACCTCAAGGTAGGGAAGCCGTGGGGCACCTCCGATCTCCATATTTCGATAAAAGGTGAAGGTGAGCAAACATGCGAACAATATCGGAGGGGTGATGCAGAGCCAAAGTACCGCGCGCGAGTGTGCCTTCAACGGGGGAGCAGATAACCGCCAGATGAGCCACACTATCGAGGGGGCAAGAAAGAGAAGGTAAATAGCGTGCGATAGGCTCCCGATGATTCCGGCGGCGGAGAAGGTAAATATAGCTCGGCGACTCGATGGATTATTGGAGACCTCGACTAATGAGAGAAACGCAAGGGTCGCGCACAAAAGAGTCAGTGAATACCCCCTAGCCTCGACCCCCTGCAGAATCAATGGGTAGGAAAAAGCCACCAAGATCAGCCAGAGCATAGAAGCGCGAACGCTCCCTTCAGTGGGTTTGCTTGCCATGAGGAGGATGAGAAGGAGCGCGCTGAAGAGGAGTGAGGGGGCCCGATAGATGAGAGGAGTTTGAAGGGGGCCCCACACCCACATCCAGAGACTATTCAGCAGATGGTTGTTGTCGTGTTTGACCTTGGTGAGGATCTCAAGAGGGCTAGTGAGGTCGGCAATCTTGAGAAGGGACCAGACCTCATCGAGCCATAGCTCCCCCCCGGTGGCGAAGACTCGAAGCATGAGTCCCGCGACCACACCGATACATCCGATAAGGAGGGATGGAGAGAGCCAGTGTCGAAAAGATGACGTTGTGTGAGTTGTGTCAGACATTTGACACCGAAAAGGGTTCGTAAGTACCAATGGTTATTAAGGTTTTAGCATAGCACACTCTTTGCTTACCACGTCCGTGTAGAGGTGGATATATGCGATTACTCGATACCCTTTTTGATCGTTCAGTTGCCGGGCTTTCACGCACCATGGACCTCACGTGGAAGCGCAATCAGGCCCTTTCGGCCAACATCGCCAACGCTGAGACCCCACAATACCGCGCTATCGATGTGTCTTTTGGTAATGAACTTGAGAAGGCCTTTGAGGCTCAGAGTGGGTCCCTCGCTCAAACTAACGCGAGTCACACCGACAATCACTCTACACAGGGAGACACCTCCCGGTTAGTTCGGGACCTTTCCGGCCCGACCAAGCCGGATGGAAACAACGTTGATCTCGATCTTCAGATGGGACGGTTGGCCCAAAACAGTGGGGATTACTCCAACGCCGCCCGCCTCATTCGCAGACAGATCGGATTACTTCGAACCGCTATACGAGAGACTAGATAACTATGAGCCGCATTAATCCCATAGAGATCCTCGCTAATGGAATGGCAGCCGCAAGAATGCGGGTAAATACTCTCGCGTCCAATATCGCGAACGCTGAAACTACGCGTACTCCGGATGGAGGTCCGTATAAACGTCGTGATGTGGTGCAGGTCGCTCAGCCCATTCCAGGTAGCTTTACATCCGCGCTTGATCGGCTTTCGATGCAGAAGCCCGTGGTTACCGGGGTTGTAGAAGACCAAGCCTCTCCACGGATGGTTCATTCACCTGGTCACCCTGACGCGGATAAAAACGGATTCGTGGCGTACCCAAACATCAACGTTGTGCAAACGATGACTGACCTGCTCTCAGCAAGTCGTTTATATCAGGCGAATGTTACAGCTGTAGAGACGGCGCGAAATCTTCAGGGCGAAGCGAGTAAGATTTTAACGCAGGCGTAGGAGAACTAGACCATGTCGATTGGCTCAATTAATCCTCTTCTCCCGAACCTACAACCGATTAAATCGGCGACGCAGCAAGCCTCCAAGGTAGAGGAGGGCGGGGCGCAGAGTAGCTTCGGCGACATGCTCAACAACGCGCTGAAAGAGGTAAATGATCTTCAGAATGAGGCGAATGACAACATTGAGGGGCTCACGCTCAAGAAAGAGGGGGTTACCCCTCACAGCGCGATGGTCGCGCTTGAGAAAGCCGATGTGGCGTTTCAATTGATGAACGCTATTCGTGGCAAGATCATCCGCGCGTACGAAGAAGTAATCCGAACACAAGTTTGATTTAGTTTTTAAAGGACTACCGTGGCACTTTCGCTTGATCCTAAAGCTATTCTCATGGGGTATGTTGAGAAATACCTCAAACTTCCAATCGCTCATAAGATTATCGTGCCGGCGCTGGTAATCTTTCCTGTTTGGGCGCTTGTCTATGTCTCGAGGATGGCAACAGAGCCAGACTATACGGTGCTCTATTCCGATCTCAATCCATCTGACGCTGGGGCGGTGATTGATCGCCTCAAAGAGATGAAGACTAAGTACAAGCTCGACGGTAATACAGTATCGGTCTCGCCTCCTGAGGCGGTTCATGAGCTTCGTATCAGTCTCGCTTCAGAGGGACTTCCCAAAACCGGCACCGTCGGTTTTGAGCTTTTTGATGGAACAAACTTCGCCACGACCACGATGGGGGAGATGGTAAAGAAGCAGCGCGCGCTACAAGGTGAGCTTGAGAGAACGATCATGTCTCTTGATTCGGTTCTTTCAGCTCGTGTCCACATCTCTCAACCTGAGAAGACTATCTTCGCCAAGCAGGCGCAGGATCCAACTGCCTCCGTTCTTCTCAAGTTACGGCCTGGAAGCGAACTCGATAAGAAACAGATTCGAGGAATCTCGAATTTTGTCGCTAACGGTGTTGAAGGGCTGAAGCCCGAGGACGTCACGATTATCGATGTATACGGAAACCTTCTTACCCCGAAAAATGAGGATGGCGAGGAGCTTGGTGCCGACGCGACCCGGCTTACCTATACCCGTGAAGTTGAAAAGAGCTATGCGCAGCGGATCGAGTCGATGTTAGCCAAGGTCCTGGGGCCAGGAAAGGTTGTTGCCCGAGTGACTGCGGATCTCGATTTTTCCTCCAATGAGCGTGAGGAGGAGAGTTTTGATCCAGGGGGAC
Source organism: Pseudomonadota bacterium (assembly GCA_027485595.1). GTDB lineage: Bacteria > Bdellovibrionota_C > UBA2361 > UBA2361 > OMII01 > OMII01. Next base: position 947 of record JAIXQT010000198.1, on the reverse strand, counting down.
AGGTCACTCGGTCAGAGCGGGTCATTGAAGAGGGTGTTGGTGGCGCCGCTGGGGCGGCCAGAGGCGGCGTCCCCGGGGTGTCAGCGAACCTCAGTAATGATCCTGCACTTCTCGCGCCTCCATCGGGAAGCTCCGACGGTAACACCCGGCGTGAAAATGTGAAAAATTTCGAGGTCTCTCGAGCTATCATCAAGAGCTCTCAAGCGAAGGGTAAACTTCTTCGTCTGTCGGCGGCCGTTCTAGTGGATGGTAAATACGAGGAGGTCTCGGTACCAGCGGCAGGCGGAGTCGTTGAGGATGCCGTGGCGGCATCGCGAACCGAGAAGATCTTCAAGCCGCTCACCCCAGAGATGCTCGCCCAAGTTGAGGGAGTGGTGAAATCAGCGATTGGTTTCGATTCGACCCGAGGAGACGTTGTTACGGTAGAGAATATCCCATTCTTCCAGGCTAATGAGGGACTTATGGATGAGCTCGCGAAAGCCGCTGAGATGAATGCGTGGTATCGGTATGGTGCGTTGAGTGTTCCTCTCTTGGCTCTCGTAATCTTCGGCCTCTTCGTTCTTCGACCAATGATGAAGTTTCTCACCTCAACGCAAGAGACAGAGATCGACATTACTCGACTGTTGCCTCAAGGGATGCAGGTGAGCTCTCTGGCTGCCCCCGGAGCACGAGTCGCTGCAAGTGCTGATGCTCCAAAGGAGAGCGAGTCGTCCGCGGCCCCGGATCCGGTCCCACAGCCAGCGGACGTTCCGGCCAAACCAAACCTTCCTGATCTGAGCGGCCCTGTTGATATGGAGCAGTTGGGAGAGATCATGTCCGAGAGTTCCCGTCTCGTAAAGGAAAATCCGGCCCAGGCGGCTCTGCTGATCCGGTACTGGCTGAATGAAGGGCACCTGTAATCGGGGGGGAGCGCATGTCGAGTGAGGAGCAACAAACCATAACCGATC
>JAIXQT010000094.1 GCA_027485595.1 Pseudomonadota bacterium | reverse complement strand
TTCCCTCAGGCATCATAACGAACTTTCCCGGGGGTGGGCTTGAGCTCGGAGAGGCGCCGGTCGAAGCGGTTTCCCGCGAGTTTCACGAGGAAACGGGGATAACGGTATCGGTACAGGAGCTCCTCTTTTGCTCTCAGCAGTTTCAACAAAATCCGGAATATCCCACCGAACAGCTCATGCATATCTTTTACCGGGTCGAGCGGATGGGAGGAGAACTCATCACCCACGGTAATAACGACGACGTGGCCAGTGTTGAGTGGATATTCCTCCACGATCTAGAGCACAAACGCGTCCTAGCCGTTGACCGCGAGTTCACCAACCACGCGGCTTTTCGCCTGCTCTTTGAGTAGACAGGCGCTCTATCCCCTGCTACACACGCCGGTATGACCTTCGAAGATTTTATAGCACTGTGCGAATCGCCGAGTGAACCAAGTGGCATCTCCTCCCACCTCAAGGCTCTCTGGTATGACCATCAAGGGGATTGGAACGGGGCGCATGAGGAGATTCAGGATGGGCACGATCGACTGAGCGCCGCTATCCACGCATACCTTCATCGCAAAGAGGGCGATACATTCAACGCGCGCTACTGGTATAGCGCCGCGAATAGACCTGTCTGCAAGGGTTCTCTTGATGAGGAGTGGGACGCGTTAGCTAGAGAGATCGTGGCAAAAGAGAGGTAGCGCGCGAGTTACCGCAATCCAAGCTCCCGCATCATCACGAACCGTGAGATACGCACAAGCCACGAACGAGGAATGAAACGGGTTCCGTGAGACAGGATCTTATTAAAATATCCATCGACAACGATCGGCTTCTTTCCTAACGCGGCGAGCGCTGATTCTACGACGTGCTCAGCTTTTCGATACGGGGAGTGGTACTCACGCATCCCCGCGCCGGCTTGGAACTCGGTCTGCGTGAGGCCCGGTAGCACCGTAACAACATCCACCCCGGTGCCAAGACATTCCCCGTAGAGCCCCTCACCAAAATAGAGATCGAACGCCTTCGTGCCGCTGTACGCTGAGAACCACGGGGTTGGAATGGTACCGACCACACTTGAAACGATAATCACCGCGCCCTTCTTTCGCTCCTTCATACCCGGTAGGAAGCGGTGAGTCATATCAACCACCGCGCGACAGTTAAGGTTGATCATCGCGAGGGTCTTATCGCGGTCGATCGTTTCAACAGACCCGAGATAACCAACCCCTGCGTTATTGACGAGCAGATCGATGGCGAGGCCAGCGGCTTCAACCGCGCGAACAACGGTATCGACACCGTCGGCTTGTGAGAGGTCCGCTATGACAGGAACAACTTTCCCCTTCCCCTCTCGGGCGATAGCATCTTGTAATTGTCGCAGCCGATCTTCGCGACGCGCCACAGCGACGACGGTGAAACCTTGCGAGGAGAGCTTTTTGACGAATGCCTCACCGATGCCTGAGCTTGCGCCGGTGACAAGAGCGGTTGTGCCGTAGGGGGTTTGCATGGGGGGTATTTTCCCTGGGAGAAGAAAGGAAGGCTATAGGCATTTATGCGGTGGGATGATGGCGGGAGGGCGGTCATTCCTGACCGCCGCGTTGCGTGAGGCGAATGGATCATACCGCGCGGGACCTTTTCGGCGACTAGGAATGGTCACCCTCCCAGGGTGCGAGTCCCGGAGGCTCCCTACCCCGCCACCACCATAATCCCCACCTGCACCAATCCAACCAAGAACCCCAGCACACCGCCGAGAACCTCAATCGTTCGCAACTCACGCGCGGAGATCTCGTAAATTAACGACTCAAGCTTTGAGAGATCGAACCCTTCGATCTTGCGAGCGACGATCTCACTCACATCGAGTCGATGCTCAACACGGGTAACCACCCGTTCCATAAAATCTGGGAAGCGCTCGGACATCTGCCCAGCAAGGGTTTGTTTAATCTGATCAAGCAGAGGCCCCTGGAGGAACATTCCCACCATAGGGTTCTGAGCCCCTATCTTCTGAGCGAAGGCGTCTATCTGCTCAGACATGAACGCGGTCGCCTCCTCAGCGGTCTCCGATCCGCTGAGAGCGGCGTGAATATCCGCTTGAGAGAAGAGGTCACGTTCAATCATCGAGCCAAGACTAGCTGCTATCTCTTTCTGTCGACGAGGCACCAAACCTTGAAAGGTAATACCTAGGAGCCGCACTGGCTTATGCGGACGAAACAACATTCGCACCGCGATATAGTTAGTGATGTAACCAATGAGGGCAGCAATTACCGGAACTGAGAGTAAGGCCCAGAGGGAATAGTGAGATGTCATGGGACCGTTTGGGGAAATATGTGGGAGGAGTTCTATCCTGTTGCAACCTCCAGATGAGGAGGCACCTAGCCGACATCGCGGATAGAGAGCGATGCCGGCTAGGAAGGGACACTCGACTTAGAACGGAATATCGTCATCATCGAAGGTAACCGGCTCATCACGAACCGCTGGCGAGCGACCACCGTTAGCGGCCTTCGGAAGAGAGTCGGCTGTTGGAATACCAGCGAGCACGTTGTTGTTGGCTGGCTCACCGCCGAAATCCATATCAGCGCCCTCACCCTTTGCTCCACCAACGAACTGCACGGTATCAGCGAGAATCTCGGTTGTGTAACGATCCTTGCCCTCTTTATCCTGCCACTTACGTGTGCGGATGCGTCCCTCGATGAAGGCCTGACGCCCCTTCTTCAAGAACCGAGCGCAGTTCTCAGCGGTCTTACCGAACACAACGATGTTGTGCCACTCGGTGTGATCAACCCACTGTCCGTTCGTGTCTTTCTTACGCTCACCCGTAGCGAGTGAGAACTGGCAGATAGCCATCTGTTGTGGGGTGTAGCGAACCTCTGGATCCTTTCCGAGGTTGCCAAGTAACATGACTTTATTGATACCCATACTGAAGCTCCAAAATTAGACACGGAGTTATCGGAGACACACCCCCAAGGGTTGCGTTGACACGCGGTTATAACTCACTTTTGTTCTGGTTCAAAGAGTTGAGTGCACCCCGCCTCAACTTTCAAAAGCCTAAGCAAGTCGGCACATTACCGCTCTTTTTTCGATCCAAAACAGTCCCTTGAGTTGAGAAGTTATCTCACTCAGGTACACTACCCCTCATCATGAGAATTTGCACGACCACCATACCCTTTTCAGGGATGAAAATTGAGACCGACCTTCCGCTTGAGGCGCTCAACGCTCGCCTCGCCGAGGGTTCGGAGAGGCAAGAGTTTATCTTCGAAGCCGCCCCACTGGTGGACCTTACCCTCACCCGCACCCACGGCGGCATTATCGTCAAAGGGGTGATCTCGGGTCGATGTCGGCAAGAGTGCGCCACCTGCGCTGACCCCGTTCCCCATGAGATCGTCTCAACCATCGATTGGCTTCTCCAAACCGAGAGCGACCGAGCTGGCCCCGAGGATGAGATCGATGACCCAGGCGTGATCTTCTATGAAGGGGACCACGTTGAACTTGAGGAGCCACTTCAAGAGGCGCTCATTCTCAACATCAATCCCTTCTGGCATCCTGAACGAGACGCTCAGGAGAGATGTACCGTCTGCAAACGGGACTGCAAGACGAGAGTATGGGGAGAGGAGAAGACAGAGAGCGAACCTAAGAGCTCTTCATTCGGAAATCTTCTCAAAGGCGCACTCAACGCGGCGAAGAAGTAACGAGCTGCTTCACCTCACGTTGAAGATCTTTGCGATCCCACCCGTATCGCTTTGCGAGCGCGTCATAGAACGAGCACCGGTCTTTGTTCATCGTCTCGTACACACTCATCAGCCCCGACACCCCTTTTCGCTCGACCACCGCCTCGAGCTCCAGGGAAGCTAGCGCGTAATCCTCTCCATCTCCATCAAAGGTGGAGCTCCCGATCGCGTCATACGATCGAATAAGGGAGCGATACCGTTCCCGCACGCTCCCGGTTGGAATCGTGGGACTAAACTTTGCGCTGTACCCCTCGAACCACGCCGCAAAGCCCTCGGCGCGCTTTCGGTCCTCGCCACCCTTTCCATCGAGCAACGCGAACTCCAGGACGTGCCCCATCTCATGCAGGAGCACCTGCGTGAGGAGCGCGTCTACGTTACCGTTCGCCTGACAATTGGGAGAGATGTAATCAACAACCATGTAGATCTGGTTCGGAGGAACCATAAAACCTGGATGTCCCCCGAGACTCAACGCCATCGGAAATTGAGAGACAGCGCTCGCGCGATCAATAAACACCAACGACCAATCTCGACGCTCATTCTTTATGCTTGCATCAAAACGAGCCGAGCGGAGCGCTCGATTAACAGCCGATGCGGCTTCCGAAATCGCTCGGCTTGGGCTCCTTCCGAAACAACTCTCAACGGAGCGCGGCCATCGAACATCCATCATCCCGAGCGGCGTACTAAACGACGAGCTTCGGGTCGCGCCACGAAGCTCCACATCTTCAGTTTTAGGTATCGCTCGTGGCTCTGACGTTCGGCATGCGGCCTTCGCTCGAAGCCGAGATGGCACGGCCTTCAGGGTTGGGGCGCTGAGTATATTCCCTCGCTCATCGGCGTACACACAGGACTCCTGGGCGTGCAGGTGTTCAGCACCCGGAGAGATAGCCCACAGAGCACCTGCTCCAGCGATACAACAGAGAGACCTGACACACCACTGAACGGCGATGGTCATGCTTAAAGTGAGAGCTCTCTTCGCTTTGACTTCTTACGAGGAGGTAGCGACTTTTTGCCCCGGCCAACGAGCGCGAGCGCGAGCACCTCACTCACGTGCTTCACCGGCACGAATTGAATCTGCTTACGTTGCTCCTCTGGGATCTCCTCGAGGTCTTTGATGTTCTCGTACGGAATAATCACCTTAGTGATGCCGTGCTGAAGCGCGGCGAGCGCCTTCTCACGCAAACCGCCAACCGCGAGTACGTTCCCGCGAAGTGTCATCTCACCGGTCATCGCTATATCTTTCGAGACTTTTCGCCCTGAAAGCGCCGACACGAGCGCTGTCGCGATCGTGATACCAGCGGAGGGGCCATCCTTGGGTATAGCTCCACTTGGAACGTGGATATGTATGTCGTACTTCGAATGGAACTCCGCCTCCAAGCCGAGTACAGAGGCGTTCGCCCGGGCGTAGAAGAGCGCGGCCTGCGCCGACTCCTGCATTACGCTACCGAGCTGACCGGTGAGGGTAAGAGAGCCCCCACCCTTCGCGAGCGAAACCTCGATCGGCATAACCTCTCCTCCAAGCGACGTCCACGCAAGTCCCCGAACGAGGCCCACAGCCTCCGAGTGCTCCGCGACCTCAGGATCGTACTTGGTTGGCCCAAGGAGCGCCGCCACCCGTTGTTCATCAACCACACGAACAAACTTTTTCTTCTCGGCGACATCGCGTGCGAGCTTACGACACAACGCGCCGATCTCTCGCTCAAGAGAGCGAACACCCGCCTCGCGTGTATATCGCTCAATCACAAGCTGAATGGCCCCTTCCGTGAACTGCACCTTGTGGCCCGCGAGTCCTGCCTCTTTGAGTTGGCGAGGCACGATATACTTCGTCGCGATCTTTTGTTTCTCCGCCGCGGTGTACCCCGGGATAGAGAGGATCTCCAAACGATCCATGAGAGGCTCAGGGATAGTGTCCATCGTGTTGGCTGTCGCGATAAAGAGGACATCCGAGAGATCAAACGGCACATTCAGGTAGTGATCGAGGAAGTCGATGTTCTGGTGAGGATCGAGGACCTCAAGAAGCGCGGAGGCTGGGTCACCTCTAAAGTCGGCGCCAACTTTATCGAGCTCATCCAAGACGAAAACCGGATTCCGTGTGGCACACTGTTTCAATCCTTGCAGGATTCTTCCTGGGAGAGCGCCGACATACGTTCGTCGGTGTCCGCGAATCTCAGCTTCATCCCGCATACCACCGAGCGACATACGATTGAAGGTCCGTCCGAGGGCGCGCGCGATAGACTTACCGAGCGAGGTCTTACCAACGCCGGGAGGTCCCACGAAACACAGGATCGGGCCCTTTGAATCGGGATTGAGCGCGCGAACGCTCAGATACTCAAGGATACGATCCTTCACCTTATCGAGACCGAAGTGATCCTCATCGAGGATCGCTTTAGCTTTCTTAAGATCGAGCTTATCAGTGGTCTTGGCGTGCCATGGAAGATCGGTCATCCACTCAAGGTAGGTACGAAGAAGGGCGTACTCACTCGATTCCGGGCTCATTCGCTCAAGCCTCTTGAGCTGCTTGAATGCCTCCTCGTTGGCTTGCTTCGGCAACTTGATTGCGAGCAAACGCTCACGAACAGCTTGCAGATCCTCGGAGCCCATGTCTGCCTCTCCAAGCTCACGCTGGATCTGTTTTATCTGCTCTCGAAGATAGTACTCACGCTGTCCTTTGGTCATCTCATCGCGAGCTTTGTCTTTGATCTTTTCAGCGAGGATGAACTTGTTGAGATCATCACTAATCGTTTTATCGGTAAGGCGGAGTCGCTTCACCGGATCGAGCTCCTCAAGAGCGGCCTGCGCGTACGGTATCTCAACTTTGTAGTGCGCCAAGATAACATCGGAAAGCGTTCCCGGATCTTGAATCTCCTCGGTGATGATGAGCATCTCCTCCGGTAAGTGCTCATACTCAACGAGCACCTGAAGGTTTTCGCGGATGCGATTGATAATCGCTTGATTCTCGGCGGACACCCTCTTCGGGGGCGTCGATGGGAGCGGCTCGATCCTACACGAGAGAAACTTCTTCCCCTCAAACTTCTTTGCGCGAGCGCGCACGAGACCTTGCAGGAGCACCTTCATCCGTCCATCGGGAACAGCAAGGGTACGTACGATGTGCGCGACGACACCCATCTGGTAGAGATCACGCCCCTTAGGCTCCTCAACCTCGGGGCTCTTCTGCGTCACAACGAAAGCGAGTCGCTCCTCACCCATAGCGGCCTCAACGGCGCGCATACTCTCTGGGCGACTGAGATAGAGCGACATCATCACCCCAGGGAACGCGACCATATCCTTGGCCGCGAGCACTGGGAGCACGTTCGGCACAAGTACCGGCTCAAGAGACCCCGCGGTAGCGTCCGACGATCTCTTCTTGCTCTTTGACGATTTTCTCTGTGCCATATCTTCCCTGGATCGATCTTCTCAAACGGCCGTTCTACAAGCCGTTTTTCAACCCGCCGATTCGGACCTTCGCAAAGCCCAAAACGACAGAGTATATTCAATAGGATACACCAGCCAACCAACACCGTCCGTTGGACCGGTAAACGTAGCCCGCTTTTGACGCACTACGTCTCTATCCCGTTGGATGACTATAGCCCCTGTATCGATGTTGGAAACAGGGGGAATAAGGGGGGATTACGGCGACCGAGGACGGTCGTCCTCCCATTCACGGGTGGCACGTCGGGAGGGCGGTCATTCCTGACCGCCGAAACATCACGCACCGCAAACGACCCTCGCCGCACCCAACCACACGGCGAGCAGGAATGCGCGCCCTCCCCTACACCACACGTTGTTGGCTCACCGCCTCTTAATACCCACTCTCTACCCGCTCCTCCTCCTTGAGGAACGAGGGGCCGGTGCGCACCGGCGCAACTGAGCCGTTCGTCGCCGATGGAGGCAAGACGTTGACACCGCCAGTGCCAGGGAAATGTTCAAGGAATCCGTTCTTAGAGACCTCGACGACGTAGAACGAGCGACGGATCTCGCCACCTGGCGCCATCTCGATCAAACCGGTCACACCCTCGTAGCGAGGGAGCGCGGAGAGCGCTTCGGAGAAGCTCTTTTGTTCCCGGGCCGCTTTGTGAATAGCTGATACCACAAGGGTACCCGCGTCGAATCCCTGCGCCGCGAGGAAGTTCGGGGCGACTTTGAACTTCCCTTTGTACGATTCGTTAAACTGCTGCACGACCGGACGCGAACTCTGCGGGAAGAATGGCGTCACGAAGATCGCGGTATCAAAGAGCGCTTGAGAGTTCGCTATCTTGCTTGGATTATCCCACAGCGCGGTCCCGAGAGGTCGCATCGTCTTACGGGTCGTTGGGCTCACGTTCGAGAGAAGCTTCACACTCATCTCAACCGAGTCGGGTATGAGGACCGCTTGCGCCCCCGCGCTATCGAGACGTTGCGCAACCTCAAGCATCGACGCCTCATCCGAGGCTACGTACGGCGCCTCAAGCACCGGGGTCAGGCCGTAACTCGCGAGACGCTTCTTAAATACATTCAATACCTCATTCCCGTTCGCGCTCTCGGGATACGCGATAGCGAACTGCGTGAGTCCATAATCTTTGTGAGCCGCTGTCACGAGCGCGTCTATCTGTGATGTCGTTGTGGCTCCGAGACGGGCAATTCCGTTCCCAACCGGAAAGTTCTCACTCTTGGAGAAAGAGAGGAGCGGCGTGCGAAGCTCGCGAGCTGTATCAGCGGCGGCGACCGAGACATCGGTAAGGAGTGGCCCGACGATGACGGCGGGATGTGAGGTAGCGACGAGCTCTCGCACCGTGGCGGAGGCAGCCGCAGAATCGGAGCCTACATCACGAACCTCTACCCGAGCGCGCGGAGTCTCACGATCAGCCTCGACCGCGAGATCGAATCCCTGTCGCGTATCTCGCCCGAGCGAACCGAACTTATCTGAGAGACTTAAGATGACCCCCACAACTGAAGGTTGTCCGTTCCCTACCGATCCTGTCGGAAGGTCGGTCGCCACGAGACTTTGAGCGCCACCTTCCCAGAACGGTCGCCGAAGATCGGTGTACTCACGGTATCCCGGAGAGGAACGTCGCAACCGCTCACGACCCACCAATTCATTGATGAAGGGATCGCTACTCCAATCGAGGGCGACCGTTTCAAAATCTTTTTGAGGGATAGTGCGAAGAAGAAGGGTCG
>JAIXQT010000044.1 GCA_027485595.1 Pseudomonadota bacterium | reverse complement strand
AGCGAGCACGTTTTCTCCCGAAGACGACGCGATCTCGTAGCGCAGCGAGCCGCAGCCCAGGGGATTTTTGAGATGGCTTCTAGGTTACCTATCGAACCTCAACCACCGTGCCGACCGCTACCGCGTCGAATAGGAGCGACATATCCTGTCTTGAGAGCTTAATTCCTCCGACATCGTCATTCCAGACAGCGCCGGAGTGAATCGCTCGCTCGTGGTCAAGAAAGAAAGCGTGGGTGCCGAGAGCTCCACGCATCTCTCGCGCCGGACTTCCCTCCGCGGGAACGGGTAGCCCTCGCCGAAGAAAGTACGAGGGCGGAGCCTGCCAGAGGGGATCCTCCTCCTTTCGAACGATAGCGAACGTTCCATGCTTCATTGCATACGCCCCTTGGGCCTTGAGGATGAGCGGAGAATCTCCCTCTCGATGAATCGTGAGGGAGTGCTTGGCGGTATCGATAACTACGCGCGAAGAGCCGCCGACCTCAGGATTCAGGATTCTACCCACCGCCGACCGCCCCTTATTTCCTCCCCCGTCGATTCGCACACTTCCACTAGAGCCCGCCGGAAAGGAAAATATGATCGAGAGTCCTACCCCAAAAGCGAAGGCGAATAGGAGGTGAGTGGTTTTCAATCGCATACTGCATCCTTTGCGAAGGTTCAGCCGCATAGACCCTTTTCGTGCTCGCGCGACCAGCAACACTGACGAAGCAAGAGGTATGCCTGCACCTCTGTTGAGTACGTTAGCCCTGGCAAGGACCCATCCCCGTTCTCAAAGAGGGCATGGAGGGGGCTACGGTGCGCAATCAATGAACAGCTCTGACAACGGAGAACCTTTCTCCGCGCTACGAAAAACTACGAGTCCCGCTCTGCAGCTTTCTTCAGTTCAAAGAGCGTGAGGTCGTGAATTGCCAACACCCAGAAGCCGATACCAACCACTAAGAGGAATGAGACAAGATGCACGATGATCGAATAGAGCTGCGCGGCGGCGAGAGGATAGGCGAAGAGGCTCGCAGCTGCGATGCACCCCATCTGGAATACTCCAACGAAACCTGGCGCTGAGGGTAACGCCACCGCGAGTGATACGAACACACACAGCGTAACGCTTAACAGGATAGACTGCTGCTCGTGGGGAAACATGAACAGAAGCGTGTAAAACTGCAAGAACGAGGTCATCCACACGAGTGAGGTAAGACCGACGATCAGCGCCAAACGGGCTGGAGTTTTAATAACAGCGGCGCCATCCAAGAGGTCTCCGGAGAACTTATCGACGAATCGAGCCAACCCACCGGGAAGAGGTTTAACCACGCACGACACAACTGCACGGATGAAGGTCGGAAAAAGACATCCAAGAACGAGAAACAAGAGAAGCGCGAGCGCTATAGTGCCAAGAGAGTACGCTCCAACGGTCGCCCAGCCGGGGAGCTCCGGTAACAGAGGAACCACGATGGCAAACGTGATCAAAACTGAGGAGAGATCGAAGAACCTCTCAATCACTACCGAGATAAAGGATGAAGCGAAGCTATACTCTGACCACCGAGAGAGTACCAAAGGCCGAATGAACTCACCAAGACGAAAGGGAAGGAGGTAGGTGCTCAGGTTACCCAACATCATCGAGTCAAAAAGCTTCCGAAGGCCTGGCATCTCACCCTGAGGTGGCGGCAGAAGAAAACGCCAACGAAGCGCTCGGAGATAATAGTGCAAAAGAAAGAGCGAAATGAACGGAACGACCGGCCACCAACGGATCTTGGCGATATTATCCTTAAGCTGCGCGGTATCGAGGTCTTTAAACGCCATGTACATCATGACGGCGCTAATGGTACATCCGACCAGGAGCTGAACGAGCTTCTTCATGGCTCTACTCTAACGCATAACGCGATACCTTAACACCCCCTGAGGGGAGCTACGCTACGCTCTTCAGCGGACAGGTGATTACACAATCGCGCGCGTTTCGAGCCTGCCCGTCAAGCCAGCTACCGAGCTCCTCTCGAATAATCTCTGTCATTCCATCGAGCCACACCGGATGATCATTGAGGCACGGCACCACAGAGATCTCTTCACCTCCTGCCTCAGTGAATTGCTCATGCCCCTCGTTCCCAAGCTCGTCGAGAGTTTCCAAACAGTCAGCGGTAAATCCTGGGGCGCAAATTGCGATCTTTTTAACCCCGGAGTGCCCAAGCTCCTCCAGAGTCTCGTCGGTGTAGGGGGTCAACCACGGATCGCGTCCGAACCGCGACTGAAAGGTGTGAATAACTTTCTCGCGTGGAAGTGAAAGACGTGGAAGCAATGCGCCCGTTGTCTCCACGCACTGACAACAATACGGGTCCCCCTTGGACACGTATTTCTGCGGAATTCCGTGGTACGAGAGCACCAAACGCTCCGGCTTGTACGGCATTGAGGCGATATGGTCGTTTATCGTGGTCGCCAACGCTTCAACATACTTCGGATGCGCGAAGTAAGGCTCGGCCACCCGCAGCGTCGGAACCCATCTTCGCTTGAGGATATGAGGGAATACTGCGTCATACGTCGACGCAGTTGTGGCGGCTGAATACTGGGGGTACATCGGGAAGAGGAGGATCTTGGAACACCCCTTCTCTATCAGCTTATCAACACCACTCTCTAAGCTGGGCTTACCGTAGCGCATGCCAAATTCAACCTCCACGTTGGGATAGGTTGACTTAAGGCGCTCAGCGACCCCCTGTGCCTGCCTCCGTGTGATAGTCAGGAGCGGAGATTCATCTTTTCCCCAGATTCGAGAATACAATCGAGCGGAGCGCTTCGGACGGGTTACAAGAATGATGCAATTAAGAAGCAACCACCAGAGAACTCGGTTTACCTCGATGACGCGCCGGTCCGAGAGGAATTGACGAAGATATGGGCGGACCGCCTTAGCTGTGGGAGCTTCAGGGGTCCCTAACTGCGCTATAAGAACCCCTACTTTATCCTTCGAGCCCCGACATCCAAATTCACACGACTTCTTATCCATCTCACGCTCCTACGCTACGCTTAGCACTTCTGAAACCCTACCATACACCCGCTGAACGGATTCGCGAGCAACACGAACGCGGTCAGTAACTCCGACGCCACCTCGGTCGACACCAGCGAACACGAGCCCCGGATATGACGCTTCAACTCTATCGAGCGCGGCTATAATCTGGTGATGCCCCACTTTCAGCTGAGGCACAGCGTTTCTCCATGAGGTGAGACACAACCACTCCACCTTCGAAACGCCAAGCAACTCGGAGAGCTGCTGAGGCAACCGCTCCCGCAACGCCGCTTCGTCAACCTCTTTCGCTCGCGCTTGGGCTCCTCCCACTATCACGGTGAGAATATGTTTGTCCGGCGGAGCGACGTGAGGAAAAAGCTGCGAGTTGAACATCACACCCAACAAATCGTCCGGCATCCCCGCCTTAAACAACAAACCAAACGCATCCTTGATCAACGGCTCGCTGCGAGACACCGCGAGGTGAATGACAGTGAGCGAGGCGTATTCCTGGGCACTCACCATGGTGGAGAGCTCCGAATCGATCCCCTTGATCATGCCAGCGAGAGCCCCCCCGGCCGGAGTGACTACACAGGCATCCACGTCAACCGAGGAGCCATCAGAGCACACTAACCGATACCCGCGAGGCGAAAGTCGCTCGATTCGCTCAACCCGAGCCTCGATCTTATCCGCCCGGCCCCTGATACGCTCCGCGAGCGCGTCAGTTACCGTCTGCGTTCCGCCCTCTAGTACCATAATTGAGGGACGAGCGCCTCGTGGTCGGCGTCGCATATACCCCAGTAATGACAATCCCTGTGTCGCTGCGTCCCATAATCCCGGAAAGATAGTGCGAGCGCTCAGCTTCTCAACGTCACCTCCATAAATCCCCTTTAACACCGGATCGAGGAGATCCCGAACCGATCGCTCACCGATGAGAGGTGAGAAGAACTCAAGCACCGAGAGATCATCATGGCGTGGCTTGAGGAGTCCGGGCTGTAACAAGCGGAGCGGAAGAAGAAGCTTCGTGGAAAGAGAGAAGAGCGGGCTTGTGAGGAACTCCTTCAATCCCGCAGGCACCTTCATCGGACGCCCGCGACACCACACAAACTGCCCGTAAGGATTCACGACCGGATACCGAACCCTCTCAACGAGCCCGAGCTCCGAGAGCAATTCAACCATGGCTGGGCGTTCAACAAGAACGTTCGGGCCCTGCTCAAGGGTAAACCCATCGAGCGCCTTCGTTCGAATCATCCCACCCAACTGCGCAGGTTCAAGTATGAGTGGACGATAGCCAGCTTTTACAAACTCGTACGCCGCTACGAGACCGGCGATGCCGCCTCCGATGACTGCCGTTTTCATAGTGAACCGTCTCTTAGAAGAGGAGTCTCGTTTTGATACTGGTCGGGAGCTCGTCAATCTTACTCTTAACCGCCTGCGAAATCTGATGATCGACATCGATAATCAGGTATCCAACATCCCCAAGGGTGTTGAGGTACTGCGCTTGGATATTTCCTCCCATCTCAGCGATTATCGTGTTGATCGAACTCAACACGCCCGGAACGTTGCGGTGAATATTGAGGATACGGTGACTCTCTCGAACTATCGGAAGCTCCACTTGAGGAAAGTTAACCGAGCCCGTTGTGCTTCCCACCTCGATGAACTTGAGCAATGTCGAGGCGACCTCGAGGCCGATGTTGCGTTGAGCTTCTATCGTGCTTCCTCCGATATGTGGTGTGAGGATCACGTTATCGAGACCCATAAGAGGCGTGGAGAACGGATCCTCGTTCGACGCTGGCTCCTCTGGAAACACATCGATGGCGGCACCACCGAGCTCTCCATTCTGGAGAGCGGCACGCACCGCGTCGAGATCAACGACCTTTCCGCGACTGAGATTGAGCAGGAACGCCCCCCTCTTCATCAAGCCTAACTCTTTGGTGCCGATCATATTTCTCGTTTCCGCCGTTTCCGGAACGTGCAACGAAACGAAGTCAGAAACCTTCAGCAATTCCTCCAGTGAGGCGACCGGTGTCGCGTTGCCGAACGGAAGTTTACCGATGATGTCAAAGTAGTACACCTTCATGCCGAACGATTCGGCTAGCAACCCAACCTGTGGGCCTATGTGCCCGTACCCGATTAAACCGACCGTTTTATTTCGAACCTCGACACAACCCTCTGCGGACTTCTCCCAGACCCCTTGGTGCAAGAGCTGACTCTTATGGGCGGCGCGACGCGCTAACATCACCATCTCAGCCATCGCCAATTCAGCCACGCTACGGGTGTTGCTGAATGGAGCGTTATACACCGGGATACCCCGCACAGCGGCAGCTGAGAGATCAACCTGATCCGTGCCGATACAGAAGCACCCAACCGCAAGCAGGCTCTCCGCGGCATCCAAGACCTTCTTGGTGACCTGGGTCTTGGAACGAATACCTAACACGTGCACCCCTGAGATAACCCTCAGCAGCTCCTCCTCGCTCACGGCGCTCTTCCGGAGCTCCGGTTGGTACCCGGCTTGGGAAAACCGATCGATACATGCTTGGTGCACCCCTTCCAAGAGGAGAATCTTCATCTTTTCCCGTGGGAACGAATACCGCTTTTCCATGGGAGCATGCTATAGCGGCACGGGGATAAACGGAAGTAACTCTTTAAGAAAAATCCTCACCTTCGCCTTTAGTCATTCACTATCCAGGCCCTTTCAGGCCTATCATCCCAGACGTCCGCGCCCCGAAAAAAAAGGCGGCGTGGGGCACCGGCCCGAGAGATACGGGTACATACTGGGCCCTCACCATAAGGGCAGCTCTCTGACAGGAATTTCGCCCTCCCCCCTCTGCCTAAAGTCCCTCGCCTGTGCTACCCTACCCGGATGATCGGTTCGCACCCCTCCTCCAAGTCGAAAATCCTCAGTCACCTCAAAAAGCTCGCTCCATTTTCCGTTGTGGAGCGTGGCATCGGATGGGCATCGCAAGACATGGTCGGCGAGTGCAGCTCGAGCAATCACGTAATCTCAGGTATCGTTCGAGAAGATGAAAACACCACCCACTCGGTGTCGTTGCACGTAGTCTCTTCGCATGAAGTGGAGGCGGTATGCTCGTGCTGCTCCCGCGAGGATCTCCAGGAGCAGTGGTGTGCGCACGCGGTTGCAATGCTGTGGAGGGCGGCGGAGCTCGAGTTTTTTGAGCCACGGGGCGGTTTCTCAGAACGAGAGTCAACCTTCCGCGTAAACGCGTCGTCCCCCGGCGATATCGCTCAGGCGCTTCGAGAGGTACAGGCCCTCGACGCCCAGGCCGCTATGCCTGATATATCAGGGCAGATCTCAAGTTCTCCCACGATCACTCCTCAAGTAGCTATCGTTCTCGACCTTAACAGCGATCGTTTAGGAATGAAGGTCCTCTTCGATGAACAGGAGCAAGAGCCCGCCATCTTCGATGGATTTCGTCCGATATCGACGAGGGCACTCGATAATCTCCTCCTCCAGATCCTTGAGGATGAGGGTTCATGGGATGAGGCGAGTCGTTTGTGGTACATCAACTCAAGCAAGGGGATCGAGCTCGTGCTCGGTCTGATTGAAGAGTTCGATACGGTGCTTGAGATCAACAACCTTCAACCACTGAGCCTCAGCCATGAGCCGCTTTCAGCCGCCATCACACTCTCTTGGAAATCAGCAAATCTTGAGATCTCAATGCGCTGGGTAACCCCACCGAGCGAAGGAGGACAGGAGATAGCAAAAACTCGCGACATCTTCGGAACGGGCCCATTTTGGACACTGCTCGGTAATCGGATTTATCGCCTCTCGCCGCAAGGTGCTCGGATTGCCTCCATCTTTGGCTCACATCAGTCGCTCAATCTGAGTCGGTCGCAGGTCGGTCCGATCCTTGAGGTCCTCATGGAGCTTGACGGATCTGCCACCCCATCACTCAAAGTTGAGAACCGAGAGCTACAACCATCAGTGGAGGTAAAGGAGCCAGCTCCTCACCTTACCCTTGAGCGCCGAGATGTTGCCTCCGATCACTTCACATCTCACCGAAGCATCGAGATCTCTGCCGCACTCGATTTCGAATACCCACTTCCAACAACCAACTCGAACGTTGTCTACCTCAGAAACAAGGAACGTGAACGAGAAGCTATCGAGCTCCTCCTCAGTCTTGGATTCTCGACCACTCCGGAGCCTCGGCGTTACTCGATTCAGAGCGACTCGGCGCTCGACTTCGTTCACGAATCGCACAACCGCCTCGGGGATCAGTGGAAGATTGTCGGACTGGAGTCGGTAAAGAAAGGAATCCGGTTCGCTGATCTCAAAATCGCGGTCTCGCTCTCCGGCGCATCCGCTAAAAAGGACCTCGATGCGCTCGAGGACGCGTCGTCGGGAGGTATGGCCGGCGGAGCTATCGATTGGTTCGATTGCCACGTGTCGGTAGTGCAGAACAACTCAAATCTCCCACTCTCGGCTGTATTTAAAAATGCTCGAGGAGACAACGATCGGTGGACGCGCCTGGATAGCGGGGCATACGCCCGCATCCCAGGTGGAAGCATGGCGCACCTTCGGACCATCCTTGGCATGGTCGACTCCAACGCGCGTGTAAGCAACACCATCAAAACAAAGCTCTCACTTGCGCAGGCGATCAGCCTCGGCCGAATTACCGATGCGGGCTTTTCGATTTCCCTCGATCGAAAGCTCGCCGCCTTGAACGAAAAGCTCTCAAGCTTCTCTGAGATAAAGCCCGTAAAACCATCGAAGGGCTTCATAGGAAAGCTACGACACTATCAAGAGGAAGGTGTGAGCTGGCTCAACTTCCTTCACGAGTTTGAGCTCGGCGGCATTCTTGCTGATGAGATGGGTCTCGGAAAAACGGTTCAGACCCTCGCCTTCTTCCAGAGCTTAAAGGATAAGCGCGCCAAGAAAAAAGGAGCCAAGAAACCGATTCTTATCGTGGCGCCAACCTCGGTCATCACGAACTGGAGCTACGAAATTAAGAAGTTCACCCCCGACATGAGCTGCATTATGCTGCACGGTCCGGGACGCAAGGCTCTCTTCGCGCAGGTCCCCGAGGCTGACATCGTCCTTACGTCCTACGCGCTCTTGCGAGTAGATCGCTACGACCTAGAACGATACGAGTTCTCTCACATCGTACTGGACGAGGCGCAGAATATTAAGAATCCGCAAGCCGCAACCACAAAAGCGGCAAAAGCCATTCGCGCTCGCCACCGCCTCGCTCTGACAGGAACACCAACCGAAAACCGACCGATGGAGCTCTGGTCGATTATGGACTTCCTGATGCCGGGATACCTCGGATCGTATGAGTTTTTCCGCGCAAACATCGAGCGTCCCATCCTTGAGGGGGGAACGTCGGTGCAAGTGGCTCAACTTCTCAACGGTAAAACTCGCCCCTTCATCCTTCGCCGTCTCAAGGCGGACGTAGAGAAGGAGCTGCCACCGAAGATCGAGTCCGTTCTTCACGTCGATATGACCCCGAGTCAGCGACAGATGTACTCCCAGATCCTCAACGAGGTTCGGCCCAAGGTATTCGACGCTATCAAGAAGAAGGGCGTTGCCGGGGCAAGTGTTTCTATCTTGGCCGCCCTGCTCAGGTTGCGACAGGTGTGCAACCACCCAAATTCTATTGAGGCGTTTGAGGACCTTGCGGGATACGATTCAGGTAAGTTCAATCTTCTCAAGGACCTTACGATTGAGGCACTTGAGTCGGGTCGCAAGATCCTGCTCTTCAGTCAGTTCAGAGGAATGCTCAGCATCATTCGCACATGGCTTGATGAGCAACAAACCAAGTACCTCTACCTCGACGGGGCGACACGCAACCGGCAAGAGCTCATCGATCAGTTCTCACAGGACGAGTCGGTACGTCTCTTCCTTATCAGCTTGAAAGCGGGT
>JAIXQT010000229.1 GCA_027485595.1 Pseudomonadota bacterium | reverse complement strand
GCAAAACCCCACGTAAACGTTCTCGTAAACGTGAACGTACCCAGAATAAAAATACCAACGCTTTCGGGTACGTTGACGTTTACGAGCACGCGCACGTGTCGGCGTCCACAATTAAACTACTAGCAGGTTTTGCCTCGCTTCCTTAGGTAGTCTGAGTCTTGCGCTCAAGAATACCGAGAACCTCACAATGATCGGTCATTGGGAACATATCGAACGGCGCGAGGATCGCGAGATCATACCTTGCGGCGAGATCGCTGACGTCGCGGGCGAAGGTCCGCGGATCGCAACTCGAGTAGAGTATGGCGGATGGTTCAAGCTCAAGAAGGCGCCGCCGGATCCCTTCAGATAGCCCCCGTCGGGGTGGATTGACGATCACGAGATCTGGCTCATGGGTTAGTGAGCGAGAGAGAAAATCCTCCACATCGTCCGCGAAAAAAGATGCATGAGACACGGTCAGACGGGCCGCCGACTGGCGCGCGCTCTCAACCGCCATCGGCGATACCTCAACACCGGTTATCTGAGGAACAGATGAGGCGATGGATAGTGAGAATCCCCCAACCCCACAGAAGAGATCTAATGCGTGAGAGAATGAGTTTTCTCTGACGTAGGTTGCCGCCCGATGATAGAGCGCTTCTGCGATCTCGTGCGTTACCTGCATGAATGATTGAGGCATGAACGACAGGATAGTGTCGTTGTACTGAACGTTGATGGTGCGTTCGTCGGTCAGGATATGCTCGTCCGGTCCCTCGAGGAGCGCCGCTGGAATTGGTTGAATGTTACAGCTGATCACCGTGACCCACGGATGTCTCGCTTGGAGGCCAACGATATTTTTTCGAATGCGGGGGATCGCTTCTGAGCTTCGGAGCACGAACCTGACAATCCCCTCGGATGCGTCGTGATTGTTCATGACGATAACATTCTTGAGCTCACCAGTCCTCTCCTGGATATTGTACGGGGTGAGATTCGCCTCTTTAATAATTCCCTTAAGAGTGAGGAAGAGCTCTTGCACGTGCGGGGGGGTCAGAGGGCATTGTGATAGATCCTGGCTAGAAAGATCCGAGCGGACGATGCCAAGAGATGGCGCGTCGACCGTGCCGGTCACACTTACTTTGGTTTTGCATCGAGACCCCCATGGCGACGAGAGGACTCGAATCGGTTCACTTGCTCGGGGTGTAACACCATGCTCTGAAAGGGCTTGCGCGATGAAGCGCTCCTTTGCCCCTATGCGGTTGCCTGCAGGGATTCCCAACAGGGAACATGAACCGCAGGTTCCAGCGGAGAAGTAGGAGCAGGTCGCGTGTTCATAGGCGGAGGTCATAGAGGGGATAGTACAAGCCAATGGAATGGTTTGAAAGGGTGCGGATCCGGAGGAGGTAGCTAGCTCTTGTTCTCATTGCCCTGGAATACTCGATGATCCGGTGCTACCCTAGGTACCTATGAAATTCCACCGTTATCACGCCCTTGGAAATGATTACCTCGTCGTTCGCGCCTCAGAATGCGATGTCTCTCTCTCCCCAGCTATCTCACAACGCATCTGTCACCGTAATTTCGGGATAGGTTCCGATGGGATTCTCGTGCACGAGGATCGTGAGCCGAGCGCAACGTTTCGCCTTCGAATTATTAATCCCGACGGTTCGGAAGCTGAAAAAAGTGGAAACGGACTGCGCATATTCGCTCGCTACCTGTGGGATTCGAAGCTTGTGACCGGCGAGCCTTTTGATGTTGATACAGCCGGTGGTCGAGTGACCTGTGTTGTATCCCAACAGGGGCGTCTGGTGACCGTTGATATGGGTAAGGTGAGTTTTCGGAGTGAGACCATCCCGGTGCAAGGAGCCCCTCGCGAGGTCCTCAATGAGGAGATAGTTATCAACGGCTCCCCGGTTCGGTTCTGCGCGGCTACGGTTGGAAATCCTCACTGTGTGGTAACGAATCTGCCCTCAACCGAGGAGACCGCTCGTGCCTTCGGCCCGCTCCTTGAGACAAATTCTTTCTTTCCCAATCGCACAAATGTTCAATTTCTCAGGGTTGTGGATCGCTCAACTATCTCTATTGAGATCTGGGAGCGAGGTGCTGGCTATACTCTCGCATCGGGAAGTAGTAGCTCCGCCGCCGCGGCGGTCGCACACCGTTTGGGCCTTGTTGATAGCACCGTTTCGGTTCAGATGCCGGGCGGGACGATTCGAATTGAGATAGGGCCGGACTTTTCGATTAGGATGGAGGGGCCGGTGACCCGTGTTGGGACCCTTGAGCTCGATCCGGAGGCGATAGAAGACGTACACGTCTTGTGATGCTTCTGCCACGTTTCTGTACCCACAAAGCTTTCGTACCCGCCTCGGGCTTTTAGTTTTTGGCGCTCAGTTTTGCCGCATGTAGCGTTGAAAACACCAAAGAACCGTCTAGCAGGGTGGGGTGAGTACGATAGCGGGGCAGCCCCCGTACTCACATCGATGCGTTATTCAGCGTCCGATTGCATGTTATGGAAAACGCTCTGAACGTCGTCGTCCTCTTCAAGCTTGTCGATGATCTTTTGAACGTCTTGCTCCTGTTCGGCGGTGACCTTGATATGCGTTGAGGGAATCCGTTGGGATGAGGCGCTC
The DNA here is from genome assembly GCA_027485595.1 of Pseudomonadota bacterium. Lineage (GTDB taxonomy): Bacteria > Bdellovibrionota_C > UBA2361 > UBA2361 > OMII01 > OMII01. Next base: position 742 of record JAIXQT010000229.1, on the reverse strand, counting down.
TTTACCTCAACACCGCGAGCTTCGAGAGCCTTTTGAAGATCTCCGAACTGTTTGAAATTGCAATAGATGAGAAGACCGTCATCGGCTTCGAAGATCTCTTCAAGTCCGTAGTCAATCAGATCTAACTCCAGTTCATCAAGATCCCCTGAGGGAGGGGTAATCTTGAAGACGCCCTTACGATCAAAGATGTATTCGAGCGCGCCGGTAGTCGCGAGGTTGCCCTCATGTTTCGTAAGAATATTTCGAACGTTCGCCACGGTACGGGTAGGATTATCGGTTGCCGCCTCAATGAAGAGGCCAACGCCGTGTGGAGCGAAGCCCTCATATGTGATCTCGTTGAGATCAGCTTGGTCCTTCGAACTTGCGCGTTTGATAGCCGCCTCGATCCGATCCTTGGGCATGTTAAGTGAGCGAGCCGTTTGAATCGCCATGCGGAGACGAGGATTGCTCTCTGGATGAGGCCCCGAGAGTTTTACTGAGATCGCGATCTCTTTGCCGAGCTTAGTGAATGCTTTGGCGTTCTTCGCCCAGCGAGCAAACATTCGGTCTTTTCGTTTTTCAAAGATACGGCCCATACAAATCTCCAGGTACACACGAGCGTAGTGAACGAGTGAGAGAATATCGCTAAATAGGTGATTCAGGCAAATGGGAGGGGACCTGGATACCCCATACCGCGGTCGGGGGTCCCGCCCCCCAAAAGTGAACGAAACGACGTGGTTATTTCGATATGGTTGTGCCGCTC
>JAIXQT010000246.1 GCA_027485595.1 Pseudomonadota bacterium | reverse complement strand
TCCGATTTCACAATCAAATTTCCTCTGAAGCGATCATCCCACGGTGCTCATCCTAATCGTGATTAGTTAAGTGGGAACCTCATGACACCTGCACCCTATGCCCGCACTAAGACGCGCCTTTCAGCAACAACCCTCGATGGCGCGATTGAGCAGATAAATCATGCCCTCGCGGGAGGAGACGTCCTTGGGGCGATCGATCTGATTGAAGCAACATGTGACCAGGCTCCTCACGTTAGTACTCGACTCCTTGCACAAGCCTACGACATCCTTCAACAGCTACCGGACAAGGAATCCCGCTACTCACTCTATCAGTCACGGTTCTATAATTTCCCCGTTCGCTCGGGTGACAAGGTGCTCGATATTGGGAGTGGACATCTTCCCTTTCCGATGGCGACACACCTCGCTGACTTCGCGACCGAAGACGGGAACTACGGCCGCGCCGGCGCTCCATTCAAGTATGTGGATGGAAGCCCCGTGTATAACTGCAGTGTTGAAGATATGCCGTTCGATGACGGCGCGTTTGATTTCGCCTACTGCTCGCACGTTCTTGAGCACGTCTCGGATCCGATCAAAGCCTGCACAGAGCTGATGCGCGTTGCAAAACGCGGCTACCTTGAGACCCCCACTCGGGCGAAAGACCTCTTCCTGAACACCGCAAAGGTAAGTAACCACCGCTGGATGGTCGAGTGGTTCAACAACCGTCTTGTCTTTAGCGAGTACACACACGACCAGGTCGAGGGGCTCTCCAGCGATATCCTCATGTCGATGCATTGCGCACCGCAAACCGAGCGGGAAAAGGCCTTCTCGGCGCTCGTCATTATTAAGGCTGATCAGGTAAACACGATGCTGATGTGGGAGGGGGGATTTGATGTCGAGGTGCGTAGGAGAGGGCGTGAACCTGAGGTATTTGAGTGGAAGAGCTCTGCCGCCACCATCAGGACCCCGAGGGAAGACTGCCTTACAGGGGCGATCCAGCTCTTCTGCTAACACCCATTTCGCTCGTATACCTCCCAGAAACGTAACGCTCTAGGGTTCTTGGCGGTTTCTCGGCCCACACCTATCCTGAATCCCCCTGGTCCCAGTTGGAATCTATATATCCAGGAGCCGTAGCAACGCGCATGGATGCAGACACACGAACACTGGACCAACGCGAGAACTCACTCGCTGAACAGACCGTCATCGCGGAAGCCGGGAGCCAACGCTCATGCCTTTTCCTCGACACGTTCTACGACCGGTTCCTCACCCACCTCTACCACACCGAGCCGGCGCTCAGAACGGAGACATTCGCCGTCCAACTCTCTCGACTCCTTTCGACAAACAACGGAGACAGTGACTTCTACGCCACTGGTCTCCGCGCTCATGGATGGCGATGCGAGCAGCTTGTCATTAACTCTCCCTTCATGCAGGCGGCGTGGGCACGGGAGCACGGCATCAACGCGAGCGGTACCTCGCTCCTCATCGAGCAGGTCGCGCGAATCAATCCTGACGTGCTCTACTGCCAAGACATGCACCAGCTTTCTGAGCCCCTTCTGCGAGAACTTAAAAAACACTGTCGCCTCCTCGTTGGTCAGATCGCCACATCCCCACTCGCTGTTCCTCTTCACTGCTACGATGTCGTGGTGAGCTCGATCTTCCCCCTCGTTGAGCACTGCCGCTCTCGAGGCATCACCTCCTTGTACATCCCCCTTGCCTTCGCGCCACGAGTGAGTGAGGGGCTCTCACTTCAGAGCGATTTCATGACTCGACCGATCGAATGTTCATTCGCTGGATCAGTCGCGTCAGACATTCATCTCTCACGAGTTAAACTGCTCTCCTCGCTGGCGCAATCAACGCCTATTCAAGTTTGGGGCACTGGCGCTGAGCTTCTCCCGCAAGACTCGCCGCTCCGAGCGCGATACCGAGGCGAAGCGTGGGGGCAAGACCTCTTTACCGTCCTAGGCAACTCAAAGATAACCGTCAACGCACACGCCGAGGTGCTCTTTAACAAGGAAAAGCCCGTAAACGCGACCGAAACGTGGGCGAACAACATGCGGCTCTTTGAGGCGACAGGTATGGGCGCTCTCCTCATCACCGAGTACCGAGACAACCTTGGGGATCTATTTGAGATAGGTCGCGAGGTGGTAGCGTACCGAAGCGATGACGAGTGCGCGGCGCTTGTGAGGTACTACACCCGCCGCCCGCAGGAGGCTCGTGAGATCGCGCTCGCTGGTCAGGAGCGCACCCTACGCGATCATTCGTACGACTCCCGCATGCGGGACCTCTCAAACCGACTCCGCAATATCCTTGCACTTTCGACAGAGTCACACAGACCTATCGACTACAACACGATATCGTACGATTTTTCCGCCGTGTCGCCCTCTGAGGTGCGCGTGGAACACACCGAGGCATGGAAGAGCGCCTCGCTCCCGCTCAAGCAACGCGCCCTCGTGACTCATGAACTCAAGGCGATGTACCGCGGGGAGAAGGTGCTCCCATTCGCGAGCCTCAAAGAGGTACTCGCGAGAACACTCTTCGCGGGCGATACGGTGCTCGAGATCGGGTGCTCAAGCGGATACTACTCTGAGGTCCTCTCGTATCTTATTCCAAAACCTTTCTCCTATAGCGGTGTGGACTACTCAGAGGCGATGATCGAGATGGCGAGAACTCGCTATCCGACCACTCCGTTTGAGGTGGCAAGCGGTGATGACCTCCCCTATACGGATCGTGCGTTCGATCTCGTTATTTCAGGGGGAGTGCTCCTGCATTGCCCGAACTACGCTGAGCATATTGAGGAGACCGCACGAGTCACCAAGCGCTCCATCGTACTTGCCCGCACACCTGTGTCAAAGCTGGGCGCAACCCGGTTCTTCACCAAAAAAGCGTATGGCGTGGAGACGGTAGAGCTCGTTTTTAATGAGGCTGAGATCGTAAACCTGGTGAAGGCCCATGGATTCTCGCTTACTCATTATCTGGTGCTTGATTCCGATCCAGCCCGCGAGACCCAAACCGTAACCTACGCATTTACACGGAGCGACGCATGAACAGCTTTGACGGAAAGCAAGTGCTTATCACTGGCGGTCTAGGGTTTATCGGTTCAAACCTTGCCAAAGAGCTCGCGCGCCAAGGCGCTCGGATCACCATCGTTGACTCGCTCATTCCCGAATACGGCGGCAATCTATGGAATGTGGAGCCGATCAAGGGACAGGTGCAGATCAACATAAGCGATGTGCGCGACCAGCACTCGATGAAGTACCTTATTCAGGGCCAGGATTACCTCTTTAACCTTGCGGGACAGACGAGTCACCTCGACTCGATGAACAATCCCTTCCCAGACTTAGAGATTAACGCTCGCGCGCAGCTCTCGATCCTTGAGGCGTGCAGACACTTTAACCCTGAGATTAAGGTAGTCTTCGCCAGCACTCGACAGGTCTATGGGGCACCCGAGTCCCTTCCTGTTGACGAGCGGCACCCCCTCCACCCCGTTGACGTTAACGGTATCAACAAGATCGCCGGTGAGAGCTACCACCTCCTGTACCACAAGGTGTACGGGATTAAGACCTCAGTCCTTCGACTCACCAACACGTACGGACCCGGCATGCGGGTGCGCGACGCGCGCCAAACCTTCCTTGGAATTTGGATTAAGCGACTCCTCGAGGGGGAGCCGATCCTTGTTTATGGAGATGGAAAGCAGGTGCGTGACTATAACTACGTGAGCGACGTGGTGAACGCCATGCTTCTCTGCGCCACGTCCGAGAGCGCCTACGGAGAGGTATTTAACCTTGGCGCAGACGATCCGATGTCACTTAGGGCCACCGCGGAGATTATGACCAAGCTTGAGCGGAACGGGCGCTATGAGATCGTGCCGTTTCCCGGGGAGCTCAAGAAGATCGATATCGGCGACTACTACAGCGACTTTAGGCGCATCCGCTCCCGACTCGACTGGAGGCCGCTCGTATCGTTCGAGGAAGGTATACGCAAAACGGTCGAGTTTTACCGAACTAACCTATCCCACTATATCGACTAACATGACTACGCCACAAACTATCTACTGTGCTAACCCAGGAGCCGAGTTCCAAGAGGACCGCGCGGATCTTTTATCAGTCATGGCGGCAACGCTCGATCGAGGAACCTATATCCTCGGCGGCGAAGTCTCGGCGTTTGAGCGTGAGTTCGCCGCTTTCGTCGGTGGTGGCGACTGCATCGGTGTCGCAAACGGCACTGACGCTATCGTGTATGCCCTGAAAGGGCTCGGCCTCCAGCCAGGGGACGAGGTCGTTACGGTCTCGCACACAGCGGTGGCGACCGTCGCCGCGATCGAAATGATTGGGGCAGAGCCTGTGTTCGCTGACATCGACGCGACGACACGGTGTATGTGCCCCAAGAGTCTGCGCTCAGTCCTCTCCCCACGCGTCAAAGCTATCGTGGTAGTGCATATATACGGGCAACCCGCGCAAGTTGATGAGATAGTCGCACTAGCCTCCGAATGGGGTATTCCGGTCATTGAGGATTGCGCTCAAGCGCACGGGGCGATGATCGGTTCTCGCCGGGTGGGAAGCATCGGGCATATCTCGGCGTTCAGCTTCTATCCCACTAAAAATCTCGGAGCTCTCGGTGACGGCGGGGGGATAGTGGTGCGCGATGACACGGCGCTTGCCGAGCGAATCCGTATCCTCCGGCAGTATGGGTGGAAGGAACGGTACGTGAGTCTTGTCGCGGGTGGCAACAGTAGGCTCGATGAGGTTCAAGCCGCAATACTACGCTATCGGCTCGCTAAGCTGAATGAAAGAAACAAGAGGCGCCAAGGTGTGGCGAATCTTTATAACGAGGCGTTTATCGGTCTTCCCATAACACTTCCCACCGAGATAGTGGGTACCACGCATGTCTATCACCAATATGTTATTGAGAGTGAAGAACGCGACGCGCTCAAAGAGCACCTCGCGAAGGTCGGTGTTATCGCGGCGCTTCACTATCCGCTCGCTGTACACCAGCAACCAGCGTACGAGGGGCGAATTCGGGGTGGTGGCTCTCTGCCTACTACGGAAGCCCTCTACAGACGGCTCTTAAGCCTTCCAGTCTACCCACAGCTTACTCCTGAGCAGGTTGAACAGGTGACGCGTGGCGTACGAAGCTATTGGGGGAAATAAATGCGGCATCACTTCTGCACCTACTTTGACCGGAACTACCTGACGCGCGGGCTTGCGCTCATAGACTCCCTCAATCGACATTGTAAGGATTTCACCATCTACGTGGTGTGCATGGATGAGTACACTCGTGTAATCCTGAACGAGCTCAATATCCCGAGCGTAAGAACGATTCCGTTCCACGAGATCGAGCGTAAAGACCCCGACTTGGCCGCGTGCCGTCGCACAAGAAAGGTCGTCGAGTATATCTGGACAAGCACCCCAGCGATTATCGGATATGTTCTCGACAGATTTCCCGAGATCGAGCGGCTCGTGTATGTGGATGCGGACCTCTTCTTCTTCTCCGATCCGTCGGTCATCCACGAGGAGATGGGCTCTAAGACGGTACTCATCCATGGGCACAGGTTCAACGAGCGTAATAAACACCTCGAGCGGCACGGCATATTTAATGTAGGGCTACTCGTCTTCTCCAACACCACATGCGCGCGTGAAGTGTTGCGTGATTGGCGTCTCAAATGTCTTGCGTGGTGCCATGACTATGTTGAGGACGGAAAGTTTGGTGACCAGGGATACCTTGACGAGTGGCCAGAGAGGTTCCCCCAGGTTCTCGTAACACAGAACCACGGTGTCGGCGTCGCTCCGTGGAACCAGGAAAACTACCACTATTCAGTGAATGAGCGAGGGGAACCGTGCGTCGATGGCGCCCCAATAATTTTCTACCATTACCACTCGTTTACGATCGTGCACCCTGAGGTGTTTGTACCAGCGCCTGACCCCGCATGGCAGTTCCCCGCTGAGTGTGTCAGGCTTTGCTTTATCCCATACATAGAGGGGATTCGACGCGCACACGCTCGCGTAGAGTCAGTCGTGGGAGAATTCCCCTTTGGCTATGCGAGCCACTCGTTCAGCTTCTCTCTTAACCAGGTCGTCCTCTCCAGTGCCGTGCTCGCGGGACAGCTCCAAAAGATTGGGCTTTCACAGCCAGTTGCTGCGATCGACAATAAGTGGGTGGTCTTTCAAGGCGGGCAGTGGCGCGCAGAGGCTATGAAGCGCTTACAGGTCGCGTAACCACGATCACATGTGCTGAACTGACATGCTTTAAAAAAGTAGGTTACTCCCGTGCTCCAAGCGTCTTCGCCGGAAAGGATTACACCTCGGGAAACCACCGCACTTTCGGATAGCGGAACGTAGTAAGTAGCTTAATGTTCGTCACGGAGCTGCCAAACGCTTCATAGACCTCCTGCATGATAACGCTAACATCTTCTTGGGCTGGAACTTCAACTCCTATCTCAAATCCCCATACACCGAAGCACTCGAAGAGATACACAATGTTGGGATGTTGTGAGCAGAAAGCGTCCATCTTCTTACTCATTTCAGGGTCGATACCCTTTGTGTAGATCAGCAGCTTGTAGCTCTGTCGTTCGAATTTCGCGGGACTAACTACGTAGATGTCACCAACGATGACCCCCTTTTCTCGAAGCTTTTTAATTCGCAACTCCAGAGTAGAGAGTGGGACGCGAACCTTCGCCGCGAGTTGACGGTGTGAGAGGTCGCTAAACGTTGAGAGCGCTGCAAGCACCCGCATATCGAGGTCATCAACATCCACAGGGTCGCTCGTGGAGCGGATGTAGATCGGGTCGACAGAGAACTTTCGAGAGCTCAGATATCGTCGAGGATAGAGAGTTGATGAGATGGTAAGTGATACCGCTTTTTCAAGAAACAGATCTTTGTGCTTGCGACAGATGTCATGGAGGAAATCAATAACGTGAGCGGGGCGCTCAGCGCAGAAGGCGACACCGTAGTGATATTCGCCGCCGAATTCACCTACCCACAGGACTTCAGGGGTCGACACAAACGACCTCACGAGCGCCTGCCGCGCGGTTTCTCCGAGAGCTGCGGATGAGAAGAACACGTTGTACACGGAGAATCCGATCTGATGGAGGTTTATCACTGGTAGTGGTCGTATTACCTCACGTTGTCGGAGGCGCCGGAGCGCATGCCGAACGATGTGTTCTCGATAGCCGGATTCCTTTTGTAGTACCTCAATTGGTGCCTGAGCTCGAAGCTCGGCAGCCGCGAGAATCGTCGCCTCTTTATCGCTTAAGCTCATACCCCGACATGTCCCGCGTTTCGCGGTAAGAAGCAACGAGGATGTGCGAGAGGGAAGGGGACATTCCCGCGTTTTGGGGCACGTAACGTGGGACGTCATCGGTATAATCCTCGCTCTGTAGTATACTCGGATACTCCTGGAGGTAGTGGGAGGTTCTCCTCCCTATCCGCGATTCGTTGACGCAGCTCTGTCGAGCTAAGCGGATGTCCCTCATATGGGACAACATTCGCGAGGAATCTTGTAACTGTTGATGTGCCGAGCTCTTTTGTGAGCTTTCGCCTCAGCTGTTCGTCGTTCGCGATGTCGCTGATGCCGGGACGTTCGACCGGAATGAGCTCAGCGAGGGTTGGGATGCGGTCGTAGTCTCGCCACTCAGAAAAATGTTGCAGACTGTCGGCTCCGATGATGAGAAAGAGCTCGCATTGATCGGGTGGAAGCTTCTCACGAAGCCGCGCAAGGGTTTCTACCGTATACGCGACTCCTGGGACCCGAGCCTCTAACGTTGCAACGAACATCCGAGGGTCATGTCGAAGCGCGTAGAAGAGCATATCGACCCTCTCCTGCGGGGAGGCTTGAGGTCCATGCTCTTTGAGTGGGTTTTGTCCCGTGGGAAGGTAGATGACTGCATCCAAGTTATGGTGTAAAGCCGCGCGCCGTCCGATCTCGATGTGCGAATTGTGCACGGGATCGAAACTGCCTCCCAGTATTCCGATTCGACCCGAGAGGAATTCCATGTTGGTCAGAAGTGGCAGGTGAGGTACCTCAGCGAGTTGTTGACGGACCTCGGCCGATGGAGCCGTGTGGGTTACTCGCCATTGGGAGAGCGCCATCGACAGAAGCTCACCATGATTGGCGTACAGGGATCGAATGAGATCGGGGGTGACGGTCATCCATTTCGCGTCGAGGGCGTCGGAAAGTCCGGTGGGAGTTGAGCTGTGTACGGTGCTCTCCGGGGCGATGTGGTAGTGATAGGCGCTCGTCTCGATCCACGCGTTGTCCGTCACTCGAGGTCCATCACCAACGCCTTGATACACGACGCGCGGCGTTGTTTTGTCCATGACCAGGCCGGTTTCCTCAGCCAACTCACGGGTCGCGGCGGTAAGGGGAGTTTCCCCGTCATCTACCATTCCTCCAGGGATAGCCCATGCCCCGCATCCTCGTTGAATGAGGAGTACCTCGAGGAACCCTGTGCTCGGAGAGATACGGGTAACGATGGCGTCCGCCGCGTGATTTGGCCCCCACTTGCCAAGCAAGCCCCGACCCTGAATTCCGGTGCGACCGAGAGGGTTGAGTGGGCGTCCAGAGTCCGGGTCATGCTGAATGGGGCCCTCAAAACTCTTCATGCGACCGTGAGCGCTCCACGCAAGGAACTCAGCGCGTAAGACGACCGCGGGATCCGCCCATCCACCGGGGGTAACGGTACGGTCGTTGAGCGCGAGTTTAGGTGACTCATAGAAGGGTGGCTTGTAGTTCTCGTAGCTATGACGCCACGCTCGGAGGTGTGGTGGAACCGCATATCGCTCCGGATACCCTACCGCTGTGGTGAGAGGCCTCTCAGAGTAGGGAGGGAAGGTGAGGGGGGCTTGAGATGAAGCCGCAACGGCTTTGAATTGATCTATCGCGAGCATGGTGTACCTCCTGGGATAATGACGTGACATGGGTTCGGATCGATTGAGATCTCCGCGACAGCCCCCCGTGGGAACGGGACCGAGTCGAAGGAATCACGACAAGCGAGTCCCTCGTCATCGTTGAGGGAGGTGATGCGCAGAGTCTCGTTCTCCACGAGAGTTCCCTCAACGAGATCAGGAAGCCGTGTGACACGCTTGCCATCGACCTCAGTGACCGTCACTGATGGTTCTCGTAGCTCAAAGCGTGCGTATCGAGCGGTTTTGGGAAAGGAGCGATCGTGATCCCCGAGGTAGAGCCCGGCGCTCGCGTACCATCCGGTCGAGCCCACTCCGGTGCTTATCAGGATACCGGAGGAGCGTTGCATGACTTTTACGCCCCGGTATTCAAGCTCGTGTCGGGAGGTGAGACGGAAGTCGCGTTTGCCGAGAACGATATCGTTGATAGCGGAACCACACTCGACGCCGTTCATCCGGAGTGATATTCGCGTCCACGGGTCGATTCGATAGTCGCCCTTTTCAAGGCGCTTCAACGCCTCTGGAAGCTCCTCGATCGTGATGGGTAGGAGCGCGCCCACACTTGATGCGGGATCGGAATTAACTCCGAGAATCGGCTGCGAGCCCTCGATGTGATGAGTGACGAGCTTGAAAAAATCATCCCCTCCGAGGGCGATAATTACTTTGAAACGAGAGGTCAATTCGTGGTCTCTCAGGGACTCAAGGGCGATAACCTGCTCAGGCCGCAACTCTCGGACGCAGGTAGCTATCGCCTCCTGATGGTGTAGGTGGGCAGCGAGTATCCGTAATCCGCTCTCTCCGACCGCGTTGTAGCGCGCGACAAGATCCTCATCCGAGAGGTTTGTCTCGCGTTTTTCCCTCTCGAACTTACTCATCTTGGTCACGACGAGGATCTCATCACGAGAGATAGAGGGAGAAGTGCACGGCGTTACGTGAGGCGCCTGCGGTAGGCCGAGCCCACCAGAGCCCGATAGTCCTGGTTCGTGTCGCAGCATATCTCCTCCCTTCTCATCAATGTTACGGACGTAGTTCAACAGGTCGTGATGGAGTTCGCTCTGGCAGGATCTCTCTGCTCGACACCACCCCTACGCCGAGTGTGGTGAGCTCACGCAATGTGCGAAGATCGTCCCCGGGCGAGATGTTCACAGCGCGACACGCATCAAGGATGATATCGGTTTTGAATCCAAGACGTGCCGCGTCGCGAGCGGTCGCGGCAACGCAATAGTCGAGCGCGAGACCACAGACCGAGAGTCGAACCTCGTTGAAGGGGATTCCCCGCAGTGTCGCTTCCCGTGTGAGGAGCTCCCGAAGGTCTGTCTCCTGCTGGTGACCGTTGTCGAAGAATCCGCTGTAGCTATCGATCGACTGAGAGGTTCCCTTGGTGACAATGTGGTCGATGCGGTTGGTGTCGAGTTTCGGATGGAGCTCCGCGCCAGAAGTTCCTTGAACGCAGTGCCTCGGCCATAGGGTTTGCGCCCCGCTGGGTAGCTCGATCTGTTGAAAAACCTCCTTCCCCTCGTGGTTGTCCGCGAAGCTGATGTGGTTAGCGGGGTGCCAATCCTTCGTGGCCACCACGAGATCGAATGCTCCGGATCTCATGAGCGTATTGGCCGCAGGGACGACGTGGTCCCCTTCGGGAACGGGGAGCGCGCCGCCAGGACAAAAATCATTTTGAATGTCGACAAGGATGAGTACTTTCATGTGAACTCCTTATTTTTTGTTGTTGTAAAAGCCGTGAGAGATCGGCATCCGTCTTCCGATCCCGAATGAGTGAGGAGTGACTCGAATGCCAGGAGCCGCCTGGCGTCTCTTCCACTCCGATCGGTCGATGCGCTGGTACGTTCGGTGAATGAGCGCCTCATCCCAGGTGCCACTGAACCGTTGAAGAGCCTCTGAGATGCTCAGCCCCTCCTCGATAACGGTTCGCACGAGGGGAGCGATCTTCTCTGGGTCTGCTCCCATCACCTCGGAGTCAGTTTGATTGGGCTTAAGCTCGGCGGTCGGGACGCGATCGATCGTGCTCACAGGAATGATCTCTCGGCCCGCCCGAGCGTTGATGTATCGCGAGAGTTCGTACACGCGATCCTTATCCACATCGCCGAGCACGCTGAAACCGCCGACCATGTCTCCGTAGATTGTGCAGTTATCGAGCGCGAGTTCGGTTTTATTGCCAGTGTTGAGTACTATTCCCTGCGTCTTGTTGGCGTAGTACATCAGGTCCAGCATTCGAAGACGGGCTTGAACGTTTTGATCCGCCACACCCTCTGGCGCCGACGCGAGATCCGTGTCGGTAGCGAAAGCGTCCGTGCACGCTTTTAACTGACTCTCGATCGAGAGGGTCTTGAAGCGGATCCCGAGGTTTCGAGCCAGAATCTCAGCGTCCGAGCGAGTCTCAGCGCTGTTGTAGCGAGAGGGAAGGGTGACACCAATCACCTTGTCAGGCCCAAGCGCCTCAACCGCGAGCGCCGCGACGAGCGCAGAGTCAATCCCTCCGCTTAAGCCGACATACGCGTATCGGAAGTTACCCTTCTCAAGACTTCCAACCCGTCGGAAGTAGTCTTTGATACCCAAGACAAGGGCGTCGTGGAGCTCTGCGACCCGCTCTGTTTGAGGGAGCGTGATCTCCTGTTCAGCGTAGATGTCTGAGATAACAAGTTGCTCCTTGAAACCCTCGGCAGCGCCGACAACCTTGCCACTCCTTCCAACGACCATGCTTCGGCCATCGAAAACGACCTCGCCCTCATATCCGTCGAAACTTCCGACGAGGTTCGCGTAAACAAGCGGGACGCCCTTAGCTTGAGCGGTTCCGGAGACGAGCCCCAATCGCACGGGCATCTTTCCGATATGAAACGGTGACGCCGAGAGATTGACGACAAGCTCAGCTCCCTGTTTAACCAACTTCTCGGCTGGATCGACCTCATAGCCCGTCGTCCAGAGGTCCTCGCATATCTCGGCACCGATCTTAATTGGTCCGGCTTGCACGACCCGCGAACCTCGAGGAGGCGCGAAATATCGATTCTCCGAGAAGATATCGTAATCGGGGAGGAGGGTTTTATCCTGAACCGCGAGGATCTCGCGGTCGCGAATAATCGCCGCCGAGTTAAAGATCTTGGGACGGCCACCTGGGAGGAAATTGTCCGGGTCCACGTCGACGAATCCAACGATAACGGTGATCCCAGCGCTCGCCTCTTTGATTCTTTGTAGGCCGGCGAGGTTAGTCTCGAGATAATCCTTATCCCAGAGGAGATCCATCGAGCAGTAGCCAGGTATGGCCAACTCGGGGAACACCACCATATCAGCTCCCTTTTCCTTCGCCTCGTTAACATACGAGATTATTTTTTCAGTATTTTGGGCGATCATCCCCGGATCCGTTGAGATCT
>JAIXQT010000185.1 GCA_027485595.1 Pseudomonadota bacterium | reverse complement strand
TAAGCGCACCCTCATGACCCTCACATCCCTCCGAAAGGCTTCCGTTATTCCGTCCCTCTCGGAGATCTTCTCTCACTTCGTCAGTGAGTACAAAAAGAGCCTCCTCCTTGAAGTTACGTTGGCCCAGCCAGCGAGCGAGGAAGCTATCGTTGAACTTCAAAAAAAGCTCTCTTCGTCTTTGGGCGGAGAGGTGAAGATGACCGTAAAAACCGATCCGTCATTAATTGGTGGATTAACTGTTCGTTTGGGCGACTCGTTCCTTGATCGTTCCGTGGCTGGAACTTTGCAGCGGGTTGCGGCTGAGTTGGTGCGATAGAAGAGAAAGTTCGATAGGAAGAATTCGTTAATTTGCAAAGAGAGGTAACTATGGACATACGTGCAGACGAGATAAGCAGAATCATCAAAGATAAGATCGGCAACGTATCGGGCGATCAAGACCTCGCCGAGGTAGGTTCCGTATTGAGCGTGGGTGACGGAATCGCGCGAATTTACGGCCTTGGAAAGGTTGCTCTTGGAGAGCTCATCGAGTTCCAGAACGGAACCAAGGCGATCGCTCTTAACCTCGAGGAAGACAACGTCGGCGCGGTAGTAATGGGCGACACCACAGCGATCGCTGAGGGTGATACCGTTAAGCGAACTGGCCAGATTGCGCAGGTTCCAGTAGGAGATGCCCTGATCGGTCGCGTCGTTGACGCTCTCGGAAACCCTATCGACGGCCTCGGCGATATCAATACTCCACACGTTCGACGTCTTGAGATCAAAGCCCCTGGAATCGTTGGTCGTAAGTCCGTTCACGAGCCGATGCAGACAGGCCTCAAGGCTATCGACGCGATGACACCGGTAGGACGAGGTCAGCGTGAGCTTATCATCGGAGATAAGAAGACCGGCAAGACCACCGTTGCTATCGATACGATCATCAACCAGAAGGGTACCGGCGTTATCTGTATCTACGTCGCTATCGGTCAGAAGCGTTCCTCTGTCGTTCAAGTAGTAGAGCGACTCAAGGAGCACGGCGCTATGGACCACACGATCGTGGTATCCGCGACAGCCTCTGAGCCAGCTCCGATGTCGTTCCTTGCGCCATACGCTGGATGCGCGATGGGTGAGTACTTCATGGAGAACGGTAAGCACGCTCTCATCATCTACGACGATCTTTCCAAGCACGCCGTAGCGTACCGAAGCGTTTCGCTCCTCCTTCGACGTCCGCCAGGGCGTGAGGCGTATCCAGGAGACGTATTCTACCTCCACTCCCGACTCCTTGAGCGAGCCGCGAAGCTCAGCGACAAGCTCGGTGGTGGATCGCTTACAGCTCTTCCAGTGATTGAGACCCTTGAGGGTGACGTATCAGCGTACGTACCGACGAACGTGATCTCGATTACCGATGGGCAGATCTTCCTTGAGGCAGATCTCTTCAACTCCGGTATCCGTCCTGCGGTAAACGTAGGTCTCTCGGTATCCCGTGTAGGAGGAGCCGCTCAAGTTAAGGCGATGAAGAAGATCGCTGGAACGCTCCGACTCGACCTCGCTCAGTTCCGTGAGAAGCAAGCGTTCGCGCAGTTCGGTTCTGACCTCGACGCCGCTACACGCGCGCAGCTCGCTAAAGGTGCTCGTCTCGTTGAGATCTTGAAGCAAGGACAGAACGTTCCGATGCCAGTAGAGCTTCAGGTTCTGTCCATCTTCGCGGTAGCTAACGGCTACACAGACAAGCTTGAGGTCGCTCAGGTTCGTCCGTTCGAAGAGGCGCTTCACCGTCACATGCTTTCAAATGAGTCAGCTCTTATGAACGACCTCCGCGTTAAAGCGGAGCTCGATAAGGACATTACTGACCGTTTGAAGAAGGCTATCGCCAGCTTCGTTGAGAAGTTTGTCGCTGGAACGGCGACATCTCTCACCGCGGGCGCGAACGGTGCTGGGCACGGTGCTCAGACGCAGAAGTCGGCTCAAGCACACGCTACAGCAGCATAAGGATTGACACCTCATGGCAGGTCTTAAAGAGATTCGCCGACGATTGAAGTCGGTGAAAAACACAAAAAAGATCACCTCAGCGATGAAGCTTGTCGCGGCTGCGAAGCTGCGAAAGACTCAGGAGGCAGTCGTTCGCTCTCGAGCGTACACGGACGCTCTTAAGGGCGTGCTCTCTCAGCTTGAAGGTGGCAACGAGTTCACGCACCCGTTTCTTGAGGCTCGTCCTGAAGTAAGACGTGTTCGTGTATTGGTTCTTGGCGCTAACCGCGGTCTGTGCGGCGGCTTCAATACAAACGTCAACCGCAAGGTGGACGCTCTCCACAAAGAGATAGCGGCTAAGCATCCAGGATGCTCAATCGATACCGTTATCCTTGGAAAGAAGCCGGCAGAGCACTACCGTCGAATTGGCCGTCAGTACCTCGACGCAAATGAGACGCTCTCGGATGACCCGACGAACTGGCCAATTCAAGAGACCTGTCAGCGTTTGGAGGTTGATTTCCTGAAAGGGGAGTTCGACGAGCTGTACGTGGTGTACACACGCTTCCGATCAGCTATCTCGATGGTTGCGACCTCAGAGCGTTTATTACCCCTCGATAAAGAGAACTTGGCGGTTGTAAATGCCTCTCCAGAGGCGGCGACTGGGACGACGACCTTCGAGCCGAACACACAGCGCGTTTTCGACGCGGTAGTTCCGAGAATCGTTCGAGCGATCGTACGACAAGCTGCTTTCGACACGAAGGCGAGTGAGCACGCGAGCCGTATGACAGCGATGGATAATGCGACGAAGAACGCTTCGGATCTTATTCACTCTCTCACACTTAAGTTTAACAAACTGCGACAGACAGGTATCACCAGCCAGCTGCTTGATATCGTCGGCGGAGCTGAAGCACTCAAGTAACCAAGGGAAATAGCTATGAAAGAAACAATGGGACGTAAAGGAAAGATTAGTCAGGTTCTCGGCGCGGTAATTGACGTTGAGTTCCCACAAGGTGGCGGTATTCCAAAGATCTACGATGCTTTGCTCACCACAAACCCGAACATCGACAACCAAGAGAACAACCTCGTTCTTGAGGTAGCTCAGCACCTTGGTGACAATGTCGTTCGTTGTATCGCGATGGACTCCTCAGAGGGTCTCGTTCGTGGTCAATCTGTTGTCGACAGCGGCGCCCCGATCTCGGTACCAGTAGGACAGAAGACCCTTGGTCGAATCCTCGATGTTACTGGCCGTCCGATTGACGAGCTTGGTCCAGTTGATACCGACACCCGTTGGTCGATTCACCGTCCAACTCCATCGTTCGAGGACCAATCGACTTCGAAACAGATCCTTGAGACAGGAATCAAGGTAGTAGACCTCGTCGCTCCATTCCTTAAGGGCGGAAAGATTGGTCTCTTCGGTGGTGCCGGAGTAGGAAAGACCGTTATCATCATGGAGCTCATTAACAACATCGCTAAGGCGCACGGAGGATTCTCCGTATTCGCCGGCGTAGGTGAGCGTACTCGTGAGGGGAATGATCTCTGGCACGAGATGAAGGATTCCGGCGTTATCGACAAGGCCTGCCTTGTGTACGGACAGATGAGTGAGCCTCCAGGAGCACGTTTCCGTGTAGCTCTCTCAGCTCTTACAACAGCTGAGTACTTCCGTGATGAAGAGGGCCGAGACGTTCTTCTCTTCGTTGATAACATCTTCCGATTCCTCCAAGCAGGTTCAGAGGTATCGTCGCTCCTCGGACGTATGCCGAGCGCGGTAGGTTACCAGCCAACCCTCGCGACTGATATGGGCCAGCTCCAAGAGCGCATTACCTCAACGAAGAAGGGTTCGATCACCTCGATCCAAGCGGTATACGTACCAGCGGACGACTACACCGACCCAGCTCCAGCGACAACTTTCGCGCATCTTGATGCTACGATCGCTCTTGAGCGTTCAATCGCGGAGAAGGGAATCTACCCAGCGGTAGATCCTCTTACCTCGAGCTCGACGGTTCTTGAGGCGAGCGTTGTAGGAGATGAGCACTACCGAGTAGCTCGTAAGGTTCAACAGACCTTGCAGCGTTACAAGGATCTTCAGGACATCATCGCCATTCTCGGAATGGACGAGTTGTCTGAGGATGATAAGCTTATCGTAGGCCGTGCTCGTAAGATCGAGCGTTTCTTCTCACAGCCGTTCCACGTAGCTGAGACCTTCACAGGTACTCCAGGCGTGTACTGCAAGCTTGAGGACACCATCAAGAGCTTCGGCGAGCTTGTAGACGGTAAGCTTGATGACCTTCCAGAGCAGGCGTTCTACATGGTTGGCGGGCTTGATTCAGTTCGTGCTAAGGCAGAAAAGTTGGCTGCTGAGTTCGCGCAAGCTGCGTAAAGGGGTAGGGGATGTCAGACGGTACATTTCAATTAAAGGTATTCTCCGGACGAGGACTTGAGGTTGAGGCCACGGTCTCCGACGTAACAGTTCCCTCTGAGTCAGGAGAGCTTGGGTTCCTTCAAAATCACTGCGACTATGTCGGATTGATATCGACGGGTGTTACTCAATATACCGATGCCGCTGACGCCTCAGAAAAGAAGTGTCTCGTCTCGGGTGGAATCTGTACCTTTAACAATAACGTGCTGACGTTGCTGGCTGACACGGTGGATAAGCCTGAGGAGATCGCCTCGTCGAAGGTATCTGACGATGAGGTTGCGCTCCTTGAGGCTGAGCTTGAGCAATTGAGCCTGTACGAGCCTGAATGGGAAGTTCTCTCTCAGAAGGTCGCTCGTTTGCAGGCGCTCAGGACTTTAGCTCACTAGGGTACGTTTAAAATATCCATCTCTCGATGGAGCGGCACCGCGCTCCTGCCGTCTGCTTTCGACGTTATGTGCGTCGAAAGCCGGGTAGATTGCGATTGTGTGCCCGGCGACCTTATTGTGACACCCTGTGCGCGCACTATCTGAAGGGGCAACTTGCTCGCCGTTGCTTTAAAAAGAGCAGGAGTTCGTGGCGTATCGATGGACCTCTCTCGACGAGAACCTGGGGCCTGTTGCCCTGCTTCCCCAGCTTACGAGGTGCTCCGCCTCCTAAGGTGAAAGGAGCTTCCGCTCTTCCCCTCGCATCACGGTGCAATTACTTGTAGCATCGTCCGGGGTGTTCCTATGAGATTCTTCTCCCTTTTTCATCAGGCTCTGTTTTGTGCCTGTGCGGTAGTTTCGGCGCTCTTTGCGGGTGCTGTGCTTTCGTACGACCTCTATGCGCCGTTCGGCGTCGTGATTGTGGTCGCAGTTACTGCGATGGGCTTTATGGCTCCTACACTGGGTTGCGCATTAGCTCTGTTGGCCTTGCCTCTTGGCGGAAACCGTCCTGGCACTACTCAAGCGGTCGTATCCACCCTGACCGGAGCCTCCCTCTTTCTCGGTCTCGCTCTTGGCGGGCTGCGTTCGAAGGGGCAGAGCCTCTTCTCAATCTCGAAGGATGAACTTCGTAATCCCCTTATTTTCCTTGGACTTCTTTACTGTTTCTTTTCAGTCGCTAGCCTCGTCTCGATTCCAGTTAATCACCTTGTCGACGATCTCCGTAACCTGTCGAGCCGAGAGAGTCTGGAGGCGCTCTCCTTTTCGGTCTATTCGCTTGTTCTCGCAAGCGAACATACCTTGATATATAGCGTTCTCTCGACGTACTACACCGCGCTCGCGTTCCTGCTTGGTCTCTGTATCTACCGATTGTGTCGGCGGGATACCAATAGGCTCCCTTGGCTTTTTGTAGGTGCAGTGTTCCTTGGTTTGTTCGGCTCGCTCGTTGTGGGTGTGCTTGATTACTATGGCTTTATCGATCTCGGTTGGTTCCGTGGCCTCGATCCAATCGTGAACCCCGGAGGCAAACAGTTTCGCCTCCAATCTTTGTTCGGTCATTCCGGGTGGTACGCCGAGTACCTCACACTCGCGATTCCGTCCTGCCTTGTCATTTTAGGCATGAGATATCCTTTCTGGGTTCGTGCGACGGCGATCATCATCGCGCTCGCCGTTGGAGAGTTTGTGTTGATTCTAACCTATCAACGCGGAGGTTGGCTCTCGTATCCGTTGACTCTGGTCGCCGTGTGGGCCGCAATCTACGTGGTGCGGCTCCTTGAAAGAAATGAGCGTGATATCGGACGAGCGCTCCGTCGTTCTTTTGTGAAGGTACTACTCTCGCTTCCACTTACCGTGGTTGTAAGTCTCCTGCTTGTCTTCGCCATACAGGGAAAGGGATCCGTGGAGGAGGCGATGTCGCCTTACGTATCTCGGTTTAAGGATATTCAACGAACTGGAGATAGGACTGATTTCTTTAAAGCGGGGTTCTTGATCGGTTCGCTCCATCCGGTTCTCGGAGGGGGAGCCGACTCATTCGCCTGGCAATTTGAAAAAGAGGTTGAATCCTCTCACGGCGCCTTTCCGGGGCGATTCGTGCTTCCCCTTCACGGATCCGCACATAACGTGTACGCCCAGACGTTCTCCGGCAAGGGGCTGTGCGGATTGTTGGCGTTAGTTGCTATCCCTCTTTTCCTCTTTGCGGCGGCGCCCCGAGTTCTAAAAGACTCATCCCGGCCGATCGCTGAGAAGCTTGTCGTGTTATTTGGTGCCTGTTACGGCTGCGCGTTTCTCATCTACGGAAACGTTCAAGAGATATTTTACGTACAGGTCTTACAATTTCTTTTTTTTGCGGTGGTAGGGATCGTAGCTGCTGTGGCGTATCAGCCCTCTGACCTCTCTAACAGAAGACTTCTTTTATCACCGTGGTGGTGTGTGGTGTTCCTCGCGCTTCATATCGCCTGGGAATTTGGAGCGCCAGGCCACACTCGGTCATTCTATGGGGAGACGAGGAGATTCGGATGTTTTCCGTCGGAAGCATCGGGTAATGGCGTCACATACCGATGGTGTGGTGAACGAGCGCTCATCGAGCGGAACATTTCGCCTGGCACGCATACGCTTGAACTCATGTTTGAAGCGGGGCCGATCCCTCAGACGCTTTCGGTTTCGACGGACGGCGAGCCACCTGTGTTAGTAACGCTTGCGTCCGGTGAGAGGCACTCGGTGAGCATTCCGATACCGCAAGCCTTTCATCAGGAGGGCAAGGTGCTCGTGCGGGTCGATGCAACAACGTCATTCGTTCCGAAGCTTTTGTGGAGCGCGACCGAAGATACGAGACGAATCGCCTTCAAGGTGTATGAGTAGGGATAGCCTCAGGTCTCATACGGTTGCAAGCTCAACAACCGCGTTCGAGGTAACGATAGCTCGATACGTCAAAGAACTTTGAAAATCCTTACTATGCGCGCTTGAACACGAAGCGTTTCATGCACACAAAGTTGAACGCGGCTGATGCCACTGCGGCTGTGGCGAAGCTCAGATTAATACCAAGTTCGTTTGTCCCCAGAAGCGTGAGGCCGGTTTGATTGATGCCGGCGTTGAGGAACATGGAGAGTACGTATACTGCCAGGTACGACATCACCTGAGCACGATTGGAGCTTGTGCGCTTAAAGGTAAATGATCGGTTGACGTAGAACGAGTAGACCGTGCCGCCAACGTATCCCACCGCTTTGGCGAGCAGCTTCAAATCTAGCATCCAGAGTCCACATATCCAGATTATGGAACGATAGAGGATGAAATCCACGACAACAGCGCTGCTGCCGGCTACCAGGTAGCGGGCTACCTGACCTCGGGTCGACTGAGTGGAGAGGAATCGTAGGAAGAGGTGTTTCATGATGTCCATCGGTAACTACTGATGTAAGACCGTTTGAAGTTTTTGTAAATACCTAGAGCAATTGAATTTTATGCGTTAAAACCGAGGCCCCTCTCGGTAAAAAGCGGGCATCTCTTGGGTGCCATGCGCAATCCGTTACAAGATTACCCCCGTGAGAGCATATTCACCACCCTGCTAGGTGGACGGCGACCGGCATTCAGGTTAATAAAGTAAAGATTGTTTACGAGTTAGCTCTGCTTACCTTATACGCCACTCATGAAAGTTTCCCTCGTCATCCCCGTTTACAATGAAGCAGCTCACCTGACTGAGTTCCTGCGACAGATAGACTCTCTGATCCTCGAGGGGGTTGAGAAAGAGCTCGTTATTATTGACGACTGCTCAAAGGATGAAAGTCGTAGCATCCTCCAGAGTTTCCCGTTTTCGTCCACCGTTCAGCTCCATTTTCAAGAGAGGAACGAAGGTAAGGGGGCGGCTATCCGTAAGGGGGTAGAGCTTGCAACAGGGGAGATTATTGGAATTCAGGACGCTGACTTCGAGTACTCTATGGACGATATCCCGGGGATTATATCCCCTCTCATCGCGGGCAAGGCCGACGTTGTTTTCGGGTCCCGGTTTAAGGGAACGGTTGTTCAGGTGCACCGAACCTTCCATTACCTCGTCAACCGAATCCTTACAACGTTGAGCAACCTTTGCTCAGGTTTGTACCTGACCGATATGGAGACCTGCTACAAGTTCTTCCGCGCAGAGGTTATTAAAAATATAAAGCTTGAGTCTAATCGATTCGGCTTTGAGCCCGAGGTAACTGCAAAGATAGCGCGACTGAAATTAAAGATTATTGAGGTACCTATCTGGTACTTCCCTCGCAATTATCTGGAGGGGAAAAAGATAACCTGGCGAGATGGTGTCGCCGCGCTCGGGCATATCATTACCTTTAACTTCCTTCGTAAGCCACACGACTACCTCCTGCCCACGCTTCCAAAGCATTTCATCCCTCAGGGGAGACAGTGGCTTTAATGAGACCGGCTTTGATAAGACCGTCTTTAAGAGAACTTGCTTTAGAAAAGTGGCTGTAACGCGCCGTTTGAGCCTCTCGTATCGCATCGCGGTCTGAAATGAGCGGCCTCCACAAGGGATGGCGGCGCAACTTATCGCGATAGGTTGCGATAGGGGAGGGTATGGAAACAGCTCTCCTTGAAACGCAGGACGCGCTATCGCCTCATACTCGTCTGGCGGAGGGATATTCTTCTCAGGATCTCGCCCTCTGTTCAACGGAGGAGGCTCGCTCGCTTTTAACGTATGAGAATGCGGTGAAGATGCGGGTGCTCCCGCTCGCGGTTGTTCGCGACGGTAACTCTCGTCGATTACACTGCGTAGTCGCGAATCGGTCTGAGGAGATCGTTCGGAGCCTCACGTTCCTCACAGATGTAGAACCACTCTGCTCCTGTTGCGACGGTGATATCCTTGATGACGCTATTGTGAAAGCGTACCGAGGACACGACCGAGCTATTCAGCTCACTCTGGAGAAGCTCGCCAAACGGAGGGAGGGGACCGCCCCAACGATAAATCTGTCGACGCCCCAGGCAACTGGAGATGCAGCTCAGCTTCTTACAAGCCTCCTCGAATTTGCGGTGGCGCGGGGAGCCTCGGATCTTCACCTCTGTCCATCGCCACAAGGGGCGTTTCTGCGACTGCGAATCGATGGAGAGCTTTTAACTCAGGAACAGCACCACTACCCCAAAGAGCTGCACGACCAGATGGTGTCTCGGCTCAAAGTGTTAGCGGGACTTGATATATCCTCGAAGCACATCCCCCAAGATGGTTCGTGCGTTGTGCCGGTTGGAAACACCGCGAAGAGCATTCGTCTGAGCACGCTTCCCTCTGTGCATGGGGAGAGTGTGGTTATTCGATTTCTCTATGCCAGAAAGCTTCCCCGACTCTCAACGATTGGCATGGAGCCGCTCGCGATGGGGCTCCTTACCAGAGTTATGAAGAGAAATAGTGGGATCGTCCTACTCACAGGACCTACCGGTAGCGGAAAGACCACGACGATGTATTCCCTGGCGTTAGAGGCGCAGCATCGAGGTCGAAATGTCGTAACGGTCGAGGACCCTGTTGAAGCTCCCCTGCCCGGGATGGTGCAGGTTCAGGTACGGGAATCGCAGGGACTCGACTATCCGCGGGCGATCCGCTCGATTTTACGACACGACCCGGATGTCATTTTGATTGGCGAGATGCGAGACGCTACGAGCGCGAGGATTGCGTTGACCGCGGCCCTCACCGGACATTTGACCATCTCATCACTGCACATGGGGTCCGCGTTACAGGCTCTTGACCGTCTTCGATCTTTTGAACTGTCGGCGAAAGAGTGTGTTCAGGGAGTTTCGCTGGTTCTCAATCAACGTCTGAGCCCCCGCTTGTGTTCGGCGTGTAAGATTGCCGATGCCCAGGGATCTCAGAGATTCAAGCGACCGATCTATCAAGCAGTTGGGTGCCACAGCTGCTCGGACACGGGTTTTGATGGTCGAGTCCTCATAACAGAAGCCCTCGATCTTCTCTCACCGACCGTGAAGGAAGCCTACGGGAGTACCCGGACTATCCGCGAAGCGATGACTGCGATTCCATCCTCAGCGTTCATTCCGTGGACGCAATCTCTTGAGTACCATCTCAGTCGGGGAGATCTCTCCGCACGACAGGTGCAGGAATTTGTGGATGAGGAGATGGTGACAGAGTGACGAACAATGCGGTGTGTTAGGCACCCAAGTGTGTTACTGAGAGGGCGTATCAGAGGAAATTGACCCATGACGTCCAAGAAACTCCCCCTTCGACCCAATGTCTGCATGCTGGTGTATAACAGTAAGGGACGACTCTTTCTGGGAGAGCGGTACGGTGAGCAAGGACACTGGCAGTTCCCGCAGGGGGGCGCTGAGTCTCGATACTCGCTCCGAGAGAACGTCATTCGAGAACTTCGTGAGGAGTTGGGACTAAAAAAGCGCCATATCGGCAGGATAACGAAACTCAAGTCGACACACGAGTATGAGTGGCGCACGCCACCACGGTATGCCCACAAAAAGTGGCGTGGCCAGAAGCAGACCTTTTGGTTAGTGGAGTTTGTTGGGAAAGATAGCGATATCGATCTTGAGAGTCACAAGGAGCAGGAGTTCGGTGCGTGGCGTTGGTGCTCCGCGACGGAGGTTAAGCGCCGGGCGGCTCCCTTCCGGCGAGGGGGATACCTGGGGCCCCTACGGGAGTTTTTGGAGTTCAAAAAGCAAAAACTGGTCGCGAGCGTTTCCAGGGGGAAGGAACGGCGCCAGGGCACGTGAGCACAGAGCGCCCCGTTGCGGCATCAGATAGAGACAGGAAGATCCCCCAACGATCTCCTGGCGTGTCTATCAGTCATACTCCAAGGGGCTTAAGGGGGAGGCAAGACCCTTGGCTTGCCGCTCCAATGCGACGTACAGTAGGTCAATCAACGAAAGGGCAACATATGGCTATTCCGAGCGACAGATCGGCTTCAACGAAAGCCCACAAACGGATTCGACTTAAAAAGCAGGACGATGGGGCCGCCCGCGAGATCGCCGAGCAGTTGAACCTCAATCCCGTTATTGGTCGCATACTCGCCGCGCGCGGATTTGAGCCTAACGATGAGCTCAAGCACTTTATATCGCCCACCCTTAAAGAGGGCCTCCCCGATCCTTCCAAGCTCAAGAACCTCTCCGAGGCGTGCAAGCTGATTCATGAGGTCCATAAGGCGGGGCAGGGAATAGCGATATGTTGCGATTTTGACGTTGATGGACTCTCAGGCGGATCAATCGTTCACGATTTCTTTAATAACGCAAAGGTCGCCTCACGGGTATTCGTTCCCGATCGATTCGTGGATGGCTACGGCCTGAACGAGAAGGTCGTGCGTCAGATCGCCAACGATGGCTACGGACTTCTCTTAACGATCGATTTTGGAACGACTAATGCGAAGGAGCTCTCGGTGGCGCGAGAGCTTGGTTTAAAAACTATCGTCGTCGACCACCATCACATGAGCACAGACGCTCCTCCGGTGGATGTTTTCATTAACCCCCATCAAAGTGGGTGTGGTTTCGCGTCCGCGACAGCCTGCGCGGCGGGATTGGCTTGGTACCTTGTCCTGGGGTTGCGTCGCGAGTTCGGGCTCGATGGTCTCGATCCTCGACAGTCTCTCGACCTCGCTTGTCTTGGCACTATCTGCGACATGGTTCCGCTCATCGGAATGAACCGCGTAATAGCGAAGCGAGGATTAGAGCGACTCACTGATACTCATCGGGCTGGACTGAAAGCTCTTCGCAACGTTATCGGTATTCGTGGCGCGGTAGGATGTACCGACGTCTCGTTTGGTATTGGACCGCGTCTCAACGCGGCTGGCCGGTTAGTTCATGGCGAGCTTGTGGTGGAGCTGCTCACAACTAACGATTCAAACAAGGCCGAGAAGCTTGCCCGTCAGTTGAATGATCTCAATGTGCAACGTCAGGATATTGAAGGAGCCGTCAAGGCTGAGGCGATTGCGCAGATCGAGAAGGATACGGAGCATCGGTGGGGGCTCGTCGCGTGGAATCAGGAGTTTCACACCGGTGTCATTGGTATCGTTGCGCAGCGCCTCGTTGAGCACTTCTATCGACCCGCCGCGGTCATGGGTATGGATGTCCCGGGAATATTTAAAGGCTCGGTTCGCGGAATTAAGGGATTCAGTGTCGTTGACGCTCTCGCCGCATGTAGTACATACCTCATTAAATACGGCGGTCACACGGGAGCTGGTGGCTTCTCAGTGAGGGAGCAAGACCTCCTCAACTTCAAGGAAGCCTTTAACGCTGAGTGCGAGCGACGCCTGAAAGAGATTGAGACCGTTCCATTTGTTGACGCTGATACTGAGGCTGATCTCTCCGAGATTACGATACCGCTCGTGTCTGAACTCAAGAATCTGGCTCCGTTCGGTGTGGGCAATCCAAATCCTCACGTCTTGGTTCGAAACCTGCGAGTCGTTGAGGTTCGAGACATCAAGGGCGCTCATTTGAAGACCCTCCTGAGTGATGGTAAGCGATTTATCTCCGGTGTCATGTGGCGGCAGACCTCACATCCAGCGCTCACGCCCAACTCGTATGTCGATATCGTGTTTCGTCCCGAGGTGAGCACGTATCAGGGTACGACTGAGCTTCAGGCGAACTTGCAGGCGGTCGAGGCCTCTGTAACGCAGGCACTATAATCGAAGGCCCGCAGAAATGCCCCACCTGCGAAGGCCAGTCGGCGGGTCCGCGGACAAAAAGATACTCACCACCACTCAGGTGAGAGCGTTTCGGCGCCTTTGGGTGTACACCTCAGTTAACGAATTTCGCTTAATCTCGCTACAAGCTCATTTTCATGGCGTTGTCGTGAAGCGATAGCGCCGTGTGGAACACCTACGCATCATACACCGCACGGCTTCAAGCTTTATCCCGGACGTGGGGATCGTAATTCATCATTATCGCGTGTCTGCACTTTCTGGTCGTCAGGTAGCACTATGAGCAAAAGCAGCAAATAGAACCAAGGTAAGATAAAAAAAGCTCTCATCGCTTGCGGGCTCGACGCAACGTAGGCGAGGGAAATAAGTTGTGGTAAGAGCGCGGCCGAAATGATTAAAGCTCTGGCGCTCGCGCTCTCACGACTGAGGGCGATGGAAACTAGCAACAGGGGGCAGAGCACGAGAACCGTTTGATCGTGTATCCATCCATAGCTTGACGTTCCCAGTGAAATGCATAACACACGAGGAAGGAGTGTAGACCACTCAATGATTGGTCTACGGAAAATAAAATAGATGAAGGTTGTGATACATGCGATCGCCGGTATGACCGTCAGAGGCCAGGTAGGATTACTGTTGATGGTATCAATTAAAAAAAGGCGAGTGGCTGTAGCAGTCGTGTGAGTCATCCACGACGTGAGGTGAACGACTTGTGCGTCATCCGGAGAGGTCGCGATTGCGTGAAGCCAGTTACTGAGAGATGTTGGTGCTATTGCTACGGTCGCGCCCAGGAGTACCGCAAACCCACCGACGCTTCCCCAAAGAAAACGCGCGGCGTCTCGAGCTGGAAGTTGAGTGAGCCATAAAACACCAGGAATACCGCACAGAAGAAAAAGATGAGGTTTAGCGGTGAGAGGGATAAGTGACAAGCCAGCCCAAGCATAGGCCTTCGAATTCACGGCGAGGAGGAAAGTTGTGAGGCAAAAAGCGAAAAGGATCCCCAGTTGACCGTATTGTATGCAGTACAGCGAAGGCAAGAATACGAGGACCGCGACGGCTCCCCAGATGACTCCTATCCCTTTCGTTTTTAAAGCTTGAGGGCCTCGCAGTGCTATAAAAAATAGCGCCGATACCTCTAGAAGGCACCACACTATTGCGGACGCCGTAAAGGGAAGGCTCACTACAGGGGAGAGTAGGGTATACGTCCATGGGGGATTCCACGAATGTGTAATTTCACCAGGGAAAAGTGTGACATCCAGTTCCCCTTGATTGGCAAAAATGGATTGGTATGGATTTTGACCGTTAATCAAAAGGTTCCATCCCGACCAATACTGGGCAAAGTCGATCGTGCCGAATGATCTCAATTTGAGCGGAAAAATAACGAGCACGACCGCTAATATCACTACGACCATTCCGAAGGGGACCCATGATTGAGGGTCATTGTCGCGAGGAAGGTGTGTCGAGGATCGCATAGGATGAAGAGGATAGCGGGGAGGGGCAGGTTTGCAAACGAAAAACTCCGGGCGTATGGCTTACGCGGGAGACGAGTCCGACACAACCACCCGAATCTGATCCTCCAGTCGGTTTACCACATCAGCCATATTCCCCGCCGCGCGTTGAATAGCCGATAAAGCCTCCTCCGCCATGGGTGAGATCCCTTGACTCGAGTGAGCGACGAAGGCCATAGCCACTATCTCTTGAAGCGGGTTGTTAAGGTCGTTACGAATATTCGCGCCAAGTTCTGAGATACGGCTCTGCATTACCTGCCGCTCCTCTCCCTGGCGGGTGGATACTCGTCGCAGCTCTACGAAACGATATCCTGGATGCGAGCCGAGCTCGGCGCGAGTGGAGTGGAGATCGCTGATGACGACCAACTCCGGTGGAGGCGACATCAGTTCGATGAACTGATGCAGCGTTCCAAGCGCGCCGTCGGGAAGGATAGCGCTTGAGAGGATTAGATTTATCTGACGTCGCTTTAAGATCCACAACGCAAGGCTCAATGTCGGCGCAAAGAGGATCGTCGATCCTGGTAGGGTGCGAGAGAGCTCAAGGGTTATCTCGTGCGCCATGCTCTGGCTTGCGTTAATAACCAACACGGTACATCCCTCAGGCGCAACGATAGGTGTCTGGGTTGGCAGGAGGGGCTTGAGATTCGATTGTTCGACTCGGTGGTAGCTCTGTTCCTGTGGATAGGTCGGAGGGTATACCGATCCGCTAGGAGCACTCGTGGAGAGTGGCTGAGAGTGCTGGGGGGCAAGAGCCGCATAGCCTTGAGCTTTTGGGGGAGGCTGAGCAGTAGGGACGTAGACCTGCTCGGTACGAGTTGGAGTAATAGGCTGGAGGGCCGACTGTTGTACGACCTCCCTTACCACCTTTCTGTCATCCATCGTTACCGTGCGGCGGTTCAGACGGGGCTCAAACGTACCACTGGACATAGCTACTCCTAAGGAAGCGAGGAAAAACTGCTATTAGTTTAATTGTGGACACCGACACGTGACCGTGCGCGTGCTCGTAAACGTACCCGAAAACGTTGGTATTCTTATTCCGGGTACGTTCACGTTCACGTTTACGAGCACGTTTACGTGGGGTTTTGCCTCGCTTCCCTACCGTAAAGGTTAGGATGACCCTATTGGGGGGATAGGTGCGGTAGGGTGGGATATTTTTATGGATGTTGAACCGCGTTTGTATAGTAGTTCTTTCACGTAACCGTAAACGGGAAACGTCCCCAAAGAAATAGCAGCGTGGCTCTTACAACCGCTCTGGGCAGGCGTTAGCTACCGTACATCAGGTTAGGGCAGCTTCCAGACCCGGCCCCCACGTTCACGCTAGAAACGCATGAAGCTGTGCCCACCGCAGGGTGACCAGGGGGCTATCCGTTCCCCCTCCTGCGCCGTTGTTTTGAGCGCTTACGCTTCCGGTGAAGGCTCTTTGGCCGTTGAAGGATACTTGGGGTCACGAGCTCCTCGTCCTTACCTTGGAGCTCGAGATTACTAATCAAAGCCGCTGGTGAGATGGTGGTGATAGGCAGGAGTCCCGACTCTGCCCCGCAGAATCCATTGTCGACCACTGGGGTGTCTCCCATGGCGATAATGTTATTGAGGGACTGCAGGGGGGTTCCAACAAAGTTGATGCCGCGCACCGGAACCTCTCGCCCGTTTGGATAGATGAGGGTCGCGTAGGATATATCGCCGGAGAACGCCTGAAAGTCGTAGTTTGTGGTGTCGGTCTCACCCCCAGAGGTCTCGTACACGATCAAACCGAAGGGCTTCTTTTGACGCCGTACCTCTTGAACGAGTCGGTTCTTGAGCTTGTCGAGTGGGAGACCGTTCTTACCCTCAACAACGGTGACGGCCATGCGACTAATTGGTCGCTGGTTCGACTTCGTCCGTGCGTGCCCATTTGATTGGTACCTTCCCTTCGTGATTGCGGAGCGGGTTGTGAGGTAGCTCTTTAATATTCCATCCTCGATAAGCACGGTGTCGGATGCTCGTACCCCCTCATCGTCGTATGCGTATGAGCCGATACATCGCTGACCGTTGAACTCCTTTAGGTTGGGGTTGTCTCGCACGGTTATTGGCACTTTGAGGATCTGCTTGCCCTCCTGACCCTTAAAGGTTTGTCCCTCGCCACTTGATAGGAGCCTGCTTCCCTCAAGACGGTGTCCTACCGCCTCATGGAAGAGAAGACCCGCGGGGCCAGGGTGAAGAAGCACCGGACCGGAAAATGCATGGATCTTCTTGGCCCGTGCCATGCGCATCAGCTTGTCATATTTCTCGAGGGCTAATTTCTTAAAGCTCGCGAAGTCGGGGAGCTCTTTCAGAGAGCCACAGTTGATGACAAGCTCCTGCTCAAGTCTCGATCCCTCCTTGGTGAGCTTATGGAAGTTGGCGGACAGGGAAAAGACTTGAGTATTCTGAGCTATGACGCTCCCCTCCGTGTTCACGAAGATGCGAGTCTCTTGTGAGGCATCAAATTCAACCCAACTACCGGAGAGGCGGGGTAGAGTGGACATCCAGAGCGAAGCCCTTTTGCAGAATTTATCCCACGCTTCCTGATCTACCGATTCCATGCGAGCGAGGTGTCGATACGACGCCCTCTTCGCTTTTGTGAAGGACGAGAGCCCGTTGTTGGGATCTCGAGTGGAGATACGACTCGCCTCTTTGTTGTTGTATTCAGTAAGAGCTTCTCTGAACTTGCTCTCAAGAAGCTTCCACACGGTGATGCGCAACCCATCGAAGTTGTTGTCATCAATCGGAACATTAGAGTGAGCGAGAGATTCAAGATCCTCGTCCATCTCACGAAGACCACCGTCGAGCACCTGGTCGTAATCGTATGACCCAACCCGGAGATCGCAGTTTACATTTCGTGAGCGATCAGTTTGAGAGCGGCAGGTCGACCCACTGCTCGCCCATGTGTTGAACCAGTGGACATCCTTCAACAAAAAAGCGCAGTAGTACGGATGTACAAAACCACGGACCCTCATCTTGAGTGCACGACGAGCGTCCTTCTTGAGGATAGGGATAAGCTGCTCGACTGTTCGTTGTGAAAGCATACTTCTAGATTAAGGCACTCTGGTGCTTTCCACCAAATGCCGGCTGTTAGCGATAAGTCTAGTTATATTAATCGGTTAAATGACGAAAAAGGTGCTTACGGACACAAAAAAAGTATAAAATTTTTCGTCGTTTTTTTGGTCGTTTTGGGGGTGTTTGGGGTGCCGTGAGACGACAGGTTTCAACGGGCGGTCAGCTACCAGGGAGTTAGGAAAGATCCGCTCGCCTGAGACCAACCTGGAAGGGGCGTATGTTTTGTATATCCTACGAGCCTAGTTAGCTCTCTTTTGCCCCCGAGTCCCCTCCGGAAAGCCCGTACTCCTTTAATTTGTAGAGGAGAGCCCGGTGACTGATCTCGAGGATCTTCGCCGCATGGGTTCGATTACCACCCGTTTTCGCCAGAGCACGTTGAATCAGGTCGATCTCAAGCGCCGCGGTTTTCTGTTTGATAGAGAGGTTGTCATCGACCTTGTCATGTATGCCGGAGGCGTTTTGCTGTCGCGTTGAGTGTCCTCGAGTAACCTGATCAGGTAGAGAATCGAGTCCGATATCGTCTCCCTGAGAGAGAACGAGAGCTCGCTCCATACAGTTCTCAAGCTCGCGTGCGTTACCGCGCCACTCGTACTCAAGGAGAACCTTCATGACCTCGGTGGTGATCTTCTTCGCCGGGATGCCGAGTCGCTTTGAGTGTTTCTGCATGAAGTGCTCAATCAGAAGGGATATATCCTCTATCCGCTCTCGGAGTGGTGGAAGGTGAATGGAGACAACGTTGAGCCTATACAGAAGGTCCTCGCGAAACCTCCCCTCAAGCGCGTCGTTTTCAAGGTTCCGGAGCGTTGCGGAAACGAGGCGAACATCGATCGGGATGCTCTGTTCGTCACCAACTCGACGAATAGTTTGCTCTTGAAGCGCTCGTAACAGTTTCACCTGAAGATGCAGTGGAAGCTCTCCGACCTCATCGAGAAACAGGGTGCCACCGCTCGCCTCCTCAAACAGCCCTTTCTTGTCTCTGCTTGCATCTGTGAAAGCGCCTTTCTTGTGTCCAAAAAGTTCGGACTCCATGAGGTTCTCTGGAATGGCCCCGCAATTGATAGCGACGAACGGCTTCCCTCGCCGCGGAGAGCTTTCGTGCAGAGCGCGAGCCAGCAGCTCCTTCCCTGTGCCCGATTCGCCGGTGATCATGACCGTTGTGTTGAAAGGTGAAAGACGTTTAATTGTCTCGAAAACCTCTTTGAAGCTTTCGCTCTGGGCCACGATATTTTTAAACGAATATTTCTCGGAGAGATGAGACTTCAGCGTCTCATTCTCTCGTTTGAGTCGCTCAAAGTCCTCGAACTTGCGCAAGATGAAGATGAGGTCGTCTGGGTTAATGGGTTTTGAGATGTAGTCAAACGCACCACCGCGTGCCGCTTGTGTGGCGATGTCCGAGTTTCCGTACGCGGTCATAAGAATGAGGGGTACCGCGGAGCTTTTGTGCTTGAGGACGTCGAGCCCTGAGGCTCCGGGAAGTCTCAGGTCGCAGAGAACAAGATCGAAAGCCGTTCGTTCTATCGCGTGTAAGCC
This sequence comes from Pseudomonadota bacterium, assembly GCA_027485595.1. Classification (GTDB taxonomy): domain Bacteria; phylum Bdellovibrionota_C; class UBA2361; order UBA2361; family OMII01; genus OMII01. Next base: position 46,945 of record JAIXQT010000185.1, on the reverse strand, counting down.
TTGCTCTCCGGTCGCCGCCGTTTGAGTTGAGTAGCCGAGCGTCTCGAGTACAGTTTGGAGCGACGAGCGAACCTCTTGATCGTCATCTATGATGAGGATGTGAAGTCTACCAAGATCTGCTTGCGCGGCTGCTGTCATACCTGTGTCGCTATCCACCATGTGATTGGGGTTGTAGGGGCGAGCAGGTGCCCGATGAGGAGATGAAGATCGAAAATATAGGCTACCGCGGCGACAACGAGATATGGCCCAAACGGGAAGTAGCTCGCGAATGATCCTCGGCGCGCGATGAGCGCGACGATCGCGATAACTGAACCGAGGATTGAGCCAAAGAAGATTGTGAACCATGCGCTCTCCATGCCGAACGTCGCGCCCACCACGGCGAGGAATTTGACGTCTCCGAGTCCAAGCCCCTCTCGTTTTCTAATTTTGAAATAGAGCCACCAAACCGCGAGCAAGAGGCCAGGACCCATGAGGAGTCCGTAGAAAGATTCTAAGGGTGATGAGACAAAGGGGTGGCGCAGAAATGGAACGGGCGCGTAGCGATTGATAACTCCGATGGCGAGACCCGCGCATGTCGCCGGATACGTAATTACGTCAGGGATGATCATGTAGTCGAGATCGATGAAGGCGATGATGATGCAGAGGCAAATAAAGCCGAACGCAACGAGGCCTGTGATCGAGGGGCCGAAGCGCAGGAAGGTGAGAGCGCACAGTAGTCCCGTCATGAGTTCGATGAAGAAATAACGGAAAGGAATCGTCGCATCGCAATGTCCGCATCGACCTCGCAGAATAAGCCATGAAACGAGGGGGATGGTGTGCCACCACGCGAGTGTTTTCTCGCATCGTGGGCAGAATGAGCGGGCTGGGCTGATAATTGAGAGCGTTCGGTTAAGCTCTTTAACCCCCTCGTGAATGGGCTCGTACTTTCCCATCGGGATTCGGTATGCGCATACGCTCAGGAAACTCCCGATGAGGGAGCCGAACAGAAAGTAGAGGAGGGTGAGATATACGATGGTCTGCATAAGCCTTCTAGGATTTGATTCCGCAATTAGGTAACGCGGTGTAAAAAATTTGCATAGTGCGAAAGGATTAGTACGCTTCTTGGGAACGATGTCTTATTTTGCCCGCTGGGTTTGCCTGAAACCTAGGGGCGTTCAACAGGAAGGCGCTCATTCCTGCGCGCCGTGTGGTTGCGAGAGGCACGGGGTATGTGTAATTCGCGATGTTTCGGCGGTCAGGAATGGCCCTCCCGGATCGCAAGCCGTGCTTTGGAGGGGAACGTTGTCTGTAACGCTATTCCTCAGCCGCCGCCTTCTTCGAGGCTTTAGCGCGAGGCTTCTTCGGTGTCGCCGCCTTTTTCTTGGGCGCCGCGGTGGTCTTAGCTTTCGCCGCGCGCTTGCGTCCCTTCGAAGGTCCCTTCGCTGCGCGCGCATCGAGAAGCTCGACCGCTTGCTCCATCGTGAGGGCCTCAGGATCTGCGCCCTGAGGTAGGGATGCGTTCACGGTCCCATCCGTCACGTAAGGTCCGTAGCGACCGCTCTTGATAGAAACGGCCTCTCCAGAGCGTGGGTGCTTTCCGACCTCTTTTAAGGTCTTGGGCTGATTCGAAGCGCGGCCACGAGAGCGAGGTTGCTTTAAGATCTCAAGCGTTCGCTCAAGGGTCATCGTAAAAGGAGACTCATCTGCTGGGATCGTTCTGCTCTCGACTCCGCACTTGATGTACGGACCGAAGCGACCGTTTTGGATCGTAATATCCGCGTCGTTCTCCGGATTCTTTCCTACGGTGCGCGGGAGCGACAGGAGCATAAGCGCTGTCTCAAGGGTTACGGAGTCAGGTGCCATGCCGGGAAGGAGTGAGGCCATCTTAGGCTTCTCGCCTCCCTCAACCATTTCTCCGCGTTGGATGTACGGACCAAAGCGGCCTTTCTTAAGGTAAATCGGCTCGTTTGTCTCTGGGTCGTTCCCAAGAGATGCTGGACCCTTGGCGGCCTCTACGAGAAGCGCCTCAGCTTTTTCGGCAGTCAACTCATCGAAGGCGGCGCCGTCTGGAAGGCTGGCACGGGTTTCCCCGTTGGAGAGGAATGGTCCCCAACGACCGATACGGATTTCAACTTTTCTTCCTTGGGTATCGACCCCAAGGTTAATCCCACACACCTCTCGAGGATCTATTGTCTCCTCTCCTTGCGTTACGAGATCCTTCAATCCTTTCGAGATGCTCTCTTCGCCGAAGTAGAATGATCGAAGTTTCTCGAGGTTGTCCTTCTCGCCGCGGGAGATCGCGTCGAGATCGTCCTCAAGGTTCGCGGTGAATTCGTAATCAACGAGGTGTGAGAAGTAGTTCTCTAAGAGGGATGTCACTCCGATAGCGAGGAAGCTTGGAACGAGAGCGGTGCCCTTCTTAAATGCATAGTCTCGAGAGAGTACGACATCCACGATCGTTGCCCATGTGCTAGGCCGACCGATGCCAAGCTTCTCAAGCTCCTTGATGAGCGTGCCCTCAGTGTATCGAGCTGGTGGCTGGGTCGTGTGTTTAAGAACATCATACCCCATCGCTGATACCTTATCGCCCTGTTTGAGAGGGGGAAGGTTGCGCTCCTGCTCAGCAAGGTCGCCCTCTGGGTCGTCGGAACCCTCAACGTACGCGCGGAGGAATCCGGCGAATGAGATAGTCTTTCCAGACGCGCGGAAGGTAGCGTTGCTAACTTGGATCGTTACGCCAACCCGAGTTCCCTCAGCGTCCTTCATTTGGCATGCGAGGGTTCGCTTCCAGATAAGCTCATAGAGGCGGAAAGCCTCGAGCCCGAGGCGATCTTTAACCGTCTGTGGCGATGTAAACTCAGCACCCGCGGGGCGAATCGCTTCGTGCGCTTCCTGCGCGTTCTTCACCTTGGTCTTATAGATACGGGGCGCGCTCGGAAGGAATTCAGCGCCGAACTCTTTGCCGATCAGCGAGCGAGCTGCCGAGATCGCCTCGTCAGACAGATTCGTTGAGTCGGTACGCATGTAGGTGATAAATCCGTTCTCGTAGAGCGTTTGCGCTATCGCCATCGTGCGCTTTGCGCCGAATCCGAGTTTGCGGCTTCCCTCCTGTTGGAGGGTACTGGTGGTAAATGGCGCGTAGGGGCGTTGGGTGAACGGCTTGCTCTCTACCTCAGCAATTTCGGGAGTGGCTGAACCGAGTGACTTTTCAAGGCGCTGAGCGGCTGCCTCATCAAGAAGGATGATCGAATCTTTCTCGTTAAGCTTGCCCGTTGTTTCGTCGAAGTCGCGCCCGCTCGCAACCCGCTTTCCGTCCACGTGGGTGAGCAGCCCCTCAAAGGGGAGCGTTTTATCCGAGGGAGCCTCAAAGAGAGCTTTAAGGTCCCAATAATCCGCAGATCTAAACCGAGCACGCTCCCGTTCACGTTGAACGAGCAGCCGCATAGCTACGCTCTGAACTCGGCCGGCGCTCAGGCGCGGCACCATCTTCTTCCAGAGAAGAGGGCTGACTGAATAGCCGTAGAGACGGTCGATAATACGTCGGGTCTCTTGAGCTCGGACGAGGTTCTGGTCTATCTCACGAGCGTTGCTGAGACTCTCTTCAATAGCTTTCTTCGTAATTTCGTGGAAAACCAAGCGCTTAACAGGCACCTTGGGGTCAAGGACCTCGAGAAGGTGCCAACTAATGGACTCTCCCTCTCTATCTTCATCGGTCGCGAGATAGACCATCGAGGCCTTCTTTACCGCGCGTTTCAGTTCGTTAACCCGCTTCTCTTTGTCGCTCGGGACGATGTAGAGGGGCGAAAAGTCGCTATCGACGTTAATTCCGAGCCGGGCCCACTTCTGTTTTTTGACCTCAGCTGGGATCTCGGCCGCGTTATTTGGCAGGTCTCGGACGTGACCATAGGAAGCTAACACCTCGAAATCCTTACCTAAGAACTTCTCGATGGTGCGAGCCTTGGTTGGCGATTCTACTATGACAAGTCGTGTCGACATCTTTAATCCGTTGCCATTGTTACAAAGGATGTACCCCTGAGCGCAACCCTTTGGGGCAATTTGTTACAAAACGAGCTATTTAGAACGGTGTGTTGTAGTGGGGCGTTCCCCCGCTTCAGGGGCATAATGTACCCAGAGAACTGGGAGTGTTGCGAGGGGATATCGGCAAAGCCGCCGCTTTGTTGCCACCAATAAAAAAGTCGGGCCTCATCAAAGATGACGAAGCCCGACCTTACCAAGCACAGATGAGCTCGTTAATACTTCACGGAACACCCGTACGCCTCGGTCGAGCTTGTCTCAACCGACTTGTTGGCAAGGAGATTAGTAACTGCCTCGACCACGTAGTTCTTCGAGTTAGCGATGTCGTCCGCGTCGGTCGAGCTCTCGCTGTCGATCGCCCCCGCGTAGGCGAGCTTGCCGTCCGCCGAGATCACAAACATGTGCGGAGTCGTACGTGCTCCGTATGCTTTGCCGATAACTCCGCTCTCATCGAGCACGAGCGCTGATGATTTCATGCCCAGTTCGGCGCGAGTCGTCTCCGCCTGTTCAGCGGTAAGGTGACCGCTCTTTCCAGGAGCGGAGGAGGAAACGGTGAGCCATACAACGCCTTTGGCTCCCAGCTCCTGTTGGAATCTCTGCATATCTCCACCCTTGTAGAATTTTTTCACAAAGGGGCAGTTCTGATTGAACCACTCGAGAACGACGATCTTCCCCTTGAAGTTGTTGAGGGAGACCTCTTTACCGGTTGAATCTTTCGCCGTAAAGGTCGGTGCTTGTTCCCCAACAACCGCTTCGGAGAGCGCCGTTTGAGGGGTGGTTAGTACCGCGCAGAGCGCGAGAAGAGACGCGGTTAGTTGCTTCACAACGGGGCGAATGACATTCATAGAGAGCCTCCAATTAATACACCATGACGAGCTCGAGGCTACGATCTCTTCCCTCGAAGCGCCATAACTGAGATCCCTCTTGCGGATGTTGAGCCTACAATCGCTCGAGCTCCGCCACTACCGCTCCTGGAGTCAGGATGTTAGGAAGCACGATCGCTGAATCCTGTTTTCCGTCCTTGATGATCACGTTGAGAGGTACTCCGTTTCTTCCGTATCGACGAAGAGCCGCGGTGATGGAGGGGCTCCTTGTCGTCCAGTCCCCTTTCATGAGAGCGACGTTTTTTTGCACGATGAGCGCCCGCACCTCGCTTGAACTAAAAACGATCCTCTCATTGACTTGGCATGTAATGCACCACTCGGCGGTGAAATCGAGGTAGATCGATCGCCCCTGCGCCATGAGGGCAGAGAGGCGCGCCTCTGAGTAAGGCTCCCAGATTAATCCAAACGCGTCTGGCTCCGCTGTTGTGGTTTCGTTAGCGAGACACTCCCGAGACCGAGAGCCCTCAATCTCTTTCGATGACGGCAGTCCCTTGGCGAATCCGATGACAAAGAGCGCAAGAGCCGCAGCTCGCACCGCTCGTTGCGTCAGCGGGGATGACACATCTCGAGCACGGAGGATGAGCCAAAACGCGAATCCAACGAGCAGCACGCCCCACAGCAGATCCGCGAGGAGATCGAGCCCAGGTGCCTCAAGACCCATCTGTCGTGCGAACACGCGAGTCAGCCACACAACAGAGGCGAAGAGTGGAAACGCCATGAGCTGCTTGAAGCTCTCCATCCAAGCTCCTGGGCGTGGAAGACGCTGAAGGAGCTGAGGTTTGAACGCGATCGCTAAGTAGGGAAGGCTCATGCCAATGCCGAGAGCGGTGAAAATCGAGAGGTTCTCGACCGCTGAGAGGGTCAACGTTGCGGCGAGCGCGGATCCCATAAATGGCCCCGTGCACGGGGTCGCTACCGCGGTTGCGAGCGCTCCGTTGCAGAACGAGCCCGCATAGGTGGTTGAGATCTTCGCCTTGCCTGCGACACGTTGAATGAAGGTGCCCAACGCGATGTCGCTCAGGAACAGGAAGCCAAGTCCAAACAGAATGAATATCATCGTCGCGACGAATGCGGGTGATTGAAGTTGAAAACCCCAACCGAGCTGCTCACCGCCAGCGCGTAGCGCGAGTAAGATTCCGGCGAAAATCCAAAATGAGATGACGACCCCCGCTGCAAAAGCGAGACCGTGCATCTTAATCTTCTTAGGCTCGTTACCGGACTGCTCGATGAAGCTTAGGATCTTGATCGAGAGGACTGGGAATACGCACGGCATGACGTTGAGGATTAATCCACCGAGAAGCGCGAAGAAGATCGCGGCCAAGAAACCGACGTTTTCTCCCCCTGGATACACTGGGGTAATCGCCGCGTTTTGGGAGCCACGCGGAGCGTCGGCACCATCAGCACCCTCTGGATTCGTGTCAATCTCAATCGCTTTTGGCTCTCCGCTCTCTGACCATCCCTGCGGTGAGTAGAGGACGCCACGCAGTCGTCGTACCGAGTCTCGTCGATTGGGGGCGCGTTTGAGCGCGATACGGAGCGCGCCGCTATCGAGCGAAACTTCTTGTGGCGCGGAATTTGAGATGACGCCGGGGTCCTGAGGAAAGAAGGTTATCGCTCCAGGAAAGAAGCGGGGCTCCAGGGGAATGAGGGCGACGATGATCTGGTCCTGTTGCTCCTCGACGGCTATCGAGACACGCTCAAGGGTGGTTGGAAGATTCCTCTCTGCGAGGGCGAAGAGACGCTCATACTCCGAAGGAGCTGAAGCGTTTTTTGAGATCGGGATGGTCAGCGCAAGTTGGGCCTCTCCGGGGAGACACTCGTCTTTGCACACTAGATATTGAAGTGAGAGGGTGACGGTTGTGCTCTTCGCGCGGGGTGGGGGGGCGGAGAAGGTTGCGGGGAAGGGGATTAGTACTTCGTCGTACCCGTAGTTTACGAGTGGGCCAACGGCGATCTTTTGAGGGTAGGGCCATAGCGGATGGTCGACAGCAACTCCTCCGGATGACTCCCACGCGAAGCGGGGCGCGAGACCTGAGTCGCCCGGGTTCTTCCAGTAGATGTGCCATCCAGCCTCAGGTTTAAAGTGGACTCCCAAGCGGAAGTACGAGCCAGGTGTGAGGGTTTGTTGGTCAGCGATAAGCTTAACCTCGATGTGAGGTCCCTTGCTGACGCTCGGATCTCCGCAGCCTGACACTGACAGGAAGAAAAAAATGCCTAAAGGGAGAAAAAGAATAGTACGTAGAACGAATCGCATGACCAATTTCTAGCAGGAGCATGCTGGTAGAGAAACGATCGTTGTGGCGTGGACGATAATCTTAGGGAAGAGCGACCCAAGATACGCTTTCGCAGCAGGGAGGCGAGTTGCCTCGCTTACTTAGGCAGCTTTCAGGCGCGCGCGGTCCTCAAGGGCTGCGGAGACCAGAATATTTTTAACGCTTGGGAGATTGGTCCCATCGGCGACATTTGTGCCCCGGAAGATGTCAGGCTGCTCGCGAAAGAGGTCTCGAACGGCTTGGGAGCGAGGGCCAAAGGAGTGCAACTCAAGCCCAAGGCGCAGTGCCGGGGCAACGAGTTGTCCGAGATCGAACTGTTGTTGTCGACCTTCCTGCCTTGAATCTCTTGTCTGTTCAGCCTGCGGTGTCATGCGACTTCGATAATGGGAGTGCGTGATGTTTTATAACTACCGGGGCGAACGTACCACGGTTGCGTACCCCAGCAAAGGTTTTTTGATCAAAGAATCCCCCTCTAATCTGTTTGATAACAGGCACTTGGCTCCCTTGCGGAGTATACTCCTGAACGTAAACCGACGTTTCTTGTGATGTGTTGCTGGTTTCTTGAGGGCCGTCCACATCCGCTCGTGGGGGTGCAACTATCTGATCTGAGACAATTATCTATTCTGCTCCCGGTGGCTGTGGATGCTCTTTCAAGAAGCAAATCGGGATCCCGCCTCATCGTAACACTCATAGACGGCCCGTGCGGCCACGGCTGATATGCCGACATGGGCATGCAGTGTCCGCACGGTACTGACGAAGAGCGAATGAAACGACCAATGTTCTCAATTATCACGGCATCCCTGAATCAGGGATCGCGCCTTCGCGGCGCGATTGAGTCTGTGCGCGCGCAAGAGGACAGCACGTCTGTGGAGCACATCATTGTTGAAGGTGGTTCCACCGATGACACTGAGGAGATCTTGGCTGAGTACCCGGGCCTCACCGTTATCAGAGCGCCGTTCGTTTCGGTTTCGCAAGCGCTCAACCTTGGGTTCTCGGTCGCCTCAGGTGAGATCGTTTCGTGGCTTCATCCGAGCGATCGATACGCAAAGGGAGCGTTCGCAGAGGTTCGTTCTGAGATTGAGCGGCACCCTGTGGTGATGGGAGCTTGTGGAATTCTCAATGAAAATGGAGCCATGATCGCAAGGGTCGAGAACGTCGAGCGCTCATGGTTCGATACGATCAAGTACTGGGTCGCTCACGCTCTTCCAGCGCAGCCCGGATTATTCTTTAAGCGAAGCATCCTCTCTGAATTACAGGTCGAACCGAGTGAGGTATTTGACGAAGGGCTGCACTTCGCGATGGATCTCGATCTCTGGCTGCGCGTTCAAGAGCTCTACCCACTATCCCTGAGGACACCTCATACCCTCGCGTATCGTCATCACCGAGACCTGTTTGCCAAGGGGGCTGATACCTCCGCGCTCCAAACAGAGATGTCTCGGGTGTACCGTCGGCACGCCTCTCGTCGGGTTCAGCCAGAGCAAAATATCTCCTTTGTTGTGCCTGTCACAACCTCCCTCGATGATGTTCAGCCGTTGTTGCGTCAGTTAGCCGCACAAACGCTTCCGTCTCTCGAGGTCGTAGTCGTTGACGCCTCAGGTTCTCCTGAGGCGAATCGCGTCATGGCTGATGGTGTGTGGGCCCATGGCGCTCGGAACAAAAATATCGCGCTCCACTACGTGGCTCTGCCATCAGATGGGGGACGTTCGCACTCCGCGGCGGTTGACGCGGGGGTTCGAGCGGCGCGGTCGCACATCGTCGCCTGCCTCTCCTCGACTCGTTCGATTCCCGATAGCTTCGCCGCCGATATCTTCAGACTCTTCTCGCGGGACGAGATCGGTCTTGCGCTCCCGAGTCTGGACCAAGAGACCTCCGAGAAGCTCTTTCTTACGAAGCACGGAACTCGAATCTTTAATCCAGCTGGGCCGTTTTCTCTCTCTCCTGTTTCGCCACTTGAGTTCGTTGTTCGAAAACTCGCGTGGCTAGATAGTGGGGGCTTCTCGCTTCATGACCGATTTCCAGAGTTCGAGTTCAGCATGAAGCGACTGATGGTGATGCTCGCTCACAAGGCATGGCGTATTGTGAGCGAACCGTTGCTAAAGCCTCTACCGAGCCTCTCTCATAAGCACGAAGCCCCCTTTCGATTGTATGAGAATTCCGTCGTGGTTGATGAGCTCGCTCGAGAGCTACGGCGCAATCCGTTCTCGATCATGCGCGCCAAGAACGGGTTTGGACTCGTTCTTCCGGACGATTTGTGGCAGTGCGCACAACTCGTCATGCAAAGAATCCCGAGGGATTCGCCAGCGATTCAGCCAGGTCTCGCAAGTGATGCGTTGCAGGCTATCGTTGAACAAAACCCCGAGTATGGTCCAGCGTTGTTTTATCTCGCGGAGGCTCTCGATCGAGAGGGTCGGTATGAGGACGCCAATCGAGTTCGCTCTCAATGGTTAGAGCTTCACTCGGGAGAGATGAGCTCTCCCCTATTCGGGGGGATCGCTCCCTAGCTTGGAGAGCCCGTGATGGTGATAAGGAACGCCATGACAGAGGTACGTGAACAACAATGTGGCGCACGGCTCTCTGGCACGGGGGAGGGTAAGCCTATACCCGCGTACAACGAGGCTCCGGCTTTTTTTTGGAAGCACTCCCGGTACACGGAAGAGGCGATTGACGCGTTGTGCGCGGAACTCAGCCACGAATGGATGTTCGCGATTGTTACCCTTCACGGCGAGGGAAGGGTCTCGTTCTCGGTCAGCCAGAAAACGTGGGCGCGAAATGAGGGGCACTACCCGCTTGTCATGCAGCTCTGTAACGCGGTGGCGAAACATCCGCGTCTGGCTGGTCTTCGCGGCCGTTTCGTGGTGTGGCTTGAAGACGGGATGTGGGAGTGGTGTCAGGGGTACTCCCGTCGTGTTCCGATCCTCTCGTTCGGCCGAAACATCGGCGATTCAACAACGTTCTTAATTCCCGATCCAGCGTTCATTGGAGCCTTGGGGTATAGGGAAGAGCGCAGAGAGTCAGAAGTGCTCGCCTCTCATGTTCCGTGGGCTCAACGACGCCCAACTATCTTTTGGCGTGGGGCCGCGACCGGTATCGGTATCGAGGGGCCTGAGTGGAGAGGTGCTGCTCGCGCTAAGCTTGTGCTGGCAGCAAAGGAGGTCGGTGATTCGAGTGTTGTTGACGCGAAGTTCACGCGGATTAAGCACCTCCCACCTCATCAGATCTCAAATCTCGTGCGAGAGGGCGTTCTGCATGATGAAGTGCCTTTTGAGCACTTCTTTAACTTCAAGTTCGTGGTGGATGCGGATGGTCACCACTGCGCGTGGAAGTCTCTCTTCTTAAAGTTGATGATGGGGTCCGTCGTTCTGAAGATCGATAGCCCTTTTGAGCAGTGGTATCACCGTTCGTTAACGCCGTGGCGACACTACGTCCCTCTGTCTCGCGATGTGAAGGAGTTGAGTGAGGTTCATCAGTGGCTCATCGCTCACGATGAGGAGGCCCGGTCGATAGCTCAAGAGGGTGTAGACTTTATCTCCCGGATCACTTTGGAATCCGCCCTCGATGGCGTGGTGATGACTATTGAGAATATTCTTGCGGCTCGTGATGGGTGATGGGTCGGGAGTCTGATGACTATCTCCTGTAACGTTTTGTCCTGGTCGCTATGCCCCTCAAAATCCTGCGCTTTTAACTACCTGCTACATCAACTTCCTTCCCGAATCCGTCTCACGTCCTAAGGTTCGTTCAAATCGGCAGTCATATTGGGCCGGCGGGAATTCACATGTGAATGTGTGGGGTAAAGCGAGTGAGAATTATTACAAGGAGGATGATGATCGGGAGGAAAAGCGGTGAAGGGGTGGCGGTAGTGCCCTGGTATCGTTGATCTTTTTGGTTCTTTGAAACCTATCTTGCGCCCATGCAAGCGATGGTACTATGCTTGCGCCCCCTGCGGTTGACCTGAGAGGTGAAAGCCTCTACTATGCCCGCCTCACGTAGTAGGTAGTTACGCTATGAAACGCACGTATAAACCAAGCAAAAAGAGTCGTCAGACGACTCACGGCTTTAGAAAGAGAATGTCGACCAAGGGTGGCCGCAAGGTCCTTAACGCACGTCGTGCTCGTGGTCGCAAGAAGATCTCGGTAACCTCGCCGCGCAAGGGGCACTATCGGTAGTTTAGACCTGAAGGTTGGCGTTAGTTCACGCCTGAGGCTTGGGCCTGAGGCCCGGCTTCGTAAACGATCTGATATAGAACGGTGCCAGCAACAGGGGAGTAAGCTTTACTCCAAACATTTTCTCCTGCTCGTAATTCCATCAGAAACGAAAGAGAGCAGGCTCGCCATAGCCGTTACAACTAAGATAGAGAAGCGCGCAAACGTTCGGAATAAGATAAAGCGCCGCTTGCGGGAGATATTCCGCACTATCCGTCACAATCTTACAGAGCCCCTCGACATGGTCGTGGTCGCCCGCCGTGGTGTCCAGGACTGTGAGTTCGATGACTATCGTCGAGAGGTTCTCGGAGCGCTGCGCTCGAAGGGCTACCTTCCTAAAGATAGGTAGGAGACTTCCGTGTGTGACTCCACATCCCCCGTCACAACTCGCCGACCGTGCGCTCGAGCGCTTCATTGGCTCTATAAAGCGATGTTCTCATGGATGTTCACCGGAGCATGCCGGTTCTCGCCGACCTGTTCCGATTACGCGCTTCAAGCCATTGAGATCCATGGATGGATTCGGGGCGCCTGGCTTGCGCTTCGCAGGATAGTCAGGTGCCATCCGTATAATCCTGGTGGGTTCGACCCCGTGCCTTGACGGGTGGGAGGGGTTCCCCTACAAATGACGCCACTTCACAACGTTCCCAAGGAGTCTCCGTGACTGACAATTCTCAAGAATTCAACCAGCGAACAGTTCGAGCTGTTATCGTGTGCCTTTTGGTCGTGTTCACCTACACGAACTTCTTCCTCGCTCCCAAGAAGCAGCCAACCTCTCCCGCCGCCCCCGCTCCGCAACAGGCGCAGCAAGCCTCTCAGTCGACTGTCGGATCTCCCATCCAGGCCTCCTCTCAACCATTGGCGCAGCCGTCGGGTCCAGTCCAGGTTGTAGGTACACAGCAACCGAAACATCCAACGGCATCTGATATTCAAGCCGCTGGAGTAAGCTATGTTCAATCTGGAGTGTCCCGCATCGGAATCTCCCACCTTGGCGCTCGTGTTCAGAGTTACGCGCTCAATAGCTACAAAGCGAAGCAAGGTGATGAGACTCCCCTCGATATGATCGGCGATCTTCATGACTCGGCCCTTCCGCTGGGCGTGTATGTTGGGAGTGAGAACGACGAGCTTGTTCGATATACCCTCACGTCAGCAAACGGCGCCCCTGTGGCTCAATCGCCGGCAAATCTACAGATCGCTCAGGGTGGAACAGTCACGCTCGATTTCACCGGCACCCTTCCAAGTGGAGTTCCGATTACCAAGAGCCTGACCTTCACCGAGGGGTCCTACCTCTTTACTGTCAACGTAACGCTTGGTCGGTCGATAGCGCCGGGTCAGTCTGTTTGGCTTGAGTGGGCGCACCGGTTTCCAGTTGATAAGTCTCGGAACGCGGCGCTATCGCACGTGACCTATCTCGATGGCGCAAATAAGATTCATCACCTCTCAGCGGATGCCCTCAAGGTTCAACAACGAGAGACCTCGCGGTGGATAGCCCTTGGCGATCTCTATTTCATGTCGAGCTTAATCCCTCCGCTCGCTGACAATAATGCAGCGCTCGCCCGAGATGGTGAACTCTACATTGGTCGCGTGGCCGGCTCTGACATCGGCGGTAATTTCACGGTGTACGCAGGGCCAAAGGTCTACACGCTCCTTGAGAAGCTCGGTTCGTTCCAGCTTGAGCGAGCTATTGATCTTGGCTTCTTCTCGTTCTTAGCGCTTCCACTATTGTGGATGCTCCACTACCTCTACCTCATCGTTCACAACTACGGCCTCGCCATTATCGCCTTGACGTTGATCATCAAGACCGCGCTCCTTCCCCTCTCGCAGGCGAGTTTCAAGTCGATGAAGGCGATGCAGGAGATTCAGCCGGAGATGAAGGCTCTTCGTGAGCGCGTTAAGGATCCGACGCAGTTGAACCAAGAGATGATGGCGCTCTACAAGCGTCGTGGTGTGAATCCGATGGGCGGTTGTTTCCCGATGCTCATTCAGATTCCGGTATTCTTCGGTCTATACCAAGCGCTTCTGAACGCTATCGAGCTTCGTCACTCGCCGTTCGCTTTGTGGATTACTGACCTTTCGTCGCCCGAGAAGCTTGAGATCTTCGGTATCGGTGTCCCCGTGATGGTGCTCCTCATGGCGGCAAGTATGATCATCCAGCAGTGGACGACCCCGAACCCCTCAGCGGATCCTACCCAGCAGAAGGTTATGATGTTCATGCCTATCGTGTTCGCGGGAATGTTCATCGTGTTCCCGATGCCGGCCGGCCTTGTACTTTACTGGCTTGTGAACAACATTATCTCGATTACGCAGCAGATGTACCTCCGTAAGACCGACCAGGGTGGCGTTTACTGGGGGACCTTTATCGCGAGTATTGGGATCTTCGGCGTGGGGTACATCCTTACCCTGATCTAGTAGGTTGGGAGCGGGATGAAGATTATACTCTCCATGAACGTCTTGATGGTTACGAACAAGTAACGAGAACCGACATGGAAGAAACAACGATAGCAGCACTCGCGACCGCGCCCGTTCCCGCCGGGGTCGCTGTGATTCGAGTGAGCGGCCCGCGCACGAGACTCGCGCTGAAAGCGCTCTTTAAGGGTAAGAAAGATCCGCTGCGGCATGCCCGTACACTTATCTTTGGAGAGATCCTGGACTTTAAGACGTCAGCGACTCTCGACAAAGGGCTCGCGGTTTTTATGCCCGCTCCGTGGAGCTTTACCGGAGAGGATGTCGCCGAGTTTCAGTTCCACGGAAGTCCTCTGCTTGTGCAACAGGTGCTGCGCTCCCTTTACGCATACGGAATCCTTCCTGCCGCGGCCGGCGAGTTCACCAAGCGCGCATTCCTAAACGGCAAGTTAGATCTCGCGCAAGCTGAGGCGATCGCCGATGTAATCAACGCCAAGGGAGAGGAGGAGCTCCGCTTCGCTGGAGAGCAATTGAAGGGCCGGTTAAGCCAAGCGGTATCCGCGATCGGCGAACCGCTCCGAGATGTACTCGCTGAACTTGAGGCTTCAATAGATTTCCCCGAAGAGGATATTGAGCCCGAACGGATCGATCAGATAGCGGCTCGCGCCGAGGTAGCGCGCGCTAAGGTGTCGCAGCTCCTCTCTACGTACGCGTTCGGCGCTCTCGTAAAAGAGGGCGCTCGCGTGCTCCTTTGTGGTCAGCCAAACGCCGGAAAATCGAGCCTCTTAAATCTTATTCTTGGAAAGAAGCGAGCGATCGTTTCACCGATATCGGGAACGACTCGAGACCTTATCGAGGAGGAGGCATCGCTCGGAGGCCAGAAATTCGTGTTCTGTGACTCAGCCGGTATTAGGGAAACGACCGATGAGATTGAGAAGATCGGTGTCGAGCTCGCAAAGGAACGTATTCCGTGGGCTGATCTCGTACTCCTTGTCGTTGACGCAACCGATGAGGCCCTAAGCTGGCAGTCAACCGCTGACCTACTGCGGGAGAGCGGTAAGCGAGTATGGCTCGTGGTAAACAAGATCGATCTCAACCCAAACGCGATGATCAAGGTCTTCTGTGACTCAAAGACCTGTCAGCAGAACTTTTATATCTCAGCGAAAACCGGTGCTGGCATTGGGGCGCTCATCGAAGCGCTCGTTGAGGACGTTGGCAAAAGCATGCCGGAGCGTGGAGAGGTTGGAGAGGTCGTTACCAATGAGCGCCATCGTGACTGCCTTCGTCGAGCGGAGGATTCCCTCGTTCGATTCGCTGACGCCGTCGCCTCAAAAACACCGGCGTTGCCAATTCTTGTGGCCGATATTCGGGAAGCGCTCAATGCGCTCGATGAGATCATCGGAAAGACTTATACCGAGGATATTCTCGGCAGGATCTTTTCCAAGTTCTGTATTGGGAAGTGACCGGTATATCTATACGCTCTCAAAGTGTACGCGACGGGGAGCCGACACGGCATCCTATAGTTTATCAATCGGAGTCACGACCCGTTAACCCCAAAAGATTTTGGTGGCTGCCGATTTTCTCTCACAGCTCAAAGCGCAAAAGGCATCATCTCCCGAAACCAATTCTTCGTTTCGGGGGCGGTTGAGTAGGAGTCATAATTTCCCTAATAGCGTCAAAGACCAATTTGAATTGCTTGTCGTAGCGCTTTTCCAAAATGTCTAATTTTTCTGCGAGTGCTTCATTGGTTACCAGTAACTTTCGAAGTCTCACGAACGTTCGCATGATCTCAACGTTCGCTTGGATGGCTCTGTCGCTGTGTAAGACACCCGAGAGCATTGCGACCCCCTGTTCCGTAAATACCAGGGGAGGTGTTCTTCGACCGCCGCGGTTTGAGATCACAATTTGTGATCTCAAAATACCAAACTCTTGATCTGACAATGAAAAACAGAAGTCTTCTGGGAAGCGCCGGGCGTTTCGTTTAACAGCCTGTACCAGGCTCCGCGTATCCACTCCGTACAGTGCCGCAAGATCTTTGTCTAACATCACCTTTTGACCGCGGATGAGGTAAATTAATCCCTCGATACCTACTAGTTGGGCTGGCTCCTGTTGTGACATAGAAAATCCTCCAACCTACATATCGAGGGAAACGATGATAGGTTTCGGAAGCCGTTGTTAGAAAAGCACCTCAGTCATGCACTGACAGGGGCTTTACCCTCCTGTAGCGGGAAGTAGTGTCGTAAGAGGCACAGGAAGGCAAGGAGAGTCCGTAACTAGCTGAGGTTATTGTTCTAAAATGAGATCTTGCATATTGGGGATTGAAACCCTAATCTGTGGGGGTGATTGAAAGAGCCCTCTCCCCCCATCTCGTAAGCCTATCCCGACAGTATCCGGTGGTTACCGTAGTTGGCCCCCGCCAGTCCGGCAAATCAACCTTATGCAAGATGGCATTTCCATCTCTGCCACTGTTCAACCTCGAGAGACCCGATGAAAGGGCTCGAATAGCGGAGGACCCACGTGGATTCATCGATGCTCACAAAGGTGGATGCATCATCGACGAGATTCAGCACTTACCCGAGCTCGCATCGTATATCCAGGTCGCCGTGGATGAGCGAGGCACTACCGGGGAGTTCATTCTCACCGGGAGCCATCAGTACCAACTCATGGAGTCCGTTTCCCAATCCCTCGCGGGCCGGACCGCAATTCTTAAACTTCTACCATTCAGCTCGGCTGAATTGAAAAGTTCTGGCAGTGCACCGAGCTCTCTGCATGACTATCTCTTTAGCGGGGGTTATCCTCGAATTCTTCATGACAGGTTGGACCCAAGTCAGGCCCTATCATTCTATGTTCAAACATACCTTGAGCGAGATGTTCGGCAGATAATAAATGTGAGGGATCTCGGTCTTTTTGAGCGTTTCTTGAGGCTCTGCGCGACCCGCAGTGGACAGCTCCTCAACGCGACAAACCTCGGCGCTGAGGCCGGTATCGATCAGAGTACAGTCCGCGAGTGGATCTCCGTACTGGAGACGAGCTTTATCCTCACTCGACTACAGCCCCATCATGTCAATCTCTCTAAACGGATCCTCAAGTCTCCAAAGCTCTACTTCCTCGACACGGGACTTCTATGCTACCTCCTCGGCATTCGTTCCTCTGAACAGATCGCGCACCACCCGCTGCGCGGCGCGATAGTAGAGACCTTTGTGGCGAGTGAGCTTATCAAGAATCGCTACAATTCAGGCCGCGAGCACTCCCTCGGATTTTTCCGCGATAGCGCCGGACATGAGATCGACTTTGTGATCGACGACGGAGCGAATGTCAAACTTCTTGAGGTTAAAGCAAGCTCCACTTTTAACGCGGAGTTTCTCAAGAATATACGCTTTTACCGGGCGCAGCCGTCCGCACGTGTCAGTCAGTCGTGTATCGTTTATACGGGAGCGGAAACGTTTAAGGTTGACGATGTATCGATTGTGCCGATCTCCGATATTGGCACGCTGTAACAGTTGGTACGGTTGCCTACGCCAATCCTTTGTTGTGTCACTGAAAGGAGGATATACCGCACTACAACTCATCAAACGGACTCACCACGCGCGGCACCGGTGACTTCGCCACGTGTGTATAGATCATGGTGGTCTTCACATCGCTGTGCCCGAGCAGCTCCTGAATGAGACGAATATCCCGTCCGTTCTCGAGGAGATGAGTCGCGAAGGAGTGGCGAAAGGTGTGGCAGGTGATCCGTTTTGAGAGACCCGCGGCGAGCGCCGCCTGCTTCACAGCGTTGTCCATGAAGGTGTCGAATATGTGGTGGCGCTTAATATCGCCGCTGCGAGGGTCTCGCGATAGCTTCGTTGAGGGAAAGAGATACTGCCACGCCCATTCCCGGTCGGCGTTCGGGTACTTCTTCGACAAAGCAAACGGTAGTGACACCCGACCATATCCGGCCTTGATGTCAGCCTGATGGATACCCTCTGCAATTGAGAGCTGCTTTCGTAGCGGAGCCACCAACCTTTTTGGGAGTGGCACAATTCGATCTTTATCTCCTTTGGCATCGCGAATGGCGATGAATCCCTGGCCGAACTCGATATCCTTGACCCTAATATGGAGCGCCTCTGATAGTCGCAGACCACATCCATACAGCAAACATCCGATAAGCCATTTCTGGGGCTGGTGCTTCAGCGCTTGAAGTACGCGCGCTACCTCCTCCCTCGTCATGACCTCCGGGACCCTCCGCTTTCGCCGGGACCACATAATACCTTTAAACTCACCCACGTCTCGCCGAAGCACATGCCGAAAGAGAAAAACGATGGCGTTGAGAGCTTGGTTCTGAGTGCCGGGTGAACAGTTCCGTTGAACCGCGAGGTCTGATAGGAACGCCACAAGATGCTCCTCGCCCATCTCCTGCGGATGCCTCTTGCCATGAAAGAGAATGAATCTTCGAATCCACCCGATGTAGCTCTTCTCGGTCGTATAACTAAGATGCCGGAGTCGAATTCGTTCCCTTACGAGATCCAGAAATTTTTTGGGTCGTTCATGTGATTCCATCCTAGGGGTATCGAAAAATCCGGAGAAAGGTTTCGCGACCCAGAACAACCGATCTGGTGATCTACACTCTCAGGTATACATACCGGACTAGCCGAAAAGGTAGCTTTGTCGCTCTAATTGACTGAATCCATGATGGTTTATTTTTGATTGAGGGCGGGACGGCCGCTGGGATACGATGAAAGGAATGAGTAAACGTGCTAGATCACCGGATCTGCACAATACCTATGTTAGCCGTCATCAATGTTCCGACTTACCAATCACGACAATTTTTTCGAGATGAGTGTCTTCGTTGAAGAGGAGCCACAGCTCCCCAGCTTCGAGGATGCAAACATAGAAGTATCTGTGGGCTCGCACGGGTTCGAGGGCACAGCCTCTGCGTGGGCTCACGCGGAAGAAATGAAAAAATTCTGCGCGGAGTTGGTCGCTCTCAATCAGGCTCTCGCGGGCGAAGCCAATCTGTCGTCGATGTCCCCCAATGAGCTAACGCTAAAAGTGTTCGCCGCAAATTCAAGAGGGCAGTTGGCCGTTCAGGGCTCCATTGGCCATCACATCATTTCCGAAAACCAAAGTTTCTGGCATTCCGTTTCCTTTGGCTTCGAGTTTGAGCCATCGCAGCTGGCGTCAGTCGTCAAAAACCCTTGGGTGCAGCACTATGTCGGCTAACAATTCCGTCGAGAGGGACGTCCGCAAGCTGCGCTTGCGGTTCCCTCCGCCTGCGGCTCCGGCCGCCCCTCACGTCAAACGTTATGCCGCTCTTGAGTCTTGGTAGCTCTTTTAATGAAACAGGTCTTACTTCATTTGCTCCTGCTCACTGGAACGCTAGTTCCGTGCACGCTAAGCACGGTCTTTCTTTGCCATATTGGTAGAAATCTATACTGCCAAACCTTTGAAGCCTCCAAGGCAACGCTAAGTCAGCTTTGGTGTCATTACTTAAGTCGGGATTTGCGTGGGGATGTCGCAATCTTCTTCGTACTTGGATTGGTCGTTGGGACAATCTTGTTTTCTTTCCACATACGAAAGTTGAAACTGCGCAACCAGCTTAGCGTGATTGCGAAAATCTGGCTGATTGCCGCAATGATAGTGGGAGCAAGATATCTACTGCGCATGTTGGGGATTGAATATTCCTCTTGATGGACGGCATAACAACCAAACCGAGCGGACGGAGCACCGCCGCTCATTAATAACGTTATCGAGAACTCGCTCTGCGAGCCATCTGCCACAATGTAGCTATCAACGCTTGATCTAGAGTTTTTCTACAGAGCAGAAGCGTCCCCAATTTTAGGGGAAACGCCCCCATGGTTCCCGTTTGTAGTAATACCCCCTCAATTGTTATGAGGATTAAAAAGTTCCGCACGCCTTAACGAAATCGTGCTATGCCTAGCCGGTCGTCACATGCTTTCACTGTCAGGAATCGCGTATGCACCAGCCCCTGTTGCAACCTCGACTCTCCTTTGCGTGTCTCTCTCTGCCGCCCCGCCGAGCGCAATCTCAAACCTCGCTTCCGGATGAGAAAGTAACTGAGATGCCCGTCCGATCTCAACGATTCGTCGATGCAGTTAACGCCGCTCTCAAGGTAGTCGCCCCGCTCTTCGCCGATGCGTGGTTCGTCGATGCAAACGCCGCGTATGGCATGGCGTTGTGTACTATTCACCTCCCGGAGCGCTCGCGCACTGGTGATTATAAGTGGTCGTTGAGTTCCTCCCCTGGAATATCGGTAATGTTCGATCCTACTACCACCCCGTCGGTGAACGTGAATTCGCACCAGATATCCGGCCGCGGGAACGTAGAGATGGAGGAGATAGCCGCATCTATCCGTCGAGAGCTTTCAGAGCGGGGAGGCTACTCCGTCGCTGAGCCGCATCACGCTGGCTGAGAACCGAACACCGCCAGGGGCCATGACCACCCCGCCTCACGGGGAATTCCTTTGATCGCCTCCTGAGTGGTGATGTACCCTTATGTGTACCCCATGGACGCAACGTTTACCCGCCCAAAACTCCGCTGGCCCCTCGACATCCGGATGCACAATCTGGATGGGCAGGACGCACTCGTCATTCAGTGCCCGATCGGGATATCCGCCT
Organism: Pseudomonadota bacterium; assembly: GCA_027485595.1. Lineage (GTDB taxonomy): Bacteria > Bdellovibrionota_C > UBA2361 > UBA2361 > OMII01 > OMII01. The sequence continues at coordinate 26,558 of JAIXQT010000185.1, read as the reverse complement.
CACCGCTCGCGCTTATGCCACAGTTCGCTCCCGTTATCGTTGAGCTCGATGGCGTGCAGACGAGTGAGCAGATAGTCGCGAAGTTCGCCCCGCAGGGGCTTACTCCTGATATGCTGCGCGAGCTCATCACACGACTTGATGACCATCTCTTTATGGCTAACGCTCGGTACTTCGCGGCTGAGAAGCTTGCGAAGGATGCGTTCACTACCGCGCCAGTTCGGGCGGCGGCTCTGGCGGGGGCTGCATATCCCGCAAGCAAAGAGGAGCTTTCCGGGATGGTGCGAGGATATCTCAAGGACCTTGAGACTCCTGCAACAACTCGAGATGTCGCGTGTCTTATCGCCCCGCACATCGATTACCGAAGGGGTGGCGCGTGTTACGGCGCCATATATCCCCGGCTCACCGAATCACGAGCTGATACCTACATCCTGATCGGCACCGCTCATCAGTACAGCAGACGAATATTTCATCTCTGCGCGAAGGATTTTCAATCTCCGCTCGGTACGCATCCGTGTGATCAAAAGTTCGTTACGCAGCTAGCGAATCGTTTTGGTGTAGATCGCGCATTCGCTGATCAATACCTTCACCGGCGAGAGCACTCGCTCGAATTGCAACTTCCCTTCCTTTCAGTGGTGCAATCGGATGCCCCTGTTGTTCCGATCCTTGTGGGAAGTTACCACCAGATGCTCGAGGCGATGCGCTATCCGCAGGAGTGGGAGGAGTATGAGACCTTTGCTGGAGCTCTCACCGAGATCATTAAAGAGAGAGCTAAATATGGGGAGAAGATCTCGTTTCTCGCCGGAGTCGATATGGCGCACGTCGGGCGCTCGTTTGGCGATGATGGCGCGCTGTCACCTGAGCGGATGCGAGAGATAGGCTACCGCGACCAGCAATACCTACGCGCTATCGAGGAGTGCAATCCAAAGGCGCTCTTCGATCATATCGCCGAGGATCAGGACGCTCGCCGCGTCTGTGGCTTTCCAACGATGTACCTCGTGCTCGACGTCTTGAATCGTTTGGGTGGCAAACCTGAAGTTGATGTAGTTGCCTATGATCAGGCGGTGGATTACCCGAGCGATTGCGCCGTTACCTTCGCGGGTGTTGCGATGTATCGACGAGATTCCGTGCCATCACTGTCCTAACATGCGGAAAAGCAGGGCTGGTGGCCTCCGTCGCGACGAAGTCCCGTCGGAAGGTAACGCAAGATGTGAGACTAGCGCTCGTTACACTCAGTATAGTGGTCGGGCACTTTGCGGAGCTCCCTCTTGAACGCTGCGATCTCTTTTGTAGCGTTAGCAACGAGGAAGTTCAGCCCCTTCGGGACTTTTGCGGTGAAGATATCAGAGAACGCCTTAATGAGCTCCTGCTTCGGAATCGTCTTTCGGACACAGCCGGCAACGGCAACCTGGCAGGAGTACCGCGGTTGTGGATCGTCTGGATTGAGAAGATTCGTCATTCTCGTCAGTGCAGATGCGCCTCGAGAGAGGAATGGGAGAACGAACCGGCCATTTTTCGTCTGAAAATAAGCTCTTTTCACTCGGCGCGGTAGGACTCGATGCTCAAAGGGGTTTCCCAACTATCCTTTGCGTCTGGAGCGTTATGCGCCGTGTTGTGAACCGATGCGCATTCTGCGCTCTGTTTCCTGGTAATCGATACACGTAGTAGCTGCCTAGTATTAATTTGAACATAGTGGTTCTCAAGAGTCAGAGTGTTCTGAGCTCTCACATGAGGGGGAAGGGTATGAGAGGAGCGACAAACGCGCAGTTTGATAACGTGACAACCATTGTGACACGAGCCCCAGGGGACCACTACTGGCTGGGGGGATCGCGTGAGAGCGCCGCTCGTGTGATCGAAGCGCTTCCCCTCGAGCTTCCCAAAGGCAAGAGCTACCTCTTCCACCTCAAGGGAAGTTCGCTCCTCATCTCAGAATCAACCACAGGGGTAGTTGCCTACCGTCCGAGTGACCTTTCAAAGATCCTCTCGATAGAGCCTCGAGATGATGGCACGAGAGTTCGTGTTCGCGATGTCCCCGGCATCGAGGAGGTCGTTCTTGTAAGAACCCCGGTGGCAGTCTCAGGCAAGGCACTCACACTTCGATCGCTGAGCGCTCCGGTCGAGTTACTCGATGAGTACAGCAACCTTCGCATGAAGGACTCCGCTGGAGGCCTTACCGAACCGGAACGCGCACGACGGGAGGAGTTGATTGAGCTTATTGGCAAGGAGTTCGAGAAGCGCGCCCGCGCCCGGGTGGTTAGTTCATCAAGGAGTACCCCATCTTCGTGTGGCGAAAGTAGATCGGGTGGCTATCGAAACACAGGAGGGTGAGTCATGCGAGAGGTCTTCAACGTTTCCGAACTTCGAGCGAATCAGAGGTTCCTAGCCCAAGAGCTTATGTTCCGCGGTATCGAGGTAACCCTCTTTGATCGAACCAATGAGATACTCGAGGCTACCTACGGCGATCATCGAGAGCTCTTCTCGGATATAGATAGCTCCATCGTACCCTACACCGCTTCGGTTATCGCTGGGAGTAAATCCCTCACGAAACGTCTCCTTCAGAGAGCCGGAGTGCGAATTCCCCGCGGGCATCATTTTCCGACCGAAGCGGTCGATGAGGTAGCTCTCTACGCGGAGCGCACACTTGGCTTTCCAGTTGTGGTTAAGCCCAGCTTCGGTGTGCAGGGGGAAAACGTATTTACGGGCCTTGAAAGCGTCGAAGAGGTACGCGCGGCGGTTCAGGCGATCGTGAACGAATCTGGCAATCAGGAGGTGATCGTTGAGGAGCACTTCACGGGACACGAGTTTCGAGTGTTTCTCACTGCGCGAGGTCGGTTCGCTGTGCTCCACCGGGATCCCGCGCACGTCATCGGCGATGGTGCTCACTCAATAGAGCTCCTCGCCACGTGGGAGAGCTACCGACGGGCGCACCCAAGAATCAATTGCCTCTGTCCGATCGCACTTGATGGTGAGGCTTCCCAGCATCTGAAGCGCCAGGGGCTCTCATTCTCCTCCGTGCCCCGCCTTGGAGAGAAGGTCTATCTGCGTGGAAGCTCGAATGTAAAGAAGGGGGGTGTGCCAACGGATGTGACCGAGCTCGCGCATCCATCGGTGATAGAGATCTGCAACCGGGCACTCGCGTCCATTCCCGGGCTCCCCTATGCCGGTATCGACTTTATGTGCGGAGATATCCGAGAGAAGCAGGATGGGGATTCGTATCGAGTGCTTGAGATCAACTCAGTTCCTGGGATCGGGATCCACATGGCGCCAGGGAGAGGGCGACCACGAAACGTGGCCTCGATGATCGTGGACATGATCTTTCCTGAGACGATAGGCGGAAGGAGGGATGCGGCATGGGCGGCATAGGTCAACTGAAGTGTTCTGGTGGGCAGGTCACGTCGTCGCTGAGTGCGTGCCTTGGGCGAGCCGCGGCTCGGGCCGTACGGATCGGTCGAAGCCGAAGGTATGACCCGGTTGAAGTTGAGCGGTTCATCGGCGATCTCTCGCGAGCGACTCGTCGCCTCGTCTCTCGCGAATATCGGCAGAGCTCATTCACACCTCGCAATCTGCTCCGTATACCGGAGCGCACCGAGGAGCTGTTCCTCGATCTAACCTTCTACTGGTCGGTAGGGCAGGTGTGGCGGGAGATTCTGCAACAGATCGAGCTGCCCCAAGACGGACGGGTCGCTGAGGTAGGATGCGGGTATGTGCCGAAGGTGGCCTGTGGGCTGCACTATGCCGGGTTCGCTGGGACTATTGAGCTTATTGATACCGACGCGGAGGCTCTTTCACACGCGGCGAGATTTCTTTTGCTCGTTGGAGCGCGGGGTCACGCTACGACACGAAGGGGTGCACTCTCGGAGACTCCACCCGCACGGTTCGACGCTCTGTTCGGGAACCACCTCCTCGATGATCTGATCCTCTCTTCCTACTGCGCTCGTCGGGGAGTTGAGGTTGGGCCGCTGTATGCGTGCGAAGAGCGATACGCCGCGGTGTGGGATGAGATAGTAACCGATGCCTCGCTCATCGATCGCGTCGTTCCTGCTCTCGCGGATACCCTTGTTGCATCGGTTCGACCCGGTGGGATCGTGGCGCTCCTCGACTACCCCAGCTTCACCCACCGTGCTCTGAAGTTAACGCATGTCATGAGCTTTGTTCGGCAGGTGGCGGTGAGTTTGCGGCGGGCGCTCACTGATAAGGGGGCTACCTCGCTCGAGCTCTTACAAGATCCAGTTACCTTCGACCGATTGACGGTGAGCGGTGATGACCTGGTGGCTTTTCGATGCGGAGGGAGTGATGGTGAGTTGTGATGTGAGTATCGAATGCGCGCACGTCTACGCGGATGAGTCGTTCACCGAGCGGCACAGTGAGAGCGTCGCCATCGCCAAACGTGTAGCGCGGCGACTTCAAGAGAGCGGAAAGACGGTCCGGTCGCTTGTATTACTTGATGATATTCACGTAACTCGCGCAGCGCTCACGCCCCATGAGATACGGCGTGGCGTGACGATGTGCGGCCACTCGGTCGATACGGTAGTGAACGAAAGCTCGCTCATACATGCCGCCAAACGTTTAATCGCCACGCTTCCACGACGGAGGCTCTACTTTGAGCCATTTCGCAGGGCGCCGAAGCGGGTCCTCTTTCTCGACACACCTGAGGGAGGTGTCGCACTTGGAAGTATCGCCGCTCGACCTTTTGAACCCACGTGCGCGCTCCTTGTCGCCACATGGAATCTTGCTCGGCTCGGGGAGATCTCGGTGCCTGAGGTTCCAACGGCCCGAGAGGTGACGTCGGTACTTGAGGAGCGTTACCGCGCGGTGGAGCGAAAGGCGGCGCTCATCATGAACGCTTCACCGTATCGGGCGGCACATGCACGACTTACACACGTATTTTACTAGGAGGGAGTATGTTAGTTCCACGACATGAGATGAACGAGACGATGAATGGGGAGTTTGCTACGGCGCTCCACGAGATTCGCGCCAGGCGTGGCTTCGACGCCGCGGAGTGCCTCGCTCGAAAAGTTGAACTCATTAACAACTACTGCCGGGTGCACAAACTTTCCGGGCTTGTGGTTGGGGTAAGTGGCGGCGTCGACTCTGCGGTTGTGCTGGGGCTTGTGAGTGTCGCGTCGCGGATGGAGGGATCGCCGATATCGCGAATCGTTGCGGCATCGCTTCCCTTCTTTGTTGATCAGGGGGCGAGTGATCAGGATCGCGCGCGTGACCGAGCTAAAGCCGTGGCGAAGGCCTTCAACGCCGAGTTTGTTGTTCCCGACCTTAGTGCGACCTTTGAGGCAGCTCGCCGTGCTGTGAGCGAAAGTTCCTATCTTCGGGGAAACGCGTGGGCTGACGGGCAGCTCGTCGCCTACCTTCGCACTCCGGCTCTCTACTATCTCTCAGCGCTTCTCTCCGCGTCGGGAACGCCCGCGATCGTATGCGGAACGACGAATAGAGACGAGGGGAGCTACCTCGGGTTCTTCGGGAAGGCCTCAGATGGGATGGTGGATCTTCAGATCATCTCGGATCTCCACAAGAGCGAGGTGTATCGCCTTGGAGAGCTCTTGAAGGTTCCGATGGGGACGCTCGGCGCCGCACCAACGGGCGATGTTTACGACGGGAAAACCCACCTTGAGATGATCGGGGCTCCGTATGATTTCGTTGAGCTCTACACGGCTCTTTTGTGCCTGAGCGAGAAGGAGCGTACTGAGGCGGTGCGCACACTTTCCCCTGGGGCCGTCCGGCAGTTTGAAGAATGGGGCGCGCGGATTGAGGAGATGCACCGATATAATCTGCACAAGTACGTGGGGGGCAACCCTTCAGTGCACCTGAGTCTCTATGAGCGCGCCGTCCCAGGCGGGTGGAGAGAGGAGGGGAACTATACCGTGTCACCCACCGAGCGGAGACTTGTGGGGGAGTTTCCCCTCAATCCCCTTGTGCCGCTCAACGTATTTGAGCGAGTGAGACCTTCTCCCCTCTCAAAGAGCGTAGAGGGCGTTGGGGGTGAGGCTCGTGTCATTGAGGGGCTACTCTCCCACCATGAATGTGAGGCGTTGATCAGCGAGGTATCGCGTCAGCGCAGAATCCCCGTTGGAACGAACGGATACGTGAAGGGTTTCACCACTGGGACTTCGCAGGTGGGCTCATGGCGGGCGACGGTCTATTCCCCAGAGCTTGCTGCTCGGGTGTGGGAACGGGTGGCACCATTCGTTGCTTCCCCACGCACCTTCGATGAGTACGCGACAACCGATTGGGGCGGGCACGCCGTATGGCGCGCGGTCGGGGTGAACCCCGCGTTTCGCCTTATCTGGTATGAGAACGGTGGGGAGCTCGTCGTTCACTACGACGCCGGGTTTAATCCAGGTGACGGCGCGACCCATACCTTGATGAGCCTCGTCCTCTACCTCAATGAGTGCGACCCCGCTTGTGGGGGCCGAACCCGCTTTATCACGGATCCGCAGCTCTCGCTCCCCTACGCGGCGCGTGACTTCTCGGATTGGACGCGTGAGGCCCGCGATGAGGAGGTCATTGCAGCGGTAACGCCCACAGCGGGGCGCGCACTTATCTTTGATCACAGGCTCCTCCACGACTCTGAGCCGTGGAGCGGAAGGACACCTAAGGTGATTATCCGAACGGATGTCCTGTTCGAGAGGGTGATGAAGGGGTAACGCTATGGGGATGGTCAAACATCGAGCGGGAGCTTCGAGTCGTGTGATAGCGAAGGCGAGCGCCGACCCGTTCTACGCATCGGTGCTCATAAGATATGGCGCCGAGCATCTTGAGGCCGCTGGCTTCTTCGATGATGGGGTGCCGGTAGGTTGTGACATCTCCAAGACGGTTGATGACAGGCTCTTAGTCACTCCGCTCATCAAGATATGCGACGCAATCAACGAGGTAGGTGCCGAGTCAAACAAGCCGATTGCGGTGCTTGTAACATCTGGGGGCTTTTGCCCGATCCACAACGGCCATCTAGCGATGATGGAGAGCGCGCGGCTCGAGGTCGAGAAGCGGGGATGGCGGGTCGTCGGCGGATTCTTCGCCCCCGATCATGATGGGTACGTACGAACTAAGTGTGGCGAGGAGGCACTGTCAGGCGCGGAACGCACCCATCTCGCACGACTCGCCACAAGCGAAAGCACCTGGCTCGATGTCGACCCGTGGGCAGCACTTTACCTTGACCGGGCCGTGAATTACACGGATATCGTGCGAAGACTCTCACGCTACCTCACCCTTCAAGTTGGTCATCCCATCGAGATATTCTTTGTGTGTGGTGGCGATAACGCAGGATTTAGTAAAGCGTTCCTTGACCACGGTCGTATCGTTATCGTACCCCGCGCTGGCACAGATGGTGAGGCTTTGCTTGATCCCCTTGCTGCTCGGTCAGAAAGGGTGTTTGTGGCGCGCGACCATACTCCGAATGCAATCGCCTCTCGTGTCATCCGAAAAGGGCGCTCAGGTGGGCTTCCTCCCAAGGTCAGCCAGGAATTGTGTGCACTTCAAGCGACAAAGGTGCCGACGAAGGTTGAACTTTTTCTCCGTGATGAAGAGGCCTGGAGCACCGATGGGTGGAGTGCCCGCGTTGGCGTTGACCTTGAGTGGGCGCAACGAGCGTTCGTTGGGTCGCTCGCTACGATACTCGAGCGTGCCTTTCGTCGGCGAATGCCACACGCCACGGTGTCCGTAACGCGGGTCTCCCTCTCCGAGCAACGGCGTCGCATGGACGGGGTAATTGTTCGCTCGCACCACCCAGTTATCAGCTTAGACGCATGTATCGATGGCGATCATTCGATCGCTATCTCACGCAGGTTTAACGTCACCAGTGGTGAGCGCCTCAGCGGAATCTTTCCTCGCCCGGGATCAGCCGATCTGGGTGTTCAGATTGCGGCGATACCCGATGGTTCTTATCTACTGATGGATGATGATATCGCGACGGGGAGAACGATCCGAGAGGTTTGTCAGCTCCTGCCGCAACGGATCCACATTGAGGGAGTCATCTCAGTTCAGGAGGTGTGCGAAGGGGTGAGCCTTCGTACCGTGGAGTGTTCGGCCGGAGAAGCGCTTGTTGAGGCAGGGGATGTTCGCGACTTTCTTGTGGGCTCCCGCGAGGGGGGGCTGGTCGTTCGGCTTCCCGGTGGCGCAGTCGCGAGGGTGCCGTATCTCCTCCCGTACGTGCAAAACTCGCGGCGAATGAGTGTACCCCTTGAAGAGGAGGTCGCGCTCTCGCAAGAGCTGTGGGAGCTCAATCGGCAGTTCTTTAAGAGCCTCCCTGTTGCGCTGACGATCGGCGATTGCCCCGAGGCGTTTCAGGCTCTCGCGCTAGAAATCGGCTTCTCATCATCCTGCACGATGGAGGCGTTCTGCGCGTGGCACTGTGAGCAGATGAGGAGCAGTGATCGAGCTTCCCGGTGCTCATAGCGCCCGTCTCAGTAAGGTTGTGTACGTCGTAGTGACATTACGGTCGGAACTGCGACGCTCTCTATCTCGTGTATGTAGCCGCCATCGGCATCAAAAATTGGGGGCCATAGCGTGGCTACGAGAGATTGAGGGATGAAAACTTTGTGAAAGCCGCACGAGATGGGATGTGATGTCTCGTTTTTGCCCAAAACTACGATGTATGCGCAGGATTATACGTGTTTTGCGGATGGCGTGGTGAAAGGATTGGAAGCCCCTAGTGACGTGATGTGACAAGGTTTTTGAGGTTATTTTCGACCTGCTCGTATTTCCCTGAAGCACCATTTCCCCCATGGCTGATATGGGGGTACACGTTGTGCTTCTTTGTGAGGTTGTAAAATGGAAAATCAAGACAAGAATCCAAATCTGTTTGAGAAGTTCGGTTGCGAAGTTAAGTTCGGCGATGTTGAGATAGGAAACACCTATCCACTGTACGGCATGATCACAAAGATCCTTGATGATTCTCCAGGCAACGTAGTGGTTGAGATTAACTTCTCAATCAAGGCGAACATGTCCATCCCAGAGATCGAGAAGATTGAGCTCTTGAAAGAGCGAGCATTTGAGCCAGGCATCTTTGTTTCGACGGTCACGAGCAAGGACCCTAAGATCGAAGTTGATTGCAGCACGGTGGTGTTCGGTAAGCGGCAGGAATTTAGCGCTTAAGGGATAAGCTCACCAGCACAACTACGAAGGCCCCAGCTACTCAGCGTGGCGGGGCCTTTTTTCATGCCCTTGGATGCTGCTCTAAGATTGACCCTATACCGCCCGGACGGCTATCCTTCTCCCGTTTGTGAGAGGTCCCGTGTAGGGGCGAAAGGGTTCAGTATGTCGGAACAACAACAGGCGGCCGGATTTTGGGCGGAGCTCGTCGCTTTCGTAAAGACCCTTGTTGTTATCCTTGGTCTCGCCTTTCTTATTCGCGTTCAGATAGTTGAGCCTTTTAAGATCCCTTCAGGCTCCATGAAGCCGACCTTGCAGATCGGTGACTATATCCTCGTGTTGAAATTTTGGTACGGACTCCGGGTGCCGTTTGTGGATGCGCCCGTTATTCGCTGGAGCGTTCCGAAGCGAGGAGATGTCGTGGTATTCACCCGTCCTGACGATCCAGCAACGCCAACTGAGGATGACTCGGCCATTCACATAATCAAGCGAGTTATCGGACTCCCCGGAGAGACTGTTGAGGTTCGAGGGGCCCAGGTGTTCGTCAATGGAGAACCCCTCAAAGAGCCCTATACCCGTTGGGTTCATGGGGGTAGCCCGGAGGGTGATTTTGGCCCTCAGACCGTTCCCGCCGACCATGTTCTTCTCCTTGGCGATAACCGGGATGAATCGAAGGACTCGCGATTCTGGACGGTGCCGTTCTTGGACGATGACCGCATTAAAGGCAAAGCTGTCATCGTGTTCTGGTCGTGGGACAGCCTCTCGCGTATAGGAAATCTCATTCGGTAAGTGTGATGTGGTACCTACAACCTTCACCGGTAGTTTTTAAGGTAACGGGCAAGGATGCCCGTCGATACCTCAACAATCGCCTCTCACAAGATCTCCGAACGATCTCCGCTGGTGGGTCTTTGGTCGCTGGTGCGTTGAGCCCTCAGGGACGAGTTGAGGGTCTCTATACTGTCTACGCCCAGAGCGACGACACCTTTTATCTCGCGAGTGACGGCGGCGAGCGACAGCCGCTGTTCGCGGCGCTCGGTCGTTTCATCGTGGCTGACCGGGTGTCGATCGTCGATTGTTCGTCCGAGGCGCTGGTAGGACATGTAGTGGGTCAATCATGCCCAGAGTTTGGCGGAGACGTTCTCTGTCTTGCTCATGCTCGCCGTCGAGTGGGTAAGGATGGGGAGGACTTTCTGATCGTCTCCGATAAAACGAGCGATGTGCGATCTACGTTGATTGAGCGTTTGGGGCCGCCGCTCTCCACCAAGGAGTACGACCTTAAACGCTTTGCGGACGGATTCGCTCAGTATCCCACAGAGATTAACGATTCCATGATCCTGACTGAGGGAGGATTACGCGAGGCGGTATCTTTCCAAAAGGGATGTTACGTCGGACAAGAGGTGATTGAGCGAAGCGACGCCCTGGGCAAATTGCCTCGGCACCTTGAGCGCGTTGTATTTGAGGGTCATGAAGAGCTTTCCGCTCAAGCGAGCGTGATCGGCAAGGAGTCGAAGCCGATCGGTAAGATCGTTTCAACTATCGCCGATGCCGCGAATAATAAACTGTGCGCGTTCGCGCTCCTCAAAAACGGCGCATACGCTCCACATGAGCAGGTTCAATGTGAGGGTAGGGTAGGGGCAATTCTTTCATCAGAGGAGAAAAGTGTATGATAACCACACACCTTGATCGGGGAGCTGTCGTAGATTTCTTGATCCAGAGCAAGGTGCTCAAGTTCGGTGAATTCACCCTCAAATCCGGTCGAAAGGCCCCCTATTTTATTAACGCGGGTGGCTTTGATGATGGTGAGAAGATTACGAAACTCTCCTCATTCTACGCGCAGAAGATCGTGGAGCTCGGGCTCGATAACGTCGACGTCATCTTTGGCCCAGCCTACAAGGGGATCCCTCTCTGCGTCTCAACGGCGATGAGCTTGCAGCAGAACTTTAAGAAAAACATCGGTTTTTGCTTCAATCGAAAAGAGGCGAAAACTCACGGCGATGGTGGTGAGTACGTCGGCAAGGCTCTCACCAAGGGCATGCGTGTTGTTCTCGTTGAGGACGTGGTTACCGCGGGCTCTACCTTAAATGAGGTAGTTCCCGTACTGCGAGAGAAGGTTGGTGTTGAGGTCGCTGGTGTTATCATCCTCGTTGACCGAGCGGAGAAGGGGTCGGGAACGTGCTCTGCTGTTGAGGAGGCTGAAGCGAAGCACTCGATCAAGATTCACCCTCTCGTCTCAATTCATGATATTATCTCGTATCTCTCTGGCGCTAACTCATCTGGTTTTCGAATTGATGATGAGCTTAAGGCGCGTATTGAAACCTATCGAGCAGAGTTTGGTGCACCATGCGCAGTAGCATAAGTAATGTCATTCTAGCTCTCTGTCTCTCGTTCTTCGTTGGAAATGCCATCGCTGATGAGCGAACTGAGGCTCTTGATCGAGAGGCAACGCATCTCTATCAGCAGGTGTTCAGTCCATTCTGCCCGGGCCGTTCGTTGAACGATTGTCCAAGTTCGAAGGCCGCGGAGCTGAAGGATCAGATGCGCGCGGAACTTGAGGCTGGAAAATCCTCGGAAGTGGTTCTCAATGAGGTAATCCAAAAGTTCGGAGAGCAATACCGCGCCGTTCCAAAGTTTTCGGGCGTGGGGATGTTTGTGTGGATCGTCCCTCTTGGGTTCGTCGCAATCGGTTTGGTCGTTGCGGTGTACCTCTCGATTCGCCGCAAAAAGATTAACACCGATCGGCCCGGCGTGAGCGCGTCTGTCCTCACCTCAGAGGAGGAGCGACGAATCCAGGATGAGCTCTCTAGGCTTGAATAGCTGGCATCAGTTGCTTACTCGTACCGACGTATCCGTCTCTCCGGGGTGAAAAGCCAGGAGGATCATCACCGATATCTGTTGTGGTGCTGGGGTTCAGGGTTGGGATCGGTTCTTGAGAGAGCGTTTCTGTCCCGAGGCGGGCCGGATGTCTCAGCGGCATGTCTTGTCTCAATCGTTTGCTTAGATTTCAGTTGTGCATCACGATAAAAGGAGGAAGTTCGTCCCTCATCGTGAGAGGACGCTCTCCTCGGAAGGATGTTTCATGAAGCTGAGCGCTCACGGATCTCACGCGTTTTTTGACCTCACCTATCGCGTGCGACGAGAGGCCCGACGACAAGAGTTGCGGGCGGCGCTCGTGAGACCTTTCCGCAAGGCACTTCGCTTTGGTGTTCGGCTCGTGCTTGTAACGGCCCTGTTAGTCGGTTTTTCGAAAGCATCCCTAGTAGAGGCCTTTTTTGTTCCTTCATCCTCGATGAATCCGACCTTACGGGTGAGTGACTACATCTTAGTTCCGAAATTTCTGTACGGGCTGCGAATTCCCTTGATTGATGATGTTGTCGTTTCTTGGGCGAAGCCTGAGCGCGGCGACGTTATTGTATTTCAGCAGCCACGTTCCACGGGAGAGGGGCGCGAGAGTGAGACCTTCGTGAAACGGGTGGTGGCACTGGAGAACGATGAGGTTGAGATTAGAGGGACGCAGGTCTTTATCAACGGAGCGCCTCTTGAGGAGCCGTATGCGCGGTGGCTCGATTTCGACCTCAAGGCGGGGTACCACTTCGGCCCGGTCCGGGTGCCGGCTGGGGCGCTCTTTGTCTTAGGGGATAACCGAACCAATTCCCAGGATTCTCGGGATTGGCCCGAGCATTTTGTGGAGCTCTCGCGCGTTCTTGGTAAAGCCGTCTTGGTATACTGGTCCTCCGCCGAGGATAGTCGAGTCAGGACAGTTCTTTAGCTCGAGTCTCTTTTAGCCGCCGCACGTTGACATGGAACCCCTCTGTGCCTAAGATCGGTGCTTCTATGTCACGTCTGTTCCAAAGTAAAAACGAGAAGGTCTCGGCATACGTCTGCCTGACGAAGCCCCGTATCTTGACCATGGTCCTCGTGATGAGCGCGGCAGGATTCTTCCTGGGAGCCAAGAGCCTTCAACCCCTCGATACCTTCATTATTATGCTTCTTGGAACGGCTCTCAGTTCTGGTGGCGCGGCGGTTCTCAATCACTACATCGAGCGTGACGCTGACCAGAAGATGCACCGCACCAAGACACGCCCACTCCCCCAAGGGATCATAACACCTGCTGAGGCGCTTGAGTTTGGTATTACCCTGGTGTTGATGGGTGTAGGGCTCCTTGCGTGGCAAGTGAACCTGCTTACCGGATTTCTCTCCCTCCTAACCGTGTTCCTCTACGTTCTGGTGTACACACCTCTCAAGCGTGTTACCTGGTGGAATACCGTTGTAGGAGCTATACCGGGTGCGCTTCCTCCCATGGGTGGATGGACGGCGGCGACAGGGCAGCTCGACGCGGGGGCATGGATCCTCTTCCTGATCCTCTTCGTGTGGCAGCACCCTCACTTCTACGCGATTGCGTGGATGTACAAAGATGATTACCGACGTGGTGGCTTCAAGATGTTGCCCGTTGTTGAGCCGGATGGACTCAGTACCTTTAGACAGGTGATCGCATTCTCGGTGGTGCTTATTCCCGTGTCCCTTCTTCCAGTTTTCTATGGCATGGCCGGACAGTTTTACGGTTGGGGAATCTTTATCCTCGGAATGGGCATGCTCTCTATCGGCGTGAACCTCTATCGTTCACACTCTGTTCAGGACGCTAAGAAGCTCTTGCGAGCGTCGGTGATTTATTTGCCGTTGTTCTTCGCGTTGATACTTGGGGATCGGTCGTTTTAATTTGCACCCCGGGAGGGCGACGATTCCTGGTCGCCGAAACGCCCGGGCAGTATATGAAATTCGTTCAGGTGCGATACGCGGCGACCAGGAATGGTCGCCCTCCCATATACCGGTTTAAAAACAATCTAAAACTCACTCTTCAACGGCCGCGTCATCAACGCGTGCGCCATCTCGGTGGCGCGAAGATCGCCGTTCATGAGCCGAACCACATGCTCGGTAATGGGCGCGTCGATACTGTGCTTGCGTGCCAAGGATAGAACGAGGGGCGCGCTTGAGACCCCCTCCGCGGTTGCGCCGAGGGAAGCGATAACATCAGAGAGCTTTTCCCCTTTGCCGAGCCGCAAACCAACGGTGCGGTTTCGACTCTGGTCCTCCGTTGCAGTCATGATCAGATCTCCCAACCCTGAGAGCCCGGTTAGTGTTCTCTCTTCCGCCCCAAGAGCCACCGCGAGGGTTGTCATCTCGCGGAGGCCACGAGAGATAACCGCGGCTCGAGCCGATGGACCATAACCGAGCGAATCAGATACTCCCGCCACGATAGCGATGATGTTCTTTAAGATTCCACCAAGTTCGACTCCCAGCGGGTCGTTGGAGGTATAGACGCGAAGAGCTGGCGATGACAATGAGTTCGCGATGAGCGAAGCGAGCGTCTGTGAGGTGGATCCCGCGACGATTGAGATCGGACGCCCGGCGACAAGATCGGAAGCGAAGCTTGGGCCAGAGATGACCGCGAGAGATTCTCTGTTATAACCGCATCGTTCGTGAGCGAAGGAGAGAGGGGTAAGAGCTGTTTCTTTCTCTAACCCCTTTGTGGCGCTCACGAGGGCCTTCGTGGTCAGCTTCGGAAGTACCTCTCCCCACGCGCGAGCCGGCAACGCCATAATGGTGAACTCCGCGCCGCGCAGGTCCTCGAGATTGGACGTTGCTTTAAAACTATCGGGAATGTGGACCGAATGTCCGGCGACGAGGAGTTTTCGCGATGTTGTGACCTCTTGCGTGAGAGCAGTGTCTCGACTCCAACCAACAACGACGTGCCCGAGCCTCGCGCAATGAAGAGCGAGCGCGGATCCCCAGGCTCCGAGCCCTACAACTGCTATCTTTATGGTGGTTTGGTTGTTCATACGAGACCGTCTGAGCGTATACGACATTTCGGTCCAGTAAAAGCTCCCCCGACACCGTGCGGGGACAATCTCAGGAAGGGAAATAAAAAAGCCCCTCCGCCACGAGTCCTTTTCAGGGGGCGGAGGGGCTGTGGAGTCGATCCACTAGCTTGCGGAGCCTTCAGTTGGAGGTGTCTCCTCAGCCGGGGCGTCCTCAGATCCGTTCGTCTCGCCGCTCGCCTGGGCGACCGCGACGACCTTCTCCTCGGTGTCGAGGTCGATCATCTTTACGCCGCGGGTGTTACGTCCGATGACGGAAACGTCCTTCGCGCTGGTGCGGATGATCTTCCCGCCTGAGGTGATGAGCATGATGCCGGTGGTGTTGTTTACCGCCATCGCCTCAACCACTGGACCGTTGCGGCCCTCGGTTTGAATGTCGATGAGTCCCTTGCCGCCACGGTTTTGTGAACGGTATTCAGATACGACCGTTCGTTTACCGAAGCCGTTTTCGCAGACGGTGAGAAGAGTGAGCTCCTCCTGTCCCTCAGCTACCGGAGCGCTGCCGTCTTGGATAACGGTCATGCTCACGACGGAGTCCTCGCCTTCGCAACGAATTCCCGTTACGCCTCGAGCTGAACGGCCCATCGCTCGAACTTGGTCTTCGTTGAATCGGATCGACATGCCCTCACGGGTAGCGAGGAGGATGTCATCCTTGCCGCTCGTGATAGCTGCGCCGATGAGTGTGTCGCCTTCCTCAAGGGTGCACGCGACGATACCGCTACGACGGGAGCGAGAGAACTCATCAAGTGATGTCTTCTTAATGATTCCCTGCTTGGTCGCAAGGGCGATGAAGCTGTTCTCGCTCCATTCACGAATCGGCAAGATGGTACAGAGTTTCTCGTCCTCTTTGAGCTCAAGGAGGTTAACGAGCGCGCGGCCCTTCGAGGTACGGCCTGACTCTGGGATGTTGTAGACCTTGAGCCAGTACATCCGTCCCAAGCTGGTGAACACAAGGAGGTCGGAGAGGGTTGAGGTAACAAAGAGGTGCTGAACGAAATCATCGTCATCCGATGACGCGCCGATGATTCCCTTGCCGCCTCTTCGTTGCTCACGGTACTCGGACACCGATGTTCGCTTGACGTACCCTTTGTGCGATACGGTCACGACCATCTGCTCGTCCTCGATAAGATCGTGCATGTCGATCTCACCGCCATCGTCAATGATCTCAGTACGACGAGCGTCGCCGTACTTCTCCTTCACAGCGAGAAGCTCAGAGCCGATGATCGAGTCGATACGCTTAGCGTCGCCGAGGATATCCAAGAGCTCTTGGATTAACTTAGCGAGTTCGTCGTACTCTTGCTCAATCGCCAACCGCTCCATGCCCGTAAGCTTTTGGAGGCGGAGGTCGAGGATCGCTTGCGCTTGGATCGTTGAGAGGGTGTAGCGCGAGATAAGTTCGTCGCGCGCGTCCTTCGGAGTGCTCGCGCCACGAATGAGCTTGATGACATCGTCGAGGTTGAGAAGCGCGATGCGGAAACCCTCTAAGAGGTGCATACGCTCTTTAGCCTTCTTGAGGTCGAACTCAGTGCGACGAGTCACAACATCTCGTCGGTGGTTGAGGAAGTGGGTCAAGAGGTCGTGGAGTGAACAGATGACCGGCTTTCCATCAACGATCGCGAGGTTCACGATACCGAAGCTCGATTGCATCGGTGTGAGCTTGTAGAGCTGATTGAGCACAACCTCAGGGGTTGCGTCACGCTTCAACTCAACAACAATGCGCATGCCCTGGCGATCGCTCTCGTCTCGAAGTTTTGAGATTCCTTCAATCTGCTTCTCATTCACGAGCTCCGCGATCTTCTCAAGGAGTCGGGACTTGTTGAGCTGGTACGGAATCTCGGTGATGACGATGATGTCCGCCTCGCGGCTCTTCGTCTTGAGCTTCTCAAAAGATGCCTTCGCTCGAACCTGAATGATTCCGCGACCGTTTGAGTAGGCGCTGATGATCGCCCCACGTCCGTAGATCGTTCCACCGGTTGGAAAATCTGGGCCTGGGATGAGTTGAAGAAGCTCTTGAAGCGATACGTTCGGATTATTAAGTACCGCGAGCGCGCCATCGATAACCTCAGTGAGGTTGTGTGGGGGAATGTGGGTAGCCATGCCTACCGCGATTCCGTTCGCGCCGTTTACGAGGAGATTCGGAATAACGGATGGAAGAACTTGTGGCTCCTGCGTTGAGTCATCGAAGTTTGGCGAGAAATCAACCGTCTCTTTCTCGATATCCTCAAGAAGTCGCTCAGCGAGCGAGGTCATACGACACTCGGTATATCGGTATGCCGCTGGTGGGTCACCGTCGACCGATCCGAAGTTGCCCTGTCCGTCGATCAGGGGGTAGCGAAGGTTCCACGGCTGGGCCAAACGAACGAGCGCCTCATATACCGGCATGTCACCGTGTGGATGGTAGCGCTTGAGCACCTCGCCCACGACACCCGCGCACTTGGAGTGCTTACGGTTCGAGACGAGACCCTCGTTGAGCATCGCGTAGAGAACGCGGCGCTGTACGGGTTTAAGGCCGTCTCGGACGTCCGGGAGGGCGCGACCGACGATAACGGACATGGCGTAGTCGAGGTACGACTGACGCATCTCTGATTCAATGGCGATTGGGCTTACAGATGGTTGATTTTCCATTCGCGTACTCTAGGACGAGGGGGTAGTTTGTTCAAGGTAAAAAACAGCTCTAAGCCCTGAAAAAAGCACAGATTTGAGGTGCTTTTGGGGTGTGGAAAAAGGGTGGTTTTGGGCTCGATTGAGGCCCTGCCTTGTCGAGGTCTAAAACGAGGCGATTCGAGCCGATCGAGACAGCTGAAGGGGACGCTCTGGGTGGAGGGCCGGTCGGCTGCCTCGGGGGCCCGCAGGGGCTTCCCATCCGGGTGCTCCGCCTGGATTTTCGCTCCCCCGGAGCGTACCGTAAGAGCCACACTCGCCTGGGAGGGAAAGGGACGTATGGCACGTAAGATAGCTAAGCTCGGCATCATGACCGCGATGGAATCGGAGTTCCGGCTTATCGCGCACGCCTTCGGTTTCACCACCTCCCGAGGGATCGGCCCCCGCTCCTTCCTTTCGGTTTCTCATAACGACCTCGAATTGACGCTCGTTGCGGCCCGAGTAGGAAAAGTCGCCGCCGCCGTGACTACATCGTTGCTCATACAAGAGTTCGGTGTAGAGGCGATTGTCGTTGTTGGGGTCGCGGGCGCCACGGACTCAGCCGTTCGAATCGGCGATATCGTCGTCGCCGATCGTTTGGTGCAGCACGACATGGATCTGAAAGGGGTGTTGGGATACGAGCGTTTTGATATTCCACTCCTTGGAGTACGAGAGATGAAGAGCTGTGATCGGCTCTTTGCTGTTGCGACAGAGGCCGCCACGCTCACGGTGTTGTCTCCGTCCTACACGAGCGGCGTGCAGCACTTTTCAAAGCAACTGCCGCGAGTTCACGCCGGTGTAATCGGAAGTGGTGATGTGTTTGTGTGCGACCCCGGTGAACGTGACTCTCTCAGCGCGGCAATTTCCGACCTTAAATGCGTTGAGATGGAGGGGGCAGCCGTCGCGCAAGTGTGTGTTGAGCACGGTGTGCCCTTTGTTGTGACCCGAATTATCTCGGATGAAGCGTCGGGACACGCAGCAACAGATTTCGGCGCGTTCATCGAACAAGCGGCATCAGTTGGGTCCGAGGCGTTCGTTCGAGAGTTTGTGCGGGTCCTTAGTTCTCGTGAGTAGATTGGCGATCTTGTTTTTACGCATTTTTGTGCCGGTCAAATCGGGATACTATCGCCTCGTTCTCACCACACCCTTACACGGAGTATCGCGAGCACTGTATGAGCAACGATCTTAAATCCTTCATCGCTGATATCCCCGACTTTCCAAAGCCAGGGATCCTGTTTCGTGATATTTCGCCCCTTCTTAAAGCTCCGACCGCTTTTCGCCATGTTGTCAATCTCATGGCGAAAGAGGTTTCAGACCTCAAGGTCGCTGGGATCGTCGCCGTTGAGTCTCGCGGGTTCCTCTTCGCTGCGCCGGTCGCCCATGAAGCGGGAGTGCCCCTTATTCTCGCAAGAAAGCCCGGTAAGTTGCCTGGTGATCGAGTCCGAGTTGAGTACGGTTTAGAGTACGGCACGGATAGCTTGGAGTTAAAGCACGGTCTCGTCGACCCAGGCTCACGCATCGTTGTTATCGATGATGTGCTCGCCACCGGCGGAACCGCGCGCGCGGCTGGTGATTTAGTTCAAAAAGTCGGCGCATCGGTCGCGTCGTACATCTTTCTCGTTGAATTGCTCGGACTCGGTGGGCGCGACAAGTTGAAGGATGGGGCGGTGTCTTCGTTGGTGCAGTATTGATTTTCGCCCCTTCGAAAACAAAGGGACGAGACCATCTCTTGTCAGTGTTAATTTTTGCTACCCAAAAGGGCTACCGGTTACAAAGGCACCATCACGAAGGAGAGTAGGTTGCGTAGCATGGATATGGTAAAACAGCCCGTTATCATTTCGATTCCGTTAAGGATTCCAGGTCTCGAATTTATCGATCAACCCCTGATTCGGGCAGAACTGCGTATGTAAGACCGGGTCTTTCAAGAGTCGTTGGTATCGGTCAAGAAACTTACAGAATGGAGATGCCGCTTGACTTGAACTATGGATTCTTGAATCCGCCGCGAGTCCCTCTTGGATTCTGTCACGCAAACCCTTTGCCTCATCAATCATGGCCACAAGAGCCCGACCGCTCCCCTGAGCTAAACGAGGAGAGGCGTTTTCAGGATTCCGCGAGGCTTCGCTATCCCCCAATTCGCCAAGCGTCGAGAGAGTACTATCAAAAGAGTCGAGAATTTGATTGAGCAGCCACAGTTGTGTCTGGAGTTGCGGCTGCTTAATCAGTACCCAAGATTCAAGTCGTTGGAGTGAAACACCCCTGGGAGAGGTACCCGTCTCTCTCGCGTCCAGGTACATATCCACCTTACGTAAGGTGTCTAGCTCATCGAGCTTCATGCTTCGCAGCCGAGTGGCGCAAGCCAGCGCAAGGCCTCGTAGTTTGTTTTCATGTGTCTCTATCAGCGCGTATGTCTGCCGAACGTTCTCAGAAATTGGAGGCCCGGAGAGAGATAGGGTCGAATCAGCTTGGAGAGATGTTTGATATGACGACAGCTGGGTGAGTTTTGTCACCAACTTACAAAACGATTGAAACATAGATAAAAAATTGGGTCGCGTTGGTTGCCATCGCTCGTCTCTTCATCTTGGCGCGCCTCAACGGACCAACTTCGTCAAACGGTTTGGACAAGGAGTAAGGACTGCTTTTCCTTAAAACATCTGCGACCATGTCTCCATAAAAAGTAAAATTACGTCAACAACGAGGGAGTTGAAGTTTGAACCGATTAGATGTTTCCTTTCTTTGGCCGAGGCCTTCATTGAGGTCCGTCGCACCAAGAATAGAAAGCTCCAAAAGATACCGTTTAAGTGTTCATGCTGTACGAGCGCGGTCTAGCTAGAGGAGCCGTCCACTGGATGTTTCGCTGTGCGCTGAAGCTCTTAGTTCGATGAAAACTTAGTGGAAAGAAGTGATTTCCAAACGAGTATTAAGTATCACACATTTATCACCCCAACAAATTTCGACCATAAACAGCGCCCCACGGCAGCGGGTGGCTGCGCAGTCGTGAATGTTCTTAGTGGTTTTGCAGATTATGAGCGCCCTAGACGCGCCCGGGTATCGTATTGATCATGGGGTAGTATCGACCTTTCATCCAGGGAACATTTCCTTTGAAGGGGGTGTTCGGCCGCGAAGTGATGTCGGTTACAATTTTACTTTTGGTGGGGAGTGAAATGGCGGAGAGCCGCCTTCGCCCCTTTGGGGCTACGGCGCCTAAAGGAGAGGATTCTCCGTGTTGTTTGGTTCGGCCCTTCGGCCGAACAGGTTCGAATCTTACTTTTGGTGGGGAGTGAAATGGCGGAGCGGAGAGGATTCGAACCGCCGATACCGTTTCTGGTATCCCTGATTGCGAATAAGGACCCCAGGGGGGCGCTAACCAACTGATAATACCAATGCATTTCCTGCCAGACCCAGCCGAGCTCATGCTTGGGCGCTCAGCCAATCAGCCGGCGGGAAACCGTTGCTGCAGGAGCTAACAGGGTTATTTCCTCGCTTTTCCAGCGACTTCTGCGACTTATCCAAAAAGCGACACATCCTAAGCATATCCCCCCGGTGTGCCGATTTTCCCAGTGATATAGAGCGAATCCATACCAGGAGGATGGACAGGTGAACACAAAGTCATGAGGCGTCTTTTACTACCACTGCTTTTTCTGTGTGCGCTCTTCTTGGCGCGGCAGGGGGTGTGTAGCGAGGTAACGATATCAAACCTCTCGCTTGGTACGCCTAACACCGGGAGTGGAGATGTCCCGATAACATTTGACATCTCGTGGACGCACTCGTGGCGCTCAAGTGGAGCTCCTGACAACTGGGACGCTGCGTGGGTGTTTGTAAAGTACCGGGTTGGGAGTGGTGAATGGAGCCACGCGAAGTTAAATGAGGCAGGACACTCGGTACCATCGAACGCCGCGATAACCCTTGGACTCGCCGATACGAGCTCCGCGTTTAACATCTCAACGAATCCCGGTGTTGGAGCTTTCGTATACCCGAGAAACACCAGCACGGGGAGCTTCACCGCAAGCGGCGTGTCGCTTAGTTGGAACTATTGGGCGAACGGGGTCGCGATAACTGATAACGTGGAGGTAAAGGTCATAGCGGTCGAGATGGCGTACGTACCCCAAGCTCCCTTTTACGCTGGGGACAACAACACCTCCACCGGCGCATTGAGGCAGGGAAGCTCAGACACCGACCCGTGGTACGTAGGGGGTGAAGCCCCCTTACAGGTTCAGAGCACCACGGGTAACGGAAGTGGTTCCGGTCAAAGTGAGCCGCTCTACTACAACCCTTTGGTGGATGATGGAGATGCCGCCGGCGCGGTGTTCACGATCCCTGAGGTCTATCCGAAGGGTTTCGCGCCGTACTACGTCATGAAGAGCCACATCACGCAGGGGCAGTGGGTTGAATTCTTTAACACGTTAACCGCTACGCAGAAGAGCGCGCGCGATATCACCGTCGCTAAAGGGGACTCGCTGACGTATCGCAACAACGTCAGTTGGACGAGCGGCAACGCGACGCTGCCTGATCAAGGAAGCGGGGCGACGTATGAACACGTTGGGATGAGCTACCTCTCCTGGGCTGACGTCGCCGCGTACCTCGATTGGGCGGGGCTGCGTCCGATGAGCGAGCTTGAGTTTGAGAAGACGGCACGGGGACCGCTCTCTGTAGTTGCAGGTGAGTACGCGTGGGGAGGTGCCTCAGGAACGCAAGCGACAACTATCTCAAGCGGAGGCAGCGGCACAGAGCGGGCACAGAGCGGGGCGAATGTTTCCTACGGTGACCACGCTGGGGTGCAGGGACCGCTTCGAGTGGGAAGTTTTGGGTACGGGGTATCGACGCGAGAAGCGTCAGGAGCTGGCTACTACGGGGTCATGGACCTCTCTGGTTCGCTCTGGGATCGAGTTGTCACGGTCGCAAACTCTTCTGGGCGATCCTTTAACGGCGCGCGCCACGGAGATGGAATCTTAGACGCCTCTGGAGACGCGAACGTAACCTCGTGGCCCGCAAGCAGTGGATCCGGGGCCGGTTTTAAGGGTGGCGCGTGGAATGATGCAGCTCTCTCGGCACGCGTGTCGGATCGAAGTAGTGCCGCCGTGATCTTCGCTGATCGCGAATCCGGGTTCGGCGGGCGTGGAGCTCGCGCGGCGCTCGGAGAGAGTATTCCGGCGTCAACGCCGACTCCGACCCGCACGGCGACGCCGACGGAGACTCCAACTGTAACGGCGACTGCAACCTCGACCGTAACACCAACCGCAACGTCTTCTCAAACACCTACGAGGACTCCAACCAGCACTCCAACCGTAACATCCACTCCGACTTCAACGGTAACCTTTACTCCAACTGCTACTCCAACGATCACGCCAACAAGTTCACCAACAACGACTCCAACGGCAACAAGAACAGCTACAAACACTCCAACTCTCACGCCATCCGCAACGCCTACCGTAACACCGACCCCCACCCCAGCGATTCAGTCCCTTCCACTGACGGAGACCTTCGAGGGGCCTGGAGTTGTTAACCAATGGGTTTACAACACATCGCCTTATACAGCTTTTGCCGCGCAATACGCGAGTGCGCCAGCTCCTCTCGTGGGCAGCTACTCCGCTCGTGTGGAGTCGGCAGGAACCGGTCGGCCTAACGGGTATACCTCGTTTGTGCCGTCTTCGACGGTCTATGTCCGATTCAGGTTCAATTCGCAGCGGGTCTCATCCGGTAATAATGTTTTTATGACGCTACGAGATTCATCGGATACCATCCTCTGCAGCGTTGGATTGCGGAATGCAACTAATGTTTTTCGCGCTTCTCCGATTGGCGGCTCCACCGTCGATGCAGCGACAGCTCCAACCACGGGAACGACGTACTACGGCTGGGTCGAGTATGAGGCTGGTAGTGGTGGGAATGCCATCTGTCGCGTTGGGCTTACGACGACAGCTTCGAGACCGACATGGCCCGCGTCAGGCGCGTCTGGAATGCTCGCCGTGTCGAATAACGGAACGTCTACTGCAAGTGTGGGCAGACTGTTTCTCGGTCGAGTTGAGCAAGTGATAAACTATGACGTTATTATGGATGACATTGAGATACGATCAGTGCCTTTTTGATTCGATCGCCACGCCCACGGCGACACCAAACCTGACATCTGTATTCAGCAGGATGATATTTTCGATGCCGAAAGCTCTCGGCTGTGCAAGCCTCAGCTCCAGCGAGATGTTGCAAGGCGCTATTTAGGAGACACCGTATGACACCCGCTGAATCTGCCGCTCACTCCCTAGCTCGCCTCTTTACACAGTTTGTGACGCCCGCACATATCCGCCGATTCGAGGTGTTGATTATTCGGATGGCGGTTCTCTTTTTCCTCAGTCACCTTGCACTCATCTTTCTCTTCAACAACGTCCCAGCACTCTATCGCGGGCACAGCTTCAACTATCTGAAGGCTATCTACACCCCATTTAGCTTTATCCTCGTGTATGAGGTTTTTCTGCTCGTCATCATACTTCCTGAGTCTATGACGGAGTTTATCGCCAAGCAGTTTGAGATCGTGACCCTCATAACCCTACGGAGCTTTTTTCATGACATCGCGAGCGTGCCCATGCACGCTCCAATTCACGCGTCGGATCCTGCGGTGTTAAGCCTTGGGTATGACCTTGTAGCTTCTTTGATCATGTTTACGCTGACCGTCTTGTTTCATCGACTCCATTCCCGCCACCGCGAGGGGGACAGTCAGGCGGATCTTCGCAGGTTCATCGATTTCAAGAAGGCCGTTTCTGCGATCTTGGTCGTAGTGCTTGTGGTGACGAGCGCCTACAGCGTGATGGCGTGGGCTTCGCACGCCTGGTTAGCTCTGGTCAACCGAACGGAGTTCCCCGATCCTGATACGTTCTTCTACCTCGATTTCTTCAACGTGATGATATATGCGGATGTTCTCCTGCTGATCATCTCCTTTCTGTATGACTCGTCATTTTTCACGGTGGTGAGGAACGCAAGTTTCATCATCTCTACGGTTCTTCTCCGGATCTCACTGAGCATGGAGCGGCCTGCTAATCACGTTGTTGCTCTTTGCGCCTTTACCTTCTCCGTAACCGTTATGGTGATTTTGCACCTGAGGCAGAAGCGGTGGGGGACTACGCCAAAAACGTAGGTACCGTGGTTGCTGGTTGGGGAGCGGGACGGCGACCATGTCTGGTCGCCCCAATGTCGCGGATCGCATATGAACCCAAAACCCCTTGAGCTAATTCACCATGCAGCCGATATTCGTATAATGAAGTTTCTTAACGTGCTGATACTGCTTGCCGCGGTGGTGTTATCCGCCTCAGATGGCGTATGCGGCGGAATCAACGTGACCAACACAAGTGTCGGCACCCGCGACGCCGGCACGGGCACTGCCCCGATCAATTTCGATATCTCGTGGAACAACTCGTGGCGATCAACCGACCCGGGCGCACCCGCTCCGAACAACTGGGACGCGGCGTGGGTGTTTGTGAAGTTTCGCAAGAACGGGGGCGACTGGGCGCACGCAAGTTTAACCGACACCGGACACACCGTACCTTCTGGTGCCTCCTTAGATGTGGGGCTCGTCGATACGAGCGCTGCATTCAACATCGCGACCAATCCAGGTGTCGGCGTTTTCATCTACCGGAGCGCCGATGGCGTGGGCACGTTCACCAAGACAGGCTTCTCACTGAATTGGAAGTACACACAAGACGGAGTTGGCGTGAATGACACCATCGACATCCGGGTGTTCGCGATAGAGATGGCGTACGTCCCGCCAGGAGCCTTCTTCGCTGGTGATAACGCGTTAGCAACAGCTGCGTTTCGGCAGGGGAGCAGCGATACCGATCCGTGGTACATTGGGAGCGAGTCAGCGATAACAACTGGCACCCAGGCGGGATCTGGCACCGGGCTTGGAGAGACGAATAGTGAGTATCGGTATGTGAGCAACAGCAATTCGGGGGAAGATGCGACGGGGGCTGTCTTCACCATTCCCGCTGCATTTCCGAAGGGGTATCAAAAGTTCTACATAATGAAGGGAGAGATCTCTCAATCTCAGTGGGTGGCTTTCTTTAATACGCTAACCACGACACAGAAGATCGCGAGGGATAGTACCGTATCAGGAAAGAACTCTGACAACCTGGTCTTCGGCAACAACGTCAGTTGGACCAGTGGAGATGCGACGTTGCCTGACCAAGGGGGCGGATCGACGTATGCTTCCGTTGCGATGAACTACCTCCGATGGGCTGACCTAGCGGCATATCTCGATTGGGCGGGACTGCGCCCGATGAGTGAATTAGAGTTTGAGAAGGCAGGTCGCGGCCCCTATCGAGCGGTGTCCGGTGAATTCGCGTGGGGAAGTAGCTTGATAACGGGAGCGACTTCGATAAGTAACGCAGGAAAGTCGAATGAGGCACCCGGAGCGGCGGCTAACTGTGTGTACAACAATTCAGGTGGAGTTCAGGGGCCCATGCGGGTGGGGGCGATGGCGCATGGGGACGCCACCCGGATAGAGTCTGGAGCGGGGTACTATGGTGTGATGGACCTCACTGGAAACCTGTGGGAGCGCCCTGTGACGGTTGGAAATGCCACGGGGAGAGGTTTTAATGGTGCTAAGCACGGGAACGGGATGTTGACCTTGAGCGGCGATGCGGACGTAACATCGTGGCCCGGTACGAATACCGTCGGTGCCGGTTTTCGCGGCGGGAATTGGTACGACGGTGCTTCCCACGCGCGGCTCTCTGGCCGCGCTTTGGCAGCGAGCACGACTACTGATCGCAGCCACAATCGCGGGGGTCGTGGTGTGCGTTCTGCTCCGTAGTGCATGAGGCGAGGGCCGTTTGCGACGCGTGAATATTTCGGCGACCATTCCTTGTACCGTCTCAGGTGATCCTTTACACATTTGGTAAGGTAGAGGGACCCCAGTGGAGGGGGTCTTTGTGCCATGGAATGTGAGGGGCAAGGTGGAGCTTCGGCTTG
>JAIXQT010000042.1 GCA_027485595.1 Pseudomonadota bacterium | reverse complement strand
GGTCAGCCTCGTCACCGGAAAGAGCTCCCAATTCGTACCATCCCTAGAGTCTTAACCAGGCTGGATCCGGGCACCCTTAAATTTAAGAAATGTGTAAAGGATCACCTGAGACTTGACAAGGAATGGTCGCCCTCCCAAGGTGCGACCCGTAAGTTGGGAGGGCGCTCATTCCTGAGCGCCGTGGTGCATGAGGCGAGGGCCGCTTGCTGGTGCATAATACCTCGTAGCTACCGATAACGGCAGCGACGCAACCCCGCAACTGTAGACGGTTACCGTGATACGTTATACGTCGACGTCGTCATATTCGCCCCCCTACAAGGTCTTTCGCTTCAGACAGTAACATCCATTCATTTCATTCCCGTTGTGAAATGTTGGAGAGCCGCCTTCGCCCCTTTGGGGCTACGGCGCCTAAAGGAAGGGATTCCCCGTGTTGTTTGGTTCGGCCATCCGGCCGAACAGGTTCGAATCTTAGCTTTGGTGGAAGATGAAATGGCGGAGAGGAAGGGATTCGAACCCCCGTTACCCTTTCGGGTAAACCTGATTTCGAATCAGGCGCCTTCAGCCACTCGGCCACCTCTCCACGTGGTCTAGAGACCATTGTGTCTGCAGACCTTCGGTCGAACGTGTTGGGGAGTTCGACCTACAATGGGTAGAGGGTATGTAGGAGGGCGAAAAAAGTCAATCGATGCGAGCTCTTCTTTAAACGCATGGCGGTGATCTAAGGGCCTGAGCAGACTGATAAAATGGGGGCTTTGCTTGTTGAGGGCCGCCCGCATAGGGATATTTTCTCAGCAATGAAACCTCCTTCCTGTTTTTGCGCATACCTTTCAGAGAGTTGTCCCGCGCCTTGAGTGCGCATCGGGCGAGTTTCGGATCTTCAAGGGATGAATTTGGGAGTTCGATATGGTTGAAACATCAAGAGAGCGCGCTACCCAAGCTGTGCCATCAACGGCTCAACACCACCCTCTTGAGGGATCGCTTCCTGCGCGAGGCTCTGTCGATCTGTCGCTTGGCCTCCGTTACGGCTCGGTTGCAGAGGCGATCGAGGGACTTTCCTGCACTCCGGGGCAGAGGGTAGATGAGCTGGTAGTCTCTAAGATGTTTGCCCTTAACAATGCCGGTGGAGTGGTCCTTCCCCCGATACCCCGACGAGATCCGGAGCTGTGTGAACATGTGGCGTCGATGGTTGAGAGGATCAATCAGCCTGTCGGGGAGATCGAAAAAACTAAGGCTTTTTTGGGAAAGATGTTCAGTGGTGCGGCGGGGCGGGTTCTTAACTCCTACGAGCTTGAGCTTCTTGAATTCGCGGTGACCCACAAAGACACGGTATCGATCATGTACGAGCCCCACACAAGGCACCACGCGCAGGAGAGTTCGCAGTCTGGTGACGAGCGAGTGGTGTTCGGTCGCAGGCATCACAGCGAGCCCCGAGACTACACTCCACAGGAGGCGTTCTCTACTTTCTTACATGAAGTAGCTCACGCTCGAGAGACCGTGTATGGATTTTTGGACCGAAGTGGCCCGGCTCAAGTGATAGCCAGTGAGGTGCACGCGAACGCATATGGAAATGGAGGCAGAATAGGGGCGGCTATTACGATCACTTCTAAGTTATACAAGGCGGTCTTTGACGATTTGAAGCCGTACATGCCAGGCTTCGATTCGCTTGAGTCTCTGGACCGTTACAAGTACATCTCGATCATGGCGACCACCCACTCTGCTCCTACAACCGGACTGGTCTATGAGGCGGATAGACTCGTTTCAGCGTTCCCGCAGCTTGAGGAGGTTATCCGCCCAGCGGCGCAGCGCGCGATGCGGCAGCACCACTTGAAAGATGCTTGGTGACGGGTAGTCTCAGTTTATACAGCGACAGCTTCTAGCCATATCTGCGCCGCGCTCGCGGGGAGTCTCGCCCCTGATTGGCTCACAACACAAGCGGCGAGCCGCGCCGCGCCTTGAGCCGCTCTCTCGATAGGATATCCGAGCGCCAGTCCACCCAGAAGGACTCCGGTAAAGGTGTCTCCAGCGCCGGTTGAGTCAACAACCGTGATGTTCTGGGTGTATGCGGGCACGTGAAGTTGTTTCCCTTCGTGTTGAATGAGTGCGCCGTTCTTGCCGCAGGTGACGATGACGCTCGGGCATCGTGAGGCGAGCTCAGAGAAGGCAGTTTGGGGCGTGCTCTTATTAGAAAGCGCAATCGCTTCGGGCTCGTTCGCTATGATGAGATCTATCTTCGGAAGAAAGTTCGCGAGCACCTGCTCTCGTTGGGTGGTTGCCGCGAACTCCGAGTTAATGTTGAGCGCTACCTTTGTGTTGTGCGCGTTCGCTACCTCGATTCCTTTCCGCAGGGCGCTCACATTTTTTTCGCCAGCGGTGAGAAGGTGCCCCTCAAGAAGCAACCACTGACTCGCTTCGATGGTATTCGCGTCGATGTGTGAGTGAGTGAGTTCTGTTGCCACGCCGAGATTGGTAAGCATCGTTCGCTCGCCGTCTGGAGTGATGAGCGAGACGCAGACACCGGTTCGAGCGCTCTTCACCCGGGCGTTAGGTGATGACACCCCAACGGCTTCGAAATCGGCGTGATACATCCGACCGTACTCATCGTCTCCCACGAGTCCGGCGTAGGTACAGGGGACGCCGATGAGGTTTGCGCAGGCTATAGAATTAGAGGCGGATCCTCCACTGGAGATGAGGCGATTTCCTGATGTCGCGGCAAGAAGCGCGTCCTGAGTTGCGGCGTCAACGATCGAGTAGCTGCCGGGAATTAGATTTCGTTCGGAGATAAAGGCGTGCTCAACTGGGATGATGACATCCACGATCGGTTGGAGGATTGTTGAGAGCCCCTTCTTCACAATAGCCTCATATTTTGGCCGTTTTTAAAGGTGTTTCGGGTGAGTGTGGTCGTCGACAGGATCCTTGTCAAGTTCGGAGCGAGCTAAAGAACTCCTTGAGAAGAGCCTGGCACTCCGCTGCTTTAACATTTCGAATGACGCGGGGCGGCGTGCCGAGGCGATCGTCGAGACTGAGGTCGTAGAGCGAGCCAACGGCACCTTGCGCGGAATCGCCCGCTCCAAAGATGATGACCGGAATACGCGAAAGTCGAATAGCGCCGAGGCACATCGTGCACGGTTCAAGGGTGACGCACATGACGCACTCGTTGAGTCTCCATGATCCAAGGGTGTTTGATGCTTCCCGGATGGCGTGAATCTCTGCGTGCGCGATGACCGATTGGTCTTCCTCTGTGGTGTTACGTCCGGCTCCGATGATCGTGTTGTTGTGCGCGATGACGGCACCGACCGGAACTTCCCCGGCTCTGGCCGCGCTTTTTGCGTGGCCAATCGCTTCGTTCATGAGGCGGTCGATGAAATCTGGGGTGGGTGGGGTGTGCATGATAAAGGCCCAAAAGCTCGAATTGGCACGCTGGGAGAGCGACCATTCCTGGTCGCCGATATAATGCGATGTGCGCACGCCTTTAGCCACCCGCAGCACGGCGGTCAGGAATGACCGCCCTCCCAATTCAGGGGCGGCAGTCCCTGGGCCAAAGCGCCGAGCGGGAAATGCAGTCCCTGGGCCAAAGCGCCGAGCGGGCAATGCAGTCCCTGGGCCAAAGCGCCGAGCGGGCAATGCAGTCCCTGGGCCAGAGCGCCGAGCGGGAAATATTGGCGGAGAGAGGGGGATTCGAACCCCCGATAGGGGATTAGCCTATACACGCTTTCCAAGCGTGCGCCTTCAGCCACTCGGCCATCTCTCCGCACGGGTATCATTCACCAGATTGTATTTCGCCCACCTGAAGCCCGTCTTTTACGAGCTATCAAGTGGCGGAAGGGAAGGGATTCGAACCCCCGATACCCTTTCAGGTATTCCGGTTTTCAAGACCGGCGCCATCAACCACTCGGCCACCCTTCCGCTCGGCGAGGTCGTAAATTAGCCCGGATCTTTCCCAATAATCAATGGGCTCAACGAGTTGTTTTAAGGGGTGAGGGGCCTCACCTGTCGCCAACAGTTGTTATAAGGGGTTACGCGCCTTACTTTAAGGTCCTCGTCACTTGATAAAGTTTCCAAATTTGGTACCTTGCTCCCCCTTGCGTGCGCTCTTAGCTCAGCTGGATAGAGCATCTGACTACGAATCAGAAGGCCGGTGGTTCGAATCCTCCAGAGCGCGCCATCTTTCTCCTTCAAAATCCACATTTAATGAGTCGTTAAAGGATGGATTTTAGGTGAGGATGGAGCACAGATAGTTCCCCCCCCGCGGAGAGATGGCCGAGTGGCTGAAGGCGGCGGTTTGCTAAATCGTTATACGGCCCAAAAGCTGTATCGGGGGTTCGAATCCCCCTCTCTCCGCCAATTTTCCCGCTAGGCGCGGTCTTTCCCGCTAGGCTCTCTTGCCCAGGGGCTGAGGCCCCTCTCGCTCGCTAGGGCTCGCTTCACCCCGGCCGTTTTTCCTCTCGGCGATGTCCTTCCCGCTCGGCGCTTGAGCCCAGGGGCTGTCGTCCCTCTCGCCGCTGAACGCGGCTTCACCCCCTTTAGTCCTTCTAAGCGTAGTCCTTCGTTTCTCCGTTTTTCAGCGTAGCTTCCGCCTCTGCACTCGGGAGGGCGCGCATTCCTGCGCGCCACGTGGTTGCGTTCGGCGAAGAGTATGTGCGACGCGCGACAGCGTGGCGACCAGGAATGGTCGCCCTCCCTCTGTTGCGACCTGTGTTCTGGAAAGGCGAACGTGTCCTACTATTCGGCGCCCTCCGGCCTTGTCCGCCGCAACTTTCGGCGCACAACACCGTACGTCACGCAAAAACCAACCGCCGCGCCACCTGTATGGGCCGTTGAGCTCACTTGGGGGACCATCATGTCAAACACGGCTTGCAGTAGGACGATCTGAATCATGGTGTTGAGCTGTGCCTTGGCGACCATACTTCCCGTGTATCGGTAGGCGAGGAGTGAGATAGCTGCCTGGGTGCCGACCAGGCCGAGGACGCTCGCAGATGCCCCGAGAAGGATGACTGGATGCGGATCGGGAGAGAACTGTGACGCTGTCCACGCGATCAGCATTCCACCAGCACCGCACAAAAGGTAGAGGGTGATATATCGCCAAAAGCCTATCATCGCCTCAACCGTTCTTCCTAACATCCAGAGTCCCAGCATGTTGAACGCAAGGTGCATGATTCCCCAGTGAAGGAACTGCGCGGTGAATATCCGCCACCACTCACCCTCAGAGAGGAGTGGGGTATAAACGGCGCCCATCTCAACGAACTCGGCCGCATCGTTCGTCGCGCCGCGACTCAGTTGAAGCAAAAAGACAGCGACGTTGATGCCGATTAAGAGCTTCGTCGCGAGGCTTGGAAGGTGTGGCGCCGGGGAGCGTTTTCGCCCGTAAGCCTTGATGGATATGACGTATATCGCGAGGATCGAGATACCGACGTATCCGCATATATTTGCCATGAAAAGCCATGCGCTGGCGCATCCTACCAATGCGCAGATGTTGGCCCATGCGATCCATCTCGGGAGGCGATCCCTGAACTTGATCACGTTGAGTAGATCCGCGGATAGGTTGAGGACCGCGACAAGGAGAAGGACGAAGTTGATATCCATGATGTACCTGGAAAGACTACTCCCGCCGGGGTGTTCTCGCAACGATGGCGATCGACGCAAAATCGCATAAAGTCGTTGTGCTAGAGTGGTCTAGGCGTGTAAAAAAGGGAGCTGACGCCCCCGGCGCCGTGCGGCGCTTCAAGTAAACGTAGGGAGGCTCGTTCATCAGGTGACTCATGACTCAAAATCCATTTAACACCCTCAAAGAATTCACGACCGGCTCCGGCACGAAGGCTCACTATCATTCTCTTCCAGAGTTAGAGAAGGCGGGTCTCGGAAAGATATCAAGACTCCCTGTTTCCATTCGAATCGTCCTTGAGTCGGTCCTTCGAAACTGCGATGGCGCTCGAGTCGAGGAGCGAAACGTTCGCGAGCTCGCCGCATGGCAGCCCAACGGTGAGCGCACCTCTGAGGTTCCCTTCGTTGTAGCTCGTGTTCTCCTTCAAGATTTCACCGGAGTGCCGCTCGGCGTAGACCTCGCCGCGATGCGTTCGGCTGTGAAGAGTCTTCAAAAGTCCCCGGGCATGATTGAGCCACTCGTTCCGGTTGATCTGGTGATCGACCACTCGGTGCAGGTTGACTTCAACAATAGAAATAACGCGCTGCAGCTCAATATGGAGACCGAGTTCGAGCGTAACGAGTCGCGCTATCAGTTCCTGAAGTGGTGCAAGCAGGCGTTCAAATCGTTCAGCGTTGTGCCGCCAGGGTTCGGTATCTGTCACCAGGTAAACCTTGAGTATCTCGCGCAGGGGACTCTGGAGCGTGATGGTATGTACTTCCCAGATACCTTGGTCGGAACCGACTCTCACACCACGATGATTAATGGTCTCGGTGTTGTGGGATGGGGTGTTGGTGGAATCGAGGCTGAGGCCGCAATGCTTGGTCAACCGGTCTACTTCCTCACCCCGGATGTGGTTGGATTCCACCTTCACGGTAAGCTCTCGCCAGGAGTGACCGCGACCGATCTCGTTCTTCACATCACGAACGTGCTTCGTAAGGCGAAGGTGGTTGGCAAGTTCGTTGAGTTCTTTGGGGAAGGTGCTGAGAGTATCCCAGTTACTGATCGTGCGACGATCGCTAACATGGCTCCTGAGTACGGTGCGACGATGGGATTCTTCCCAGTTGATGAGCGCACCTGTGAGTACCTTCTCGCGACGGGTCGTTCTCCAGAGCGTGTTGATACCTTCCGCAACTACTACAAGGCGCAGGGGCTCTTCGGGATTCCGAAGAAAGGTGAGTGCGAGTACTCTCAGCTCTTGGACCTCGATCTCTCAATCGTTCAGCCAAGCGTCGCCGGACCGAAGCGTCCGCAGGACAAGATCGCGTTGTCCGATGTTAAGAAGGCGTTCGGCGATCTCCTTGCTCAGGGTATCGCTGAGGGTGGATACGGTAAGACTCCAGCGGACCTTACGAAGAAGGTCTCAGTAACCGTTCCAGCAACAGGCGTAGGTAGTGTTGATGGCGCGACTATTAACACGGATGTTGGAAATGGCGAGGTGTTTATCGCCTCGATTACCTCATGCACCAACACCTCCAATCCGAGCGTGATGCTTGGTGCGGGGCTTCTTGCGAAGAAAGCGGTTGAGAAGGGGCTCAAGGTTAAACCGTTTGTAAAGACCTCCCTCGCGCCAGGATCTCGCGCGGTGTCGGAATACCTCGCGAAGGCTGGATTACAGACCTACCTTGATCAACTTGGGTTCCAGGTTGTCGGATACGGGTGTACGACCTGTATCGGAAACTCAGGACCACTCGATAGTAAGGTTGAGGAGTGTATCGTGAAGAACGACCTGGTCGGCTCCGCGGTGCTCTCTGGAAACAGAAACTTCGAGGCCCGTGTTCACCAGAACATTAAGGCGAACTTCCTGATGAGCCCACCGCTTGTTGTAGCATTCGCGCTCGCAGGCACCGTGAATATCGATCTCACAAAGGACGCTCTTGGTACTGATGCATCAGGAAACCCGGTGTTCCTCAAGGACATCTGGCCAAGCACAGAGGAGATCAATGCCCTCATGCCACAAGCGTTTAATCCTGAGATGTATCAGCGCCTCTATCGCGATGTGACAGCTGAAAATCCGTTATGGGACAAGGTTCCATCGAGCACGGGTGTTGTGTACGAGTGGGACAAGAGCTCCACGTACATTCAAGAGCCGCCATACTTTGAGGGCTTCTCGCTCACGCCGAACGGGGGAGGGCAGATCTCAAAGGCTCGCGCGCTCGCAATCTTCGGCGATTCCGTAACGACCGACCATATTAGTCCTGCGGGATCGATTAAGAAGGATTCTCCTGCTGGTGCATACCTCATCAGCCGCGGCGTTGATGTGAAGGATTTCAACAGCTACGGCGCACGACGTGGTACTCACGATGTTATGGTACGAGGCACGTTCGCCAACGTTCGCATCAAGAACCTTATGGTGCCTGGTGTTGAGGGGGGCGTTACGAAGTATCAACCAAGTGGCGAGACCATGCCGATCTTTGATGCCGCGATGAAGTACGCTGAGGGTTCAACCCCTCTTATCATCTTCGCTGGTCAGGAGTACGGAACTGGAAGTTCTCGTGATTGGGCCGCGAAGGGAACACGACTTCTTGGCGTTAAAGCCGTTGTTGCGGAGAGCTTCGAGCGAATTCACCGCAGTAACCTGATCGGGATGGGCGTGCTTCCGTTCCAATTCATGAATGGACAGACCGCCAAGTCGATCGGATTGACCGGAACCGAGGAGTTCTCAATCCGAGGGCTTGAGAGCGCTGACAGTATTCGCCCAGGCAAAGAGGTGACACTGGTTGTTAATCGCGCCGATGGCTCAAGCTTCGACGTGCCAGTTCGTCTCCGCATCGATACGAATATTGAGGTTGAGTACTACAAGCATGGCGGGATTTTGCCGTACGTGTTGCGGCAGTTGGTGTCGAGGAGTTAGGGCTTGCCATCGGGGTGCTTGTTCGACTCGTGACTCGGGAGGGCGACCATTCCTGGTCGCCGAAATTTCACGGGTAAGGAAAGAATGATGTTGGCGTCATGGAATGCGGCGGTCAGGAATGACCGCCCTCCCGTGTGCTGACCCTCTAACTATCTGACCTTCCATCGGTTTAGCGCGTTGCGCACCGCCCCCATTCCCCTTTAAGTTCCCCGCCATTCCTGCCGACTAACTCTTTGGGATCACAGGGTGTGGCCCCGCGCTTACTCGGAAGGAGCCTATGGAGACGATCCTCGTAATCGAAGACGATGCCTCGTTACGTAACGTACTGTGCACAGTGCTTCAGACGGCTGGATTCTCTGTTTTGAGCGCTGAGAGCGCCGAGGAGTCTCTCCCTATTTTTTCATCCAAGCACATCGATTGCGTTCTCGCTGATTTTAAACTTCCACAGATGAATGGAATCGATCTTCTGCGAAAGGTGCGTGAGGCGCTCCCGCATCTTCCGTATGTGTTGATGACGGCGTTCGGATCCGTCGCTGTCGCGGTTGAGGCGATGAAGTCTGGGGCCAACGATTATATTTCGAAACCATTCGAGCCGGCGTCTCTCGCTGGCATGTTGCGAGATGTCATTAAGCACAATCGGATTATTGATAGAGACGCGGCGGAGCGAGCAAAGAAGCAGCGGGCTTTTCTTACATCATCCCCTCATATGGAAAGGATCCTCTCGCAAGCTCGTCATGTGGCCAAAGTCGATAGCTCGGTTCTTATTCTCGGTGAGAGCGGTACTGGAAAAGAGGTTCTCGCGCGGTACTTGCATGACCATAGTCCCCGTCATGATAAGCCCTTCATCGCCGTCAACTGCGCGGCGATACCACCGGACCTCCTTGAGAGCGAGTTTTTCGGGCATGAGTCGGGCGCTTTTACGGGAGCCACGCAATCTCGAATGGGCGTTCTTGAACTCGCTTCAGCGGGAACGGTATTCCTTGACGAGGTCGGAGATATGCCGCCGCTCTTGCAGGTGAAGTTGCTCCGCGCCCTTCAAGAGCACGAGATCCGTCGCGTAGGAGGGAATAAGCAAATTCGCGTCAGCCCGCGCGTGATAGCAGCGACAAATCGCGATGTTCAGGCGGAGATGCTTTCAGGCGAGATGCGCGAGGACTTCTACTACCGACTTGCCGTCATTACCTTTACCTTGCCCCCACTTCGTGAGCGTAAAGAGGACATCATGCCCCTTGTTGAGCGAAGCGTTAAGCACTATTCGGCTCTCATGGGCAAAGAGAATCTTTTGATCGATCCTGTCGCGAAAGATATGTTACTGACGTATGCCTGGCCAGGTAACGTTCGAGAGCTTGAGAACGTGGTTGAACGAGCGGTCCTCATGTGCGAGCAAGAGATTCGAGCTGAGCATCTCGGCATTTACGTTCGTCTCGACCTCGCCGCGATTGAAGAATCGATTCGTACCCTTCCAGAGATCGCGTCTCAGGCGGTGCGCCAAGCGGAGGTTGGAGCAATCGAACGGGCTCTGCACGTAACCGGCGGCAATAAATCAAAAGCGGCCGAGATTCTCGGCGTTAGTTACAAGACTCTGCTCAATAAAGTCAAAGAGTATTCGATTGGGTGTGGAGGGGAGCGCCTTTGCGGGGATGATGATGTCTCCGCCTAGCTGCTTTTGAGAAAGCTCAAGATACCCTCTCGCAACCGTTTCCACTCCGCCTGTCCTAACGATGCCTCATCGATGACGAGGTGCTCCTTGAAGGGGAACTCCGAATTTTTTGTAGTGACCATCTCGATGCGCCACGCGGGAGCGAGATGATGGTCCTCAATCCATTGAGCTGTCCCATCTGGAGAAACGATCTCGTCGGACTCGTTGAGCGCAACTAAGGTCGGGATCGCCGCGAGCCGCTCTATCTGCGCGAGTTTGTCGACCTCTCGGTAGAGCGCAAGCGTATTGGAATACCAAAAGAGAGGTGTGTAGTCGTAGCGCCGGTACTCCTGCGGGGCGAGGCTAGGAAATGCCCACGAAATTGGTGGAGGGAGCCGAAGGGTTGTGAGCACGTCGAGGGGCCCTCGGAGTGAGATAGCTGGCGCCAAGAGAACCATCGCTCGCGGATAATCGGATGGTGGTATCGATTCAAGCATGGTCACCAGCGTGAGGCCACCGAGTGAATAACCGAGTACATAGGTTGGAAGATCAGGAAAACGTGCTCGAATCTCCTGATAGCTCTGAGCTACCTCGCGGACCCACACCTTCTCATCAAATATCTGAGTAGTGCGGCCGTTGTGTCCGCGCAGAGTAATTCGGTGAACGTGATAGCCGTGAGCGGCGAGCTCCTCCGCGAGTGGGTCCATAGCGCTCGGGCGTAGGTTCAGACCGTGCACTATCAGGAACACCCCGCGTGGTTGTTGTTTTGCGGCTACGAACCAACGCGATGCTTCTCGTGGCGTAGCCGGGCTTGCGGGCAGAGTTGCGCTGCAGCCGCTCAGCAAGAGGAACATCACCATTATGAGCGCGTAACGCATAGGATCGATTTGAACACACGTTGTGTTTCGTGGCGAGCGGCGCGGTTTTAGCAGGGTGGTGAAAAATGGTTCCGTCGTGAACATTTTGAGAGTTTTGACGAAACGAGGCGGAGACGACGAAAAAACCGGGCGCGTATCCACTGAGATACGCTGAGGATTTTTTCGGCGTCTCCAACGAAGTTGCTGTCCAACTATCGAAATGCGCAGCAGGAAATCATTTTTCACCACCCTGTTAGGCGAGGTCACGAAGGATCGATATCGCGACCTGATCTCTGTCAACCTTATAGGCGCCGCTCTTTACTTGTTGTCTCAACTGCTCCACCTTCGCGGCGCGTGCGGACTCAGCGTCTTGAAGCGCGGATCGATGAGCTACGTTGATAGTTTTCGCTACGATGACAGCGTCAGATGACGGTTGTGCTGAGCTTTGTGCAGGATCGGCCTGAGCCGTAACGCCCTTAGATGGGGTAACCGCTGGAACGGCGTCCACGTTAGCGGCGAAGAGATTGCTTATCTTGGTGATTCCCATGTTCTTCTATGCGGCACTTCAATTACGGGTGGTGCTGTACCTACGACGGGCTCGTAAGCTCCCTATGGCTTGCGAGCTTTGAGAGGGAGAGCATTCCACCCAACATATGTGTCGGCCGCTTCCCGCAAAAACTTTATAGGGATTACAAAAAATTAAAGTGAGCGAGAACAGGTGGTTAGGTGTAGGGGCGCCTGGTCTGTCGAGCCTATATCGCCAAAGTCAGCCAATTCAGCGGCTTGTGGTATAGAAGCCCGACACCAAGTTGCGAGCGTAAGATATGAAGATTGTTGTTCTCAGTGTTGGAAGGGTTCGTCAGCGATTCGTGCTGGACGCGGAGGGTGAGTACCTCCAGCGGATCAAGGGAAGTTTTCAGGTCGAGCTGGTAGAGCTCGGCATGGAGTCTCCTGAGTCCATGAAGCCGGCCGAGGTACAGGCGCGCGAAGCTGAGGAAGTTTTGAAGAAGACAAAGAACTACGATTATCTCGTTGTACTCGATGAGAGAGGCAAAGAGATGAGTTCAAAAGCGCTGAGTGAATTCGTTCAGACGCGCATGAACTCAGGGGTAAAAAGCGTGTGTTTCGTGATCGGTGGCGCGTACGGCTTCGCCGAAAAGGTTAGACAGGAAGCCGACCTTATCCTATCGTTATCGGCGCTCACCTTTCCCCATCAACTGACGAGGATGCTTCTTGTGGAGCAACTCTACCGGTCTCACACCTTGATCAAGGGAATCAGTTATCACAAGTAATGACGGTGCATTCATGGGCAAGATTAAAAAGTTCGCGGAGCTCAACATACGAAAGATTACCGGCGGCAAAGATCCCGTTCGTGTTGTAGAGGATTTCCTTTCGCGTAAGGGTTTTGATCCTGAGAAGTGCCAACGTGAGAAGACCCCCGATCTCGTTCGATGGATGGTACAGATTAAAGGGGAGGAGGAGCTTGAGATCCTTCTTGAGGGATTGCGCAAGCCCGCAGACTCAACGCTCTACATGGGGCTTAATATTATCACCGTTCCGATTCGTGGGGCGCACGACATGCTCGCCGCGGCGCTGGAGATAGCGGACGGACTGGTTGGTATCAAGGTAAGCCTCGTTGGTCACTATCTCGTATTGAGCTCGAGTTTGAGCGCCACGGCGCTCACCTTGGAGGAGGTGGATTACAACTACCGTCTCATCGAGGTTCAAGAGGGGTGGTTCAGAGATACCCTCGCCTCAGAGCTTCAATGGGAAGATGTGGTGGTGGAGTAGCTCCCCGAATCGGTGTCTTCGTTTCTAATTCTAACAACATAGAACAGCCGCGGACAGAGTCCGCACCTCTTCCTATCGACGAAGAGATATTCTTACGTGGAACCTCACGCCCCTACGGCATATACTCGTCAGGATGCTGAGGGGGCCCGAGGCTCGCTGGCACTAGCTCCTTATAGGAAGTGATATGATACGATCTGTTTCCGCTCATTCGAAGAGTGACGCTCTAACCTCAACGGCCGAGGAGATCTCGGTACATAAAGCCGATTTCGGCGATCGATGGACGTCCTCTCTTTCAACGCTTCGAAATAGTCGCTCTGATTGTAGTAAGCCAAACGAGGACAGAGCGGTTATCGATCCATTTCGCCAAACTATCGTGGTGGCGGATGGTATTACCCGCACGAAGCGAGGGGATGGAACATACCCGACCCCAAGCCCTTCGGCTCGCGCCGCTGAGGTGTTCTGCGAGAGTGTTATAGCGCAGGCGTCGGCGATACCCGAGCTGAGTCACGAAAAATTCGAGACGATCATCCACAATGCGAACGCCGCGATAGCGGATCTCAATCAGGATATCTTCCCCGAATTTGATTTCGCCGAGCGTGACAGAGCTGGAGTGGCGGCGGTCGTTGGCATCATGGACGGAGAGTCGATGTGGCTCGCATCGATCGCTGATTGTTGGTGTGTTGCCGCGAAAGGTGATGAGACAACTCGACTCGCGTGGGAGAAAACGTCGCAGGCGAGGCCGACCTATGTGCGCCTCGGAGAGGCCTCAGCTCGAGAGCAGCTTCGAAATAAGCCCGGAAATCCTATTTCGTATGGCGCTTTTACCGGCGAGGCAGAGGCGCTCCATTTCGTTGAGTACGCGAGGATTGATGTCAGTGGCTATGACCGATTTGTATTCGCGACGGACGGACTGCTCGCAATCGCACAGGAAGATCCTCTTGCCCTTGCAACGCTTCCGGCTCAGCAGCTGATGAGGTACGGCTTGCTCATGGACAAAACGCATCAAGAGACTGACGATAAGACTATTGTCGTTCTTGATCGAAAGTCATGAAGGTGGAGATAAAAAGCCAAACGGAATTTTCTCTCGTCGCGAACGATGGAGCTCGTATAGCTGGAGTGTGTCACTCGCCTCAGCAGCCAACAAAAGTGGCCGTTGTCCTCGTGCATGGTTTAACGGGCCACATGTGCCAATACCTTCACATCATGCTCGGTACATTGCTTGCGCGGGCAGGATTCGCGGTGTTTCGTTTCGACCAGTATGGAGATGAGGATGACCAGCGGAAGTTTCATACGTCCACGATTAGATCGCATGTAGCAGACACAAAAACAGTTATCGAATACGTGCGGTCCCTGGGTTTTGAGAAGGTTGTCCTTGCCGGCCATAGTCTCGGGGCTCCGATCGCGGTAGAGGCGGCCGATACGCTCATCGCGGGATTGATCCTTCTTGATCCCTCCGGTGACCCAAAGGATCGGATTAATGAGTGGCAGGTCTCGGATGAGCGACGAGGGAGCTCATTTTTGGATTGGCGGACGCGTACTATTCTGGGTGAGGCATGGGTCGAGGACGCTCGGACATTCCCTGATCCGTATGAACGTCTCTCTCAGCTCGAATGTCCGGTATGTATAGTCGCGGCGGAACGGGCTGAGCAAATGAAGTTCTGTGAGCGTTATCGCGATGCGCATGTATCGAAGCCAGATGTGCTAACTATCGCTGGCGCAACGCACTGCTTTACTGAAGAAGGCGTAGTGGAGGACCTCGGAGACGCGATGGCAGAATGGCTGCAAAAGTCGTTTCAATTTTAGTGCTTTAATCTGCTCTCGCCTCAAGGACATCACTGAAGTCCGAAACGGACTGACCTTTCACAGCAGCTATCGAAACGAAAAGCTTCTTCGCGTTCTCAACATCACGAATCAGGTAGCGATACACGGGACCATACTCCGGATCTTTGACCTCTCGGATATCAGTGGCTGAGATCGTCACCTCTTTGGTGAGGGATGTTGGGGAGTTTCCGTATCGAATGATAAATCCATCGACCGGCTCACTGGGAGTTTCCCACGTGACCTCGATTCCTTGTTTAGGAGCCTCAGGAGCATGTTGAGCCTCGACGAGAGCCTTCTCCTCAACACTCTTTGTGGAATCCGGAGCCGGAGTTGAAGGTTGAAGGAGGGAACACCCGGAAAAGAGGAGTAGGGAAAGCGATAAGGCGAGAGAGGAGAAGGTCTTGGTCATGTTCCGTCCGTGGGGAAACTGCAAAAGCAAAGTGCGTAGTTGAGAGCTTCCCAAAAGATCGCTCCTAACGCCAGCCGCAGATCGGTCGTAGCGCTAGGTGCTAGGAGCAGCCGATGAGGCCGCCCTTGGCGCTATCCCAGACGCAAGTTTTAGCCGCCTTGTAGTGACGAGCGGTTGCCACGAAGCCTGCGGGACTCACCTGCATGGAGAGAGAGACCCCTTTGGAGAGGTTGGTCATACCAGGAAGGTCCTTAATCTCGCACTTCACACCGCCTTCAACTTTGGCGCACTGTTCGATCGATTTGTAGCTTTGATGATCAGCGAAGAAGGCCTCCTGAGCCGCGGCGATATTCTTCAGATCGCTGATGGCGGTCTGATTATAGGCCCGCTCCCGGTAGTTCGAGTATTGAGGCACCGCGATTGCGGCCAAAATGCCAAGGATGGCGAGAACCACTGAGAACTCGATAAAGGTGAAGCCGTCGGCGTGTTTCATGTTCAATCTGGTGTGGTGGTAAATAATCGCTTCGAACACCCTGTTAGTATGTGATGCTCCCGAACCAGGGAATGAGTGCGACAATCGCGCATTTTAAAGCAAAAAAGCGGGGTGGCGAGGAGCGGGAGCATCTCCCTCGCAGGACTCATGGTTACCCAGGGCTGGCAGAGGCTAGCCGGAGGCCAAGGGGTTATAAAGCGCCACTATTTGAGCTTCTTGAAAATACAGGTGGTTATGAGCGGTTTTGCCTCGCTTCGTTAGGTAAAGAGCTCCCCCATCGAAAGGATGGGAAGGTACATCGCGACGACGAGCGTTCCGACCACAAGTCCGATTAACACGACGAGTATCGGCTCTGCCAGCTGGGTGAGGGTGTCGAGTGACCGAGAAACCTCCTCCTCAAGGTGCTCAGCGATGTTTTCCAACATAGTGACGACCGAGCCGGTTCGTTCGCCCAGTTCCAGCATCTCTATACTGGTTAACGAAAAGAGTTTTGAAGTCTTGAGGGAGTGGGAGATACTGGTCCCCTCAGCGATATCCGAATAAGCCTTCATACATTTCTGCTGAATGACATGGTTGCCTGTCGCCTGAGCGCTCGTCTCAAGAGCCGATAGGACAGGCATCCCGGCGTCCAGCGTAGTACTGAAGGTGCGG
Organism: Pseudomonadota bacterium; assembly: GCA_027485595.1. GTDB lineage: Bacteria > Bdellovibrionota_C > UBA2361 > UBA2361 > OMII01 > OMII01. The sequence continues at coordinate 1,054 of JAIXQT010000042.1, read as the reverse complement.
CACAATCGGGCGAGCGAAGCTTTGACGCACATATCGCCGATACACGGAACGGAAAGTAGATAGCGGTCGAACGCCTCTCTACCCCTCGTAGTTGAGAAAAAGCGAGACATGATGAAGCACAATAACGAACCAACAACCAAAAAAAAGGGGGCACATCTGAGGGTGATCTCGGATAGCTCGACCACGATACGAGTGAGTAACGGAAGGGGCGTTTCAAGATCCGAGAAGAGCTCCTTGAAAGATGGGATTATGAAGATGACTAAGAGGCTGCTTACCAACGCGGCCGTCGAAATAACGCATAACGGATAGATCATGGCCGCTTTGAGTTTACGTCGAAGCGCAATGACACTTCGGAGGTGCGAGCTTACATGCCTCAGCGCCTCGGGTAAGCGACCGCTCATCTCGCCAGCGTGTATCACATGCACGTAGAGCGCGCTGAACGCCGCCGGCGTTCGCGCCATTCCCTGCGAGAGCGATCCACCGCCCTCAATCGTGTCGACGATACGGGCGTTAGCGGCTCGGAGCTCCTTACTGCCGGCCATGGTTTTGAGGACTCGGATGAGGCTCTGTGTTGAGAGTCCTGCGTCTAGCATGCGAGAGAGGAACCCAAAGAGTTGGGAGAGTTCGTGAGGGTTAATTTTTCCTTTCCTTTCCTTCATGTTTGAGAATCGCGCCTCACTAAAATCCCCCTGGTTGAAGCCCGCAGCGAGCTCGTGGGGCGTCGTCTTAGCACCACGAACTTCGCCACCCAGCTCCAGCGGCGGTTGTCCGTATCGTGAGAGTGGGGGGAGCTTGTTGCAGGTCGCCCACGGCTTCACGAGGAGTGCTTTGTAAAGGTACCTTCGTTGCGCTGGGGCAAAAGTTGCGTGTGCAAGATGAGCAAGACGTAGTTTGTGGTTCGAAGTCTTGGGAGAGGGGGGGCGGTTGAAACGTCATGCGAGCCCTTCGACGGGCATGTGGGATATCTATCGCGCGATTGCGGGTGAGCTATGCAGCGCTTTCCCGCAGCGGTAGCGCAGAAAGATTCGACCGAATGCCGAGAGCTCGGGCGTTT
>JAIXQT010000129.1 GCA_027485595.1 Pseudomonadota bacterium | reverse complement strand
CTTTGGGACCAGTCCAACCGTCTCAAAGTCGGTCGCCAGGATGGTCATCCGAGGCACACCCGCCTCGGACTCGGAGACCACCTTCAAACGCCCTGCATCCACCAGCCACTCGAGATCGCACCGCGAGTGAGACCGCTCCGGTTTCCTTATATCAGTCACCGAGACCCAGCAACACGCGCGTACGCCCGTCGCCGAGGTAAACTGCATGACACTGTCGAGCTTATCGTGGTAGACCCTCGCCTCGGAGCGTCGGCTGATCTCCTCGGCGTCCGATTTGAGGCATCCAAAGTGATCGTAGAGGAGCTCGACCACGTAGCACTCGCCCTCGGTCCCTTTGAGCTTCTTGCGTCGTACGACTTGCATATTGGGTCGCCTTGTCTGGGTCATATGACCTTGTTCCCGCACCCTTCGCAGTGCCCCTGCCATCCACAAACGCGCCTCGTCCTCGCTCTTGAGTATCCGGTTCACCGGCTCGACCACAAGGTGGTACAAGAAGCCCTTGACGCGAAGGCAGACCGTCCTCTCCTCCGTGCAGACGCCAAAGAGGTAGAGGTTGTTGTTGTAGGAGCACATGTTGACAATGTACACCCGGGTTTCCATCTCGAATCGCAGAGCCTATCACACAATACTGACACGCTGAGCCGTTAGTGTCCACAGCAAAATGTCGCGCAACAGTACCGGATTCTCCCCTTCAATCGTCACCATGGTCAAGAGATCGTAGTAAAGGCCACAGTACATGGCCCAGGCCGACCGGAGTTCGGCGGCGGTTTTCGAATGCGTCATGGTCCAGTCGTGCGCCACCACACAGACATATTTGGCATCGAGGCACATGCGAATATCGGAGGTGAGATGATTGCCCACTTCCATCCTCACCACAAACTCTTCGACTACCGCCTTGCGAACTTGTTTGACCTGGTTATGCATGGCTACAAACCATGGTCGGAACTCCCAAGGTTCCAAGTACGACCCCACCATCCTCCAGAGATCCTCTGGCATGTGCGAAAACGGAGACTCCCTGGTAAACAGGAGCTCCTTCGATAGTGGCACCACACTGGAGTTGCGAACGTTTAGGAATAACGGGCGGGTGTGTGGTACAGCGGCCACGGGCTTGGGGATCGGCTGAAGTGCGACGATGCCCCGGGCGGGCCTCACACGCGACGGAGGCTGCCACCGTTGTGAGGTGATGAGACTCCACCGTCGCAGGCGAGTGTCCCGGTTGGTTTTCATTCTCGCGAGATTCCAGGCGCGAGATAGCTGTTCCTTAAAGAAGAGCATTTAATATGACCTGGACCTGTAAGAAACGTGGACGAAACGTGGACGAAACATGGACGCAGGTTGCATCAGTTAATTTCTTTGCTAAAGAGTAACCACCGATAGCCGATGACTACGCCTGTCGCGCCTGATACCATGACCGAGGTCCGTTCTCTGGAAGTCATGTGTCCTCACGAGAGTCTGCGCAAGCTAGCTCAACTTCGCCCCCTACTCTTTTTGCAAGATCAGAAAAGAGCCTTCGCCCCAGAGGAAGTGCGCGGGACCGACCTTGCAGGTCTCATGAAGAACGACACGCTCGATCCTGCCGCGCTCGTGCCCTTTCTCGTTTCCGCCGTCAACCACCTATCCATTCGAGTGCAAAAATTAGAGGCTCAGCTTATCTCCTGATCGTCTCCCGGACACCAGGAGCCCGTATTGTCGCAAGAGATGTGAAACGCGTGGCTCCGTGTCTGACGCAACCCCGATCGACCTCGTTGGTCGGGATCGCCGAGACAATCGGAGAAGAACTCGCGGTAATTGACACCTCCCAATTGCTTATTCCTCTGGGGGTTCGCACCAGCTTGCTGGCAACTCTCAAACTGTACATCGCACTGACGATGAGGGTCGCGCGATGATTCATGCGGCGGCTCGTGCGGTGGCTCATTGAGCTCCACTAGATCGCCTGTCGTCACTGCTGCTTGCACAGTTTTTGGAACCTCCACCGAGGGTGCCCATCGAGTGGATACTTCGCGCAGTAAGATACGCGTAAACACTCCAAAGGCAAGCACACGAAACAAGAGGTTTCCCTGTAGGCGAGAATCATATCGTAGCGCTGCAAACAGTCCGAGGAGGATAGCCAGATCGACGTAGATTGACATTAGTGGCTCAGTTTGACATGGACACTAAAAAATAAGTTGAAAGGAGACGGGCGCGTTCTGTCTTGTAGAAATGTTCTAATGTCTTGTCCAACAAGATCCCTTACTATGAGTGCTACCGAGAGCTCCATCACACACACCGAGTCGGATGTGTTGCTCCGTCTGGTTGAAGTCTGGTACGACTGTACCTGGGCCTACTACATGTCGAGCTCCAGCGACCAGGTCATTAAACGACTGGAAAAACGGAGGCGTCATGCCTCGAGTTCCTCTTCCGTAGCCTCTTCAGTAGCTGAAGGCTCCATCATGGGCAAGAGTGTACAGGACAAGCTCACCTCACTGCACCGCATCCTCAAGGACGTGAAGAAGAATGTCACTTACAGCGAGTTCAAAGAGCTTTGCGAGGTGTGCCTGAAGAGTTCGGACCAGCTCTACCCCGGCTTCAAAGACATACCCCTCATTGTGAACTATCTCCTGCGAGAATCACCCACGTACCGCAACCTACTCAACTACCACCAGCTCAACAGGGTCACCCTCCCTCTGATCTACCAGAGCATGTACTACCAGCTCTCCGACTTCCTTCTCCGTACCCCGCGTGGTTCGGAGGCCATGAAACTTATCACGACACCGACCAAGATTGTGCACGCCACCTATGATATATGCAGGCAGAAGTTCTGTCGTCTGTTGTGCGACGAGACCAACATCGTCAAGTACGGCCTCTTCCGACTCATCAAGAAGATCCGCAAACACTACACGTCCTCGGACAATGCGAGTGTCGCGAGTAGCGTTACACTCCCCAGCCTCCCAGACCAACGGGGTTCCGAACCCGCACCGGAGCCTGAGCCGGAGCCTGAACCCGAACCGGAGACCGAGCCCGAGCCCGAGCCCGAGCCCGAGCCCGAGCCTGAACCCGAGCCTGAGCCCGAGCCTGAACCCGAGCCTGAGCCCGAGCCTGAACCCGAGCCTGAACCGGAGCCCGAGCCCGAGCCTGAACCGGAGCCTGAACCGGATCCCGAGCCACTACCTGACGGTCCTAAAGTCAAGGTCATCAACATCGACCTCGCCTCGACCAGAACCGACGACGATCTCGTACCCGAGGATAGTGCAAGTGAGAGTGAGGACGGTGAGGATCGTGTGCAGGCTCGCGCAGAGGAAAGCGGTGACCGCTACCCTAACGGCCCGTTCTTCAATCCTTTTGGGGTATCTCGCAAAGCGCCTACCGAGTACTTACCCACCATCCACTTCCCGCCGATCATCGACGATGATGATTCTGTGTCGTCCCTTGAATCTGACTACGACGGGTGAAGGCCCTACTCGGGATTCTTTTCGCACGGCAGGTATACACCACGAAATCACGAGTCCGTTATCTCTATAATGGAATCACCACTTGTGCCTACCCTGGGCCCGAGCGACGCGAGCATCGTCGAAAAGCTTGCACCGGATGCGTCCAAGATAGAGCGAACGCCGACCCACGAGCGCATGGAAGGAGAGATTATGAAGCTGCTAAGGGAGCATGCACTGGACGGGACGCATCACGTGACGTTCCTATCTATAAGCGGGGACGACTTTTCCACCTTTTTCTTGCTCCTTGGGGAGATCCATCAGAACCCTAACCGTTGTCCGACCCACGTAGCCTCGAGGCAGGTGGTGCACGACGTGGTGCTGAAACTCTTGACCCAGTTCGAACCCCTTGTGCTCATTCTCGAGACCTTTAATCACCTCGACGCGAAAAGCCTCGACGGCATGGCTACCATTGTTCGACGCCTGTTTGAGTTTCACTACCCTGTCAAGCTGCTGGGAGTATGCACAGGAGAGGATCCCAATTGCGTCTACCAGGGAACATCTACTCCTCTGGTCTACCTCCGCATGTACAAGGCTGTATTGCGCTACCTCGAGCTGTACCTGCTCTCCAAAGGCGTAAAGGATCACGATCTTCAGATTCTGTCGCGCCGCATACTCATGATGGATCCTCGCGAGGACTTGAGGATGCACCCTCCCTTTAAGCTCACCGACAGCCCCGAGACGGCAGCGATCATTCGCGAGTCGTTAACGTTGCTGCTTGAAGGAGGACTGCAAGAATTTCTGTACCCCTTTACGAACCCCGCGTGGCAGGATGGCTTTCAGAAGCACGTGCTACAGCCCATCCTGACCAAAGCACGAGAAACCCTTGCCGACCCGCGAGTCCGTGATTACCAGTCCATCTTTCTGGAAATCACAGAACCGGTAGCCATCTCGGGGCTTCTCTACTACTTGGAGCACGCCAAAAAGACACCGACCATGACACTCCCCGGTTTCTTATTCTATGGCGGTGATCAGCACCGTCTGCAGCTCCTGCACTATCTGAACAAACTTCCCTTTTTAAGGACGCGAGTGGTTGCGGACATTTACGACCCTAACGACGGATCGTGCGCCCGCCCGACTACGAGTGTGTTTTGAAGACGAGGTTGAGCTGATCAATCCCCGCAACCTCCGCCTGCATCTTCTGCCTCGATTCTTCCACGACCTTGGGATCCTTGGTCGTTAACCACAACTCGAGGCGGTACTGTACGCCCGACCTCTTGCTCTTATCTACTACCCGCACTCCCGCGGCGTAATCACCCTCCGTAATGGTATGACCTACACACAAGAGGACAAGGGTCTCCCACGCCTCGTCCACACTCTCCAACCCCCCGAACCCGGTAATCTCCCAGTGCCCGCCGTTCGCGTTGGCTTCATCCTCCCACTGTGGCTTGATCGAGGTCCGGAACATGCCAAACCCTTCGATGCTTCGATTATCGACGAGCATGCGCGCCCGTTCTCTTGTTGCAAAGACGTCCGAAGGCTTTAGGAAATGGAGGTAGTACGACCAGAAGGAGCACACGTCGCTGAACTGGCCGAACCGCTGGTAGGCTTCTTCGCAGTAGTTGGCGTACATGGGGTAGATTACAAAGAACGACCATTCGTTCTGTAGAGGAAAGCGCATCACTCAATGAAAAAGGGAACCTCTCGATCGTTTACAGGCTCAAAATCTTCGCTTGCTTCCCACTTTGTCCTCGATACAGGATCCAATCCATAGACTTGCATCCGTGTGTAGTGCACCGACATGGCCAGACCCGCGTGTCCCAGAAACTTGGAGACCCACCCATTGATGCTGTAGGTATGAGGCTTAAACATCTCGTAACTAATCAGCGCGTAGAGGGTGCGCAGATCGTGGAAGGTGATGTGCGGGTGGATATTCTTCTTGACATAGTCATTCAACCGCTTACAATACTTTGAATTCACCTGAGAGGGTGTGAGAGCGATACACCCCGTCAGAGCACGCAGTTTTGCCAGGGCGGCCACGACGAACTTTCCCCTGGCCAGGGTGGGGATCGGGTAGGCCATTGGGCTGTCCTCTCGGACACTCTTGATGGCCTGCAATCCTGTCTTGGCCTGTCCCTGGAAGAGGACCCCGTATCGGTGATTGAGCGTCTCCACAAAGGTGCCGCAGCTGTAGATCTCCACCATTCGACGACCGCTGACCAGAGCGATGGCCGTTGCCAGAGCTTCCGGAGACGCGGACGGATCGCGCAACACCCTGCGGGCCTCCACCACGAGCTTCATCCCGTGCTCGATGCGAATCACCTGCTCCGATTGGCGCTGGAGTGATCGTTCAAGGCTCGTCTTGTGCTCTCGGATCTCCGACGAGGTGAGCTTGAGCTCGTCTATGTACGAGGGCATGAGGGGAAGGGAGGCCACAAAGGCGTTGTCCTCTTCGCAAGGAAACAGGGTGGTATCACCGAGGCGGACCTTTTTCTGGAGCTGTAGTTTCCGCCGCAGCGAGCAGCCACGAAAGTCGTAGAAGCTTTTCACGCGTGGCCAAACGAGGGCTTCGGCCTCCTTGTCGCCTTCCACTTCACGAAAGGCACGGACAAGTTCGTTCTCCTTCTCTGCCATCCTTGCACCGTAATCGGGGTGGTACTCCTCCAGCTCAAGGAGCGCATGCTTGATCTGGGACATGGCATTCTTCTTGGTGTGGATGTTGGGATACAAAGCATTGAGTGATTTCATGCACGCGCTGGCATCCTTGTCAAGCTGTAGATCCTGTGCCAGCGGTCGGAGCTTCTTGGGTAGCCGATCAATCGACTCACAAAGCGGGACTCGACTCTGCTTCATGTCGTTTTTCACCTAGTGGCACCCGAAAAAAAGCACGGTTGGCAAATCGTAACGGGTTTGGTGTCTCTCCCAAGGGCGATGCAACAGGTGCTGCTGGAAAACCTCACGGCAACGGCGTCGGACCGTTATGGAAGTGTGGGTGACTTTTTGGAAAAGGTTGTGGCGCGTCCGGACCGCTACCTCCTGAGAGAACTGGGAGACAACGCGATCGTCGCCCTGGACCAGGCTCGGTGGTTTGAACAGACGTTTCGAGCAGAGTGGGGCAACGCGGAGCTGACGTGTGATTCTCTAGAGTACGACGATGTTACCCTCGAGTTGAAGGTTACATCTGTGTCTCCCACGCACGTCACATCTGTGTACTGTCGTGCCGATCCCAAAGGCGTCACGTTCAGTGGAGACATTGAGGTGTTAGGTTACGAGAACCGGGGTTGGGTCTGGAGAGATGCCTCTTACTACCTGGCGGATGCTCAGCACATGTACGATCTTTTGTGGTTTTGGTCCCACACCCCGGGCGACTCATTTTGGTGGGAATCGAGCAAAGACCACGGCGGCGTTATCCCAGCGCCTTGTTAAACGAGTACGTGCAACAACAGGCGGCGGCATGGATTCGTTAGCCCCGGAGTTGTGCACGTGCATCATCGAGTGGCTCGGTGTTGAAGGCCTCGACGTGTGCGCCCTGGTTTGTCGTTTTTGGAAGGGTCTGGTCGAGCGCTGCTCCTTACCAGTGACCCTTCAGTCACTCCAGCAAGGCCTGATAGTGCTCAACGATCTCCAGACATCCATGCCCGATCGTGAGCATCACGTCGAGTGGCTCAAAGTCATGACAGCATGCTACATTGCCAACCCCGAGGCCGTCGCACAAACATCCTCCTTTGCCTGCTACGCGCGCTACTTGCAGGACCTCCCGCTCCTTATCACAAGGCCTTACCGCGACTGTTGCCGCATCGTCCAGAAAAAGTACCACCTCCCTCCCTGCTACAAGCGCAGACGGCGCTGCTAAGCGTGGAGCGGTCAAACGAGCGCGCGCTGAGAGACTCGTGACTACCCACGGCGTGAGGCGCTGTGAATTCATGATTCATTCATAATTCATCATCATTCATTTTTCACTGCCCCGCAGGCAAATGGAGGCCATGGACAGCGACGACGACTGGGCATCGACCGAAGAGCTCGACGACCTGCTCCGCTACAGTTTCCGTTCTGACATCGAGGAAATGGACCCTGTGGATCTGGCACACCAGGCTGCGCGCGTGTTTTGGATCCGACTGGAGATGACCGACGACGCACAGCGGATTCCCTCGTTGTGGAAGGGGCTTACGAAAGCGTTTGAGAGTCAGTGGGTAGAAGCCTGTGAGCTCCTCTTGGGCGAGGACAAGAGCACGATGGTAGCCCTCACGAATCGCCTCGATCCTCGAACCTTGGTTAGCTTCCTGTGTGTCACTGCGTTGCACCAGGCTGAGGGTCATGCCGATTGGAGTCAAGTAGCGTGGATGCTGCGCCTTGCCAAGGTCCAACTGGACGCTCGTGAGCCCTAGCAAGTCGTAACCCAAAACAGCATCACGCCTCGCTCTTGGTGATGGGTGCGACGCAGAACCGGATCGATCCGATGGTCATTTCGTAGCGCATAATCAGAGGGTACTCCTGCTTGAAGTAGAGCTCCACCGTCGGGTCTACCTGACCCCTCGTGAACTTCTCGAGGTACTTGAGGAAGTAGGTCCCCTCGAAGGTCTTGTTGAGCGTCTCCTTGTGGAGCCAGTTGAGACCCGAGGGTGTCGGGGAGATCTCGATGCACGTCTCCCCGAGGTCGCCCCGTGCGATAAACTGGATGATGTTGCCCGACCCGCGGATCGTAATAATGTTGGAGACGTGCGATAATTCCTTGATGTACTTTTGAAAATCCGTGGCCGGCATGCTCACCACGCACTCGAATTCTACCACGGGGATGCTGATCTCCTCCACGTCCAGGTCCAGGATCTTGAGCCGGTGCGTCGTGTGCGTTCGCCTGTCCTTGTTCGTCAGGACCACCTCCAGGATCTTGGGCTCGGCCTTGCTCACGCGCCACTCGAGGTAGTGGCTGGTGGTCACCGTGCGCAGGATCTTGTAGAGGTAGTTGATGTAGATGCCGACGTAAAACACATTTTCGCAGTAGTAGCTCTCAATGTTGTGAATCGACAAGTGGATCATGCCAATCTTGGCCGGGTCAAGGGAGATCAGTTTCAGACCCTTGTCATCGAAACGGATGTTGACTTCGGTCAACAAATCCTTGAGCACGTCAAGGAGCAATTTAAACTGCATGGCCTGGGAGGTTTGCAGCTTCATGAGGTAATCGGAAGCGGGGTTAGCCACACAGGCGACATCCTGTGCAGCCGCAGTGCTCATGCGTGCGAAAAAAGGTACTAATCGAGCTCGATTTAATTTCTTTTGTATACTTGATAATAGCTTCAAGCCTAATGAACTTTAACGTCACTACCGTATTTACACCACTTGAGCGACAGCAGCTCAAGTCGAGCTTCTACGCACAGAAAAGACACGAGCTCGTCATGAGCAAGGTGGACAAGCAGGCGAAACAGAATGCCTATGTCAACAACGTGTTCCGCACCAAAGTGACCGTACGCTCCAACAAGACGATCACTCCACCGACAGAGCAGGCAGAGCCGGTGCCCGATCCGTCGTACCCGCCGGGCCCTACGTCCACTACGTGCACTACGTGCCCTACGTCCACTACGTGCACTACGTGCACTACGTGCACTACGTCGCAATCGCCGGAGACGCAGGAGGAGCCGTCACACCCGCCTCCCGGGGTGTACTCAGGAAGTGAGGACCCAGTAGCTTGCAGAGGTTGAAGTAGGTAACGGGACCAAAGTTCTGAGAGGGCTTCAGGAGGTTCTTCAGGGCGTCGTCAATCAGGATCTGACTCTTCTTCTCAGGGTTCTGCAGCTTGTTCTCGCCAATGTAGTCGTTGATGAATTTGACCACGGTCGTTCGTGCGACCCTTTCGCCGCTCGGCACGCCCATAAAAGTCGCCAGTTCCACCGAGATGTCCACCGGAGCGGCGATGCCGTACTTGCGGGGAGGACCCTCCTGGACAGGCTTCGTCACGCCCTCCTCGGTGACATCCTCCCGCTTGCGCTTCACCGCCTTCTTCCTGCGCTCCGACGCCTGTGCGTTCTTGCGAAGGATACCGCGAATCACGTGGCCTATCAGGAGCAACACCTGAGTGCGCTGGAAAGGATCCAGATCGGCAAACGATTCGAGCTTGCTCAGCTGCAAGAAGCCCGCGGGTGACAGGCAGTTGTCCTTGACACCACCACCCGCTTCCGCGCGGCGGCACACGTCCGTCAGGAACTCGGACAGGCGTGTCGACACGACGGGGCTCAGAATGGCACCGCCACCATCACCGCCACGAGCGCTCCCATTCTCCTCACTGCCACCGGTCAGAACCAGCTGATCCGTGTAGAGTTGCTTGGCATACTGGACCGCGTAGAGATTAATGAGCGTAATGTATTTTTGCACCGTCGCCGCCTTCATGCTCGAAAAATACTTGATGAGCACCGCTACCACGGGGAAACTCCCATCGTTGCGGAAAGGGCCGCTCAGGTAGCCGGGCACGTTCGGGCCCCACGTGTACCAGTTCTTGCTAAAGCCCTCGGCAAATAAGGAAAGGACGCGCGCCGTCGGTTTGGAGATGAGCTCGAGGTTTGTCTGGAGAAGTTGCGGCACGTAGACATCAAACTCGGGAAAGATCTTCCAGTTCTCAAAGTTCTTCTTCTTTGAGGACAGCGAGGTGACACGCTGCTCACCCTCCTCGGGATAGACGAACGAGGAGACCTGCGGGATGCGCTTGCGCACAAACGAAAGGTCCTTCATGTAGCGGAGCACGCTCGTCGTATCCGCCCCATTGGCGGTAGCGAACCACAGCTGGCGAGAGCGGGACGCTAGCAAACCACCCGTCGACCAGCCGGGAGGCGACGCGTGCTTTTTGGAAATGACCTGGCGGATCAAGACCGTGTTCTGGCTCGCGTCCTCTTCGACATCCATGACGACCGCACCACCACCTTCCTCAAGCCCCTGCGCTCCGGAAGGGCCGGTGCCAGTGCCGGTGCCAGTGCCGGTGCCGGTGCCGGTGCCCGTCGACTCATTGGTGGTCACTACCTGCAGCGGGTTCTCGTAGTGGGTCACGTGAAACACCGAGTGGAAGGTGAAACCCCACTCGCCGAGCACCTCGAGGGCCTTCTGGACCGCATCGTTATCGACCCAGAGCAACAGGCCCGTGCTTTCGTTGGGCTTGACAAGCTTCTGGACGGGAATCGACTTGATGTACTCGAGTGGTACAGATTTCCAGGGCACGTTGGCGTAGAGGAGATCAAAAGCCTTGGTGGGATCCGACTCCACCAAGCTAGCGACCGTGGTGAGAGTGTCCACCGATGTCGAGAGGATGTTTCCGTCTTTCATGAGAGAAAGACCCGTGTTCAGAGGAGAGATGCGCTTCGGTGTGACAGTCGGGTTAGAATCGGCATTATCGGTGGGGATCGTAGTGGGAGTGAGAGGAGTGGCGGCCATGATTTGTCGAAACTGTGTGAAAAAGAGAAGGGTGAGAGTTTTTTAGCGTTTAGGTAGGTACTTGGGCGTAAAATGCGCAAGTCTAAAGTTGAAAGTTGAACGTTGGAGATGAGGTGATGCTTGTTGGTGCAGTGAGTGTGGTCGCCAAGATGAAAACTTTTACGACTGTACTCTTCATTCATGATGAACCCCTTTACCGAGGAACTGCGCTACTACCCACGGCACACCCCCGTATCACTGACTACCGAGTCTACCCCCTTGACCTCTAATAAACACTCTCATAGCCTATCCCGTATACAGAACATGACGGTAGGCGACGTCCGGCAGTGCTTTAGCGAGATGCGAAATACCGAAAACCTTTCTTCTTTCACGGTCCTATGGTGCGGTCTCACAGCGGGGCAATTTGCGCTGCAATATCTTGTCAACACGACAGGAGCCTCGCGTAAAAGACGCACCAGCTACACGAGCGCGACGGCCGCCTGACCCGGTATCACATGCTGTGCCAGGTGAGACATCATCTGGACCACACTCTCGGGGCAGCGGCTGAGCGTGTGCGTCATCATCTTTAGATAATGCCAGTACAGGGTAAGCTGCTGAATCTGAGGCGAAATCATAATCTGTTCCAAGAATACGGGCATGCTCAGGCACCGGTTCAAGGGCAACAACACGCCTTCTAATATCGACTGATCGCGCTCGAGCTCTTCCGTCGGGTTGACGGGCGGCATGGCCAGTTGCAGGATGGTCTCTTCGCTGACTTCCTCGGGGACGCAGCGACCGAGCATATCCTTGAAAAGCTGGTACACCACGTCACTCGACGGACCCTTGCTCTGCAGCAGACGCTGGAGCTTCGAGGACGCGTCGCTGATGCGTTCATCGTCCATCTCGATCGAAGCCTCGAGCAGCTGCAAGAATTCCTTCCACACATTGTTGTAGATGAGGTAGAGCGTGTTTTCACTCCCCTCCGCAACCGATCCTACACCGGCGTCGCTCGTGCTCGTTTTGAACTCTTTGGCTTCTTCGTAGAGCACCTTGATGTAGTCTAGCACCGTGCGGCGATTCTCGCCATTGAGCTCCGACCATACCCGATCAATCAGACGGTGATTAGGAATCAGGGCGCGCAGTGTGGCCAGCATGGCCTCGTCGTCCTCTCTGACAATCGCTTCCTCATGATCCTTGGCGATATCCCAGAAGCCATCGAGGAACAACGCCGTCTCGGGTTGCACACTGAGCATCGTCTGGCACAGGTTTTCGGCCACGACAATCTCCGTCACATCGGGCAGGACCGAGGTAAGATCTTGCAACATCCGGTACAATGACGTGTTGAATCGCTTCAGGCTGCTCATGCTCGCTGTTTTTCTCTATCTGTGTTCCCACACCAATACAAGATTATCGTCAGATGGACCGCGTGCAGTCAATCGCCTTTCTGCAGCCACTCGCGACCGAGTGCCTCGGTGCGTGGACTCGAAACGACGCGGAACCACAACCTAAGGTCGACTTTCAAGTGTGGTTCACCGAAAAACAGAATGGGAGGCGAGACTTTTTCGACGGTGTATCACTACACTTTTTCAATCACTGCCTGCTGCTCCTCAACAACATGACCTGCTGGCAAGAGGGTGAGGTAGAACGACCGTGGGAAGTGCGCGTCAGCTTCCAGCTCCCCAAGCAATCCACCGTGGACCCGGTACCCGCGGGCGCTGATATCGAGATACGGACCGACGACAAGGCGGAGACGGCGGACGTGAGCGTCACACGCACGCGCATCTGCCACAACCTCGCCGTCGGGAAGCAATCGCACCTTGTCGGCTCTTTCCGACTACGCACTACCTACCCCGGCATCCGCCACATCAACCCAGACACCGAGTACACGTCTTGCGTCGTCGAGCAGCAAAAGATCCTCACCTACCACTCGCTATTTACGTGGGAGTATCACTTCTACGTGAGGTGGTCCTTTCCCATGGCACGCATCGAGGAAAACTTGGACGACAACAGAACCGAACTCGTCTTTACCAAACCACCCACCTACCACATCGCCGTCACGTGCAGTGCGTTCAAGGACTGCAAGGATCCCAGGTACCTCGCCGAAGACATGTTCTGTAAACTCTGGGACTTTGTGCCACCGCCATTCCGCTATGAACCGGTGCAACTACACGTGGACACGAGTGCTCAGTCGATTGCGTTCGTTTCGGAAGAGACCGAAGCGGAAGCCACAGAAGCCTCGGAAGGCGACGCCAACACTTGTGGCTGATCCAGGTTGACCGTCGCCCTACCACGGCCGCTCTGAGTACCACCACGGCCACTGCCTCGTCGTGGCCCACTTCCACCGCGCTTCGCCGTGGTAGGAGGCTCGGGAGACACGATTTCTACTTCTTCGAACCGGCAGCTCTCGCTCTCGGTAGTGCCAATCGCGGGCTCACTCTCGTTGACGACGATGATGACGTTGGGAGTCACGGTCGCCGTCGTCGCCGTCTCGGTCTGGGTCTGGGTCTGGGTCTGGGTCTGAAAGTCCTCCGACTCGGTCTGGACCTCCGTGTCCACGGGTCGCTGCAGTGCATTTGCATTTGCACTGGTGTCCTCCACGTCCTCCGCTTCGGTCTGCATGCAATCTTGCAACGCAATGGCAATCGCCTTTTCCATAGTCTGGACACGGTGATAGAGCTTGTACATGATGTAGAAACACGCCACCACGAGGCTCACACCGACACAGCCGGTCAGAATGGTTGTGGATGAGATGATTCGTTGAGGGACTTTTGCCGCTCTACCGGGTAGAGTGCTCTGCGCCACGAGACCCACCCCTGCGGCGGCGACCGCGTGGCTAAGGGCCGAGGATGATGCCCGGCTCACGCTGCTCGTTTCCGATAACACACTCTCTTCATCGCGCTCGTGCTCGCGATCGCGCTCGTGCTCGCGATCGCGCTCGCGCTGGCGGCGACTGTGCAGGTTCTTGCGGCGTTTCTTACGAGGAGCCGTCAGAACGGGTGCAGTTGGTGGTGCTTCGGGTGTCACTGTAGCACTTTCGACCACAGGAGCAGGAGAAACCAGTAACGGTGGCGCTATGCGGTCGGTCATGTCGATTGGTATATTGCTTTCGAGGGCTTATTTTTTGTGCTTTTACGCACACGCAATGAATTTACGGACTTTCTGAAAAGTCCACAATCATCTTGAACCTCGGCTAGTCTAAAACGTGTTTATACAGTTTTCCAGGACCCTCCTGTGACAGGGAGGTCAGACCACTGGCATCCTGTCCTCAGTACATATCCTATCCGGTCTATCACGTACTCCATTGATAAGAGTGGAGGTCTACCGTACTGCTTTCTCTGACCAATACAGGACAGAAGCACGTTAAGGAGCACAGGGTTCATTGTTGATTTTCGGTTACTTGGACGAAAGACTTTTAAGAAAGTCCGTAAGCTTACAGAATATCCGACAGGACATCACATGTGTTGTTTAATCCTGAGCGCAAAAGCAAAACTTTTTTCTGAGAAAGTTGCGTCACAAAAAAACGCCTCGTGATTCATTTGCAGTCTGCGAGTCTCCTGCACCAGCACTGGCGAGGGTCACTGCCGAAATCTTAAAAAGTGCTCAAAATGAGGTCCGAAGCCCATTTGTCCGCATACAGGTGCGGTTGTGAGGTCAAAACAGGTCGAAAATTCAAATAAAAATGCAAACTTTTCGCGCCATCGGTTGATCGTACAGAACTGACTTCATTTCGTTTTGCTCTGACACGCCTGCTCTGTTCAGTAACACCTTACGGTAGTGCTCGCCTGCACAAACAATCGCGGCTGCGAAATCCTAAAAAGTTCAAAGCACCCTACGAGTCGTAGTAGTGTTCACTTCCAGCACATGCTCAATTGCTCGTTTTTTCTTTGTGTGTAGTGAGTCACACCATGAGCACCCCCACCGTTGAAACGTACAACGTCAAAGGAGGCTTCTCCCACCTAGTCGCCTGGATCAAGCGAAGGTTTCGTACGGCGACCGAGTTCTACCCCAATCGTTTGAAGGACTCTCATTACCCTCTGACAAGCGAAGGGGTAAAGAGGCTCTTTGGTGACGCAAACGATGCAGGAGACTGTCAGAGGATTCGAACGCTCGTGCTGTTCCCACATCCTCATCCCGTCTACCCAGTGGCGGTTAGCATTGTCGGCAGGACGAAGGAAGGCTGGACGGTAGAGTTCTACCGGGGCTACAAATCGTAGTAGTAGTGTCGGACC
This sequence comes from Pseudomonadota bacterium, assembly GCA_027485595.1. Lineage (GTDB taxonomy): Bacteria > Bdellovibrionota_C > UBA2361 > UBA2361 > OMII01 > OMII01. The sequence goes on along the minus strand of JAIXQT010000129.1, from coordinate 14,566 downwards.
TCGACCAGGTCATCCGATTGTGGGCCTTCCGCTAGCGCACGCTCAATCTCGGCCAGCACCGTGTCGGAAATGATTTGTACAAGGCGGCGAGTTGGTTAGAGAATCAGTGTAATACTGTGTCGTCTGTAGAGCGTGCTATGGGTTGGTATGACGATCCTACGAATCGCATGCCGTCGCCGCGTGGCGGTGGGCCGGCTTGCTGTCCCGATCTTTAATTCACTGTCAGTTCAGATTCATTGTCAATTCATAGTGCACTAGTGCACTGTCACACAATATCCGACGAGACACCACGTGTGTTGTTTAATCCCAATACATTGCGAAATAGCAAAACTTTTTTCTGAGAAAGTTGCGTCACAAAAAAATGCCTCGTGATTCGTTGCAGCTTTGCAAGCGTGCTGCACCAGCGTGAAGACCCCCTCCTCGCGAAATCTTAAAAAGTGCACAAAATAGACCACGAAGCCCTCTTGCCCGCACCTAGGCACAGGTGTGAGGCCCAAACAGGTCGAAAATTCAAATAAAAATGCAAACTTTTCGCGCCATCGGTTGATGTATCCGAGTTGGACCGTTTCTGTTTTGCACCTGATTCACCAGCTACTCCGTTCGCTGCACAAGAGTCACTCTCGCCTACTTTAAGTGTCACGGCTGCGAAATCCTAAAAAGTGCCGTAGCCTGTTCACACTGCTTCCCACCGCCTGTCGCCTCAGCTCGCCTCAGTCCGCTCGCTGGCGCAAAAAGGGCAACCGACCGGCTCCGCACGAGTTCGGTTAGCCACCGAGGTTACCCACTCGTGCGTCGTATCACAACCAGGCTCCTTGCAAGGCTCCTTGGGCCCACTGCACAGCCACCAGGCCATCTTCGTGGAGCGCAGTGTCACGTCCTGGGGTTGGAGGGTTCCGTTCCGATTCGGGTGCCATTCCTGAGCAACCGGGTGCGAAGCAAGGCTCTGGCGAGGATCCATGACGTCCTGTGGCAGAGGTGTAAAATGAGCAGTGAGCGTGGAATCACGTGCTTGAGCGCGTTCGGTGCTTTCAGTTGCCACCCCCTTGACCACCAGCGTTTCAACACGTTTGACCAACGCCCCGAAGACCTTGCAGCTTCCGTGGAAGTGGGTCGCCTCCCAAGTCGTGGCAAAGGTCCCATGCTCGCGCGTACTGCGTGGCGTCCGAGAGCCAGATGCGCTCACCACCCTCTACCGCCTCTAACGCGTCTAACAGAGCAGACGTCAATCCCTCTTCGTAATCCATATTTACCACAGAAATCCGGGCAACACGATAGCCCCTCCGCAGGCACTCTGTGTCCTTCGCTAAATCGCGGAGGCAAATCTCCTGAAAAGCCTTTTGAGATTCGGATTCAGAGCGGTGGTAGTAGGTCTGGGGCGCAAAGTGAGTCGGACCGTCCAACTCCACTATTACGAGCGTGCCGTCGTGCAACAGCACCCAGCCGTCGCAGCGCAGAGTGCGGTGACACCGTGACGGGTCGAGCAGAGTAGGGCAGTCCTTCAGAGGCAGCTGAATTCCCGCGTTCGCCACCCAGCCTTGGGTCACCCAATCTTCAACCGTGGTCTTGAGGCGGAGCTCGTACCGGTTAGTGTTGCACGTAGGGCAACCAGTTTTATTAGGTCCTGTCCTGGAATAGAGTCGTGCCGGCCACGAGTGTCCACGTCCACACAACCACCACAGAGACACTGCGCTACCAGGGTGTATGCTGAATAAGTCCACTTGCGGAGGGTTCAATGTCGGGTGAAGCTCGTTCTGCAACTCAGGGTAACGGACAGCTGTGCTGTCGCAACGGCACACTCTCTTTGGCGGCGTCGAGCAAAAAGGACAGTTGGTGGACGCCGCCCGCGTACGATCGTTCACGGAGGCTCGCCACACGTGTGGTGTTTCGCACACTGGACACGTTGGTTTGGTAGCGCATATCCACCACGCTTTGAATTTCGAACTCACGCCAACGTGGTCAGGCGTAACCTCTCCGTTGAGCTCTGGGTGCCACTCTCTCGCAATGTCAGGAGCCCCGTCAGCTAGCGTCGCCCGCGGTAAGGGCCCATACCTCCGCCCATTAAAGTCGTACTTAAAGACACACTTGGAACACTGCAGTCGATCAAAGTGCGCAGGGGCAGCTTGCCACGTATGCTCTTGGTCATCCGGACACTGCCACCAGTACTTGACCCCAGACCTGTTATAGACCTGGTGTGGAGACACTCCGTTGTTCAACGTGGGGTGCCAGTGAGCAGCAACCTCGGGCCTTCGTAGCGCCAGTGACCTGCACTTACAGATCACGTTACCTGTACCGGAACAAAATGGACAACCGACGTTCCGACCGTCGGTCCGCTTGTTCACCGGCGCTGGCCAAGAGTGCTCCGTCTGACAATCTTCACAAACAGGCACTTTTGAACACTTCCACCAGACTAACTGGTTTGAAGACTTGTGCACGTCCTCCGACTTGAGATCTCCGTTCTTGGTCGGGTGCCACTCTTTGGCAATGTCGGGGTGGCACCACTCCAGGCTTCGACACTTGCAAAGAGCTTTGGCACCCGCACAAAACGGACATCCCGTCGGGTGGTAGGGAGACGTTCGATCGCGGATGGACGCTTTCCACACGTGATGTGTATCGCACACACCACAGCGAGGTGTTGTCTTGCACACCCACCACACGCACACATCGGCAGACCAGGACAGGTGCGAAGGTTCGACTCCTTGGTTCCGCTCCTTGAGCCACTCGTGCTCAACGAGACTAGGGAACCGACTGGCAAGACTGCGACACTCGCAAAGCCACTTGGTACTGTCCGTACCAGAGCAGAAGGGACAGGGTGTCTGTTTGCTGGTCCTAGTGTTGACAGTCGCCTCGAACTCGTGTCGCTTTGCACAATCCGGGCAACCCTTGCACAACCACCACACTTTAGCAGCGGCGCTACTAAAGACCTCGAGAGGCTTTAGGTCACCGTTACGAGTAGGGTGCCACTCGCTCGCGATAGTTGGGAACTTGAACGCGAGTGACTTGCACAAGCACAACTTCTTTGGATGGTTGCAGCAGAAAAGGCATTTAGAACCCCTCACTCGAGAGTTTGGTGATGAGTCCCACTCGTGCACCGTCCCACATCCCGGCTGATCACACCGACCGCCTTCGAATTGGCCGCACAGCCACCATACCTTCTTATTCGAGCACAAGGCCACATCCTCCGGCTTTAAGCGCCCGTTCTTGGTCGGGTGCCATTCCTTGGCGATAGGGTGAGAAGCGAGGCTGAACTGACCACGTTTACGGGGTGCTTCCGAGGAGGCTTCCGGTCGCGAGTGCACGGTCACCATGCCTGTTGACAGCAGGCGGAGATAGAGTCAGGTTAATCATCATGCATTTTCTTGTGCAGACAGGATGGGGGTCTACATTTTTAGATCGCTACACTTGCCCTGGATCAAGATCGGCCACCACCGCATAACGGACCGGCGTCCGAACGTGTACTACCGTGTCGCCAATCGCGGCTTCAACTCTTGTGTCCACCCTCCGGAGCTCGAGGGGAAATTGGCCCTGGACGACTTTGAACTTGTGGCTTGGTATCCTACCCTGGACCGACGTGACGAGTCAGCAGCCCACCGCGCCTGTCGAAGCCGATGGGGCGAGTTTCACCCCTTAGAAGACCTTAGTACGGCACTGGCTGTGTGTGATAGCCGTGGTAACCGCCAAGGCGTGCCGGCATCGGATAAGGATGAGGCTCTTGTGTGGGCAAGGAAACAGGTCGGATGTGTGTCACATCGTGTTATCTGATCCTGAGCGCAAGAGCTTAGCCGTGACCACCGAGTAGTCAGTGTGCTTCGCTTTCCAGTTCACGGGTTTGAGGCACGTTTGCCCATCCTTCAAAAAAGCCCTTGTGAGTGGGTTGAAGCGCAGGAACATCAATGCACGACCTTGACGCTTTTTTTGTGGGTTGGCGGTAATTAGATAATGGAGTTTGAAGTAGGACAGCGCGTAGCCTTTAGATACCCACCTGGTTCTAACACACTACTGTACGGGTACGTGACCGACAAAAGGCTGCAACACATCGTACCTACGAACTTGAAAGGAGGCGTGGACTTGCCGCACGGAAACATGATCCCGGAAACGTTCTGGAACCGGTACCTGAACGAAGAACAGAAGGAACGAGGCCTCGCGAGGACGCACAGGGCCGCTTACGTACTAGACCGCTTGCAACTGGGGCCTCCGTGGGTCCCCATAGCACCGGACGTAGAGGAACTCGTCATGGCCGTGGCCGATGTTCGCGCGGTTTATTCCTACTCGGTAGAGTACGTCACGACAACACCGTGGCTTTATCAACTCGACGCCAACGACGTGCTGCAACTGGCTCCTGTTTCGAGCCAACAAATACGAAACGAGGTTCAGGGGCCTGAAGCGATGCTCGTAGAAGCGCTGCTCGTAAAAGCACTGCGCTACGCGACGGACGTAGTGGCACCGCACGCGTACGAGGCCTTGGATCGACGCCTGGGTAACATCGAAGCGTTTCTAGCGAGCGTATTTCCCTAACGGACTTTCTCACACGCATCAGAATATACATCACGTGATGACGACTTTAATTCCCAAGTGATCGACTTTCGTTCCGCACCCTACCCATACCACGGGTCGTCAGCGACTCATCGCCCTACATGCACTACTACTACACTCAAGTATTTGGAGCAAGCGTTACTGCCACGTGACACAGCAAGAAATGTTGATGAGCTTCATTGGGCCGTTTCTGTTTTGCTCGGTAGGATACGTCTTTCACCCTCTTTTGGTTGCGTCACAGTGTGGTGGGTGGTGTGCGACGAGACGCAACTCTGCTTTACGTGCAGCTCTATATTTGCAACCGGCCTTGGAAAACTCGAGGATTGCGAGGTTCTCTCCACCCACCTCATCCACAGTAACATTGCCTGCTGCAGGCCATACCAACTGTTTACGGCGATTGGTCACCGTCAGAAAGGCATGGTAGACCGGCACGTCACTCGACTCCACCGCACTCGCTTTGACTGTAACAGCGTAAGTCTGTCCGTCAGGTGCTGTGAAGGAAGCTGACCACTTGCACGTAGCCTCGTCACGCTCCATCGCCACTCTTTCGCCCCACGTCTCAGTGTCGTCGTCTTCGTTCTCGTAAATCTCATGCAAATACCGGATACCCTGCGACCGGTGAGCGGGAGGCAGCACGAGTCGCTCGTCCTTGGTGTGCAGCACAAACTCGGTGCGCTTGTCCCCGTCGCGCTTCTCGTGGAAGGTCCCTTTGTGAAGAGAAAAGTGTACTATTTTCCCCCTCAGCAACGCGGTGCTCTGGAGTTGGTGGCTGTAGAATTTGCACACGCGTAGCGTATCTTCATCGGCGAGTCGCACCTTGCTACCCGAGTCGAGGCACTCCACCAGTTTCCAGATGTGCATTATATTCGGATTTTCAAGGTCTTGGCCAGCTTGTGGAGGACCGATTGGCGCTAGACCCCAGTACAGCAACTCGCTGTAAACCATGTGCGGGCTGAGCTCGTCTTTCCACTGCCAAAAGCCGTACTCGTAGCAAGGCAAGATGACACGACGAAACAGCTCGGGGTCTCGGTCAAAGATGTAAGCATCTCCCTCCTTGAGTGATGTAGGGCGCATAGTCCCACTAAACGCCTTTGGCAAGAGAGAATCGGGGTAGCGCTCCAGAGTCTCAAGTCTAAGAATAAAGCGCGTGCCTCGCAAGGATAAGTGGATCAAACTTGTCGGTTCCCGCGTGTCCACATCCATGATGAACCTGCACACAACGAGACGAGTCTGCTTACTCCCTTGTGTGACAGACACATGATCAACCACGCAAAGCTAATCAAGGAGTACGAGGCTTTTACCGGGGTACAAAACGCTACGAACAAGGGGCCGGTGCTACGGACGTTGGAAGAAATGCTCGAGTACCGCTGCAAGGACTTGGCGTTCTGGGCGTCGCGCAAGACCCCTTCCAAGGAAGCACTGGACAATTACGACGCGGAGGCAGTGCAACTCGCCCTGTTCTGCTCGCGCACGTTTCAGGAGAATCTGGAGTCCACCTACAAGACCTTCCCGACGCACATGCCCCGTATCAAGGCCCGAGTGGCCGAGCTCGTGACTCCCGGCGTGTGGCAATCGATCATTACCTGGCCTGTGTAGTAGCTCACCACCACTCTACGTTGTTTTGGACGCACGTTTGACCGACACACTTGTAGCTCCGGTATTGTGACTCGACCAACCCATGCTACAGTGCACCTGTGCACTGCAGTAGTACAAAATCGGTGAGCTCGATGTATTTGCTTTAGCGCCCGGTTGTCCAGCTCCCGTGTTGCGGATGCAAGACCATCTGTATGCTTTTCTTTCTGTTTCTGTAGAACCAACACAACATGCCTCCGATTGCAGTACTCGAAGGTCCGGTGGCCGCGTACTGTGTCAAGGGCTTTGGTCGCTGCGTTTGGCTCTTTGGAGACGAGCACGTTTGGAAAGACGACGCTCTGCGCTCAGCGACTCGCTTCTTCTTCTCCCGCCGCGCGACTTGCTTGATGAGGCGCTTGGCATTCGCGTCCGCCTGACGTTCAGCATCCCAGCGTAGTACCTCCTCGATTGCGACAAGAAAGTCTTCTATGTTCCACACCCTGCCATCGGCCTGCGGCAAATTCTGCTCAAGGCGACGGAGAATCTCCTCCCACCGACAGGGATCCTTGGTAAACATTTCCGGCCTTTTCGTCATGGCCAGTCTCAAATGTCCCCTGAGGAGCTCACTGTCGGCGACACGGGCAATCGGTTCGCTGTTTTCAAAAGGATCGCCTGGGCCCCAAGACCTTCCCCTAGCGATCCTGGTGACCATACTGCTCGCGGATAAAGGGTACCAGGATGTCGGGGGGGATGCCCATAAATTCCGCAACCGCGGTCGTCTCGACGAGACTCACGTACGCGTGACCGGGTGGGCAAATCATCACCTCCGGGGACACCGGCTGCCAGGGCTGGTCAGCCAACCAGCCGTGAAATCCTGGACGCAAGGAGCGTGCTACGCTGTCCGCCAGACCGTAATTGTCTACGATCCCGTGATCCACGCGGTGTGTGTGATCGTTGCAGTTGGCGCGTTCCATGTCGCGACTCAGCTGGAATTCCGTATAGTTGGGAGTCAGACAGAACAGGTGCAGATGCCGGAGGGTGACTTCGTACGTGTCTACGGAAAACGAGTCCATGTTTTGCGAGGTCATAATCCCCATTACAATCTTGAATGCGACAAAGGTCGAAATATGCTCCTGGTCGAGGTAAAACCACGCTAATGGTGGGTTCCGTTTGTGCTGGCTTAAACGGTAGAGACGGGTGCCCACCGGGAGGTCGTGCACGGGAAAGCGTCTTTCCAAACAAGTCAGCGCGGCTTCTTGCATGGTTTGTCAATAACAAAACAGAAATATAAATACACAATTTCCTCGAGTCAACACTGTGTACGTTTCGCACTCTACTTTACCAGTCGGTGGACGCACGTTTGACCAACGGGCACCAGTTACAAGCCTCGAAATCGTTATGGAAAGGTGGATGCAAGAAAAGACTCCAAGTGACTGACACGAGCTGCTAGATCGGCCAAAAACCCTGCTTTGGTCGCAGACCTTGGATCTGGTGGAGGTGGCCTGATCTGAGTCGCATCCAAAACAAACCGCTTGGTCTGTTGATAGTACCCGGTATCGTGAGGTACCTGGCGGATAAAAGCATATTCCTCCTCGGTAAGCGGGCCCATCTTTGTGTAGACTGAATGTACCCCTCGGACATAACCACGATCCTCGCACCTCGCTTGCCATGTAGGATCCAAGACTAGGAGCCCGATTTCCTTGACGCTGTGCAGAAACGGATCAGGTATGCGCTCGTATATAGATGGATCTACAAGTTGAAAAATCAAGTTATCGCGAGAATCGGTGGTAAACGATCCGAGACCATGTAGCACTTTCCCATCGCTGGTCCACGCCTTGTTGAGGACTGGGACGAGTGCATGGTGAACGTAGTATTTAGACGATGCGTCAAAACCTAGAGCCGTTTCGGCAGCGTACAGAACGTCTCCAAGAGGGAGCGTTTTAGAAGGGTATTCTTCACTATCCACGCGCGTCTCCACTTCCGTAATGATGGCTGCACCGGCTACAACATATCCTTCTGGGGTTTCCACGTACAACTTTGAAGACACAAGTTCATCGAACATAGATATATCTGTTTGTAACATCAAAATTGAAAATTTATTGCATTGCACGTAGTTTCGACAGACACGACATGAAAGACAACCTTACGTTCTTTATTTCCAGCGACAACATTCCCGACCCGCAGCTCAAGACGTCGTTTATGCTCGAGGATGACCCGCCTACCGAGATGGCAGTCCGTATCGTGACTCCTACCACGGTGGTGTCCACAGGTTCCACCAACGTTGAGTTTATGGTCTATCTGGAGAGTTACTTCCTCAACTGTGTGTGGCGGGATTCTCTCGATCCTCGCCTGCAGTTGACGGCCAACAGCGGCACGTCTGTGAGCAACAAGATCTACTGCGATTTTTACGTTGGCAAGAGGCGTTTGCTTCGCTCTGCATCGGGCCTTACGGCAACCGGCAGCTCCCACGACCTGGTGATCCGTCGGGTCTACTCCGCGGTTGGCGAACTTGCCTCCTTTTCTTACTACACGATGGAGGGGGCTTTTGATAGCAACATGTGGTTTGAGAATCAGTACACAAATCAGAGTGAATATTTCGGCAAGCCGGGTACGTTCCTGGGTTACATGGACCCTGCGGCGTTCAATGAGTTGACCCGTAATCCTATTGTCACGGTCAAGATGGTGAATAACCGCACCGACGACTATCGCAGTCCGTTCTGGTACAACAAATTCTTGACCGGGGTCAGTTACTACGATGCGGCGCGGGGCATCTACGACGTAACGGCTTCGGGTTCGGTGCAGAACACCATCTACTACAAGACTGTGAGCAGTCTGCGAGTGACCACGGTCGGTGGCCCGTACTATCCCATCACGTTTTATACCCTCGCCAACCCTTTCCTGTCCTCCCTCTACACGGGCACCGGCTCCATACGGAATGTGTCCGCACCCGCACGAGGTTGTATCAATCTTACCGGTTTGCCGGGCGTTCTGCTCACCCTAATTCAGCACGGCTTTAAAGGGAGCATCTACAACTCGTCGTATCTTTCGCGCTACTCCCTGTCAAAGGGTGTCCTGGCCTCGGATGGGTACATCAATAGTCATTTGTTCGCCAGGGACGACGCCTACACCTACCGATACAGCGCCACCGACGATGTGGCCCTCTCTGTCAGCGAGTGGGCAGATAGGAGTGCCACGGTTACCGGGGCTGGGCGCAGCAAGTTACTCCCATTCCCCAACGGTTCTTACAGGGGATCGCCTCTTGCCACACACCCTGTTGCTGCCGAGGGTCGTAGGAGCCCTTACCCTTTTGAACAGAAACTGGACCCGGCAATCTATGATTTAATGGAATGTCGGGGTGGGTACGATGGTTCCATGGCCACCAAGATTCTTCCCAGTCACGCCTACCTCTACTGCCCCGCGGGGGACTGGACGGACGACGGTTATCACGTGAGCGAGCGCTCGCTCCAGTTCGACTTGGGTTCCGAGCAGTATGTGAATAAACTCCAACTTGTCTTTCCCAAGTCGGAAGAGCGGTGGCAGCCAACCGGTGTGAACGCAAGCTTGCTGAGGACGTACACGTCCGAGCAGTCTTCGAGTGACAGCGACAACTACCCGTCCTACTGGATCAATGGGTACCAGGCCACGGCTCCGTACGGGTCCAACGACCGTGGCGTCATGAGGCATCTGCACACCCTGACACAAGGCCAGCAGTTTCTTGGTGATGTGGGGGTCATGAAGCTGGCAGATTTCAAGTTCAAACTCTCCTCGCTCGGTCAGGACGACCCGATCGCTTACACCAATCAGCCCTTCCAAGTGACCCCGCCCGACTACCAGGACGCCTCCGTTTTTCGGGTCAAAAACAGCACAGTCCCTACTATGAGCTCCGACCCCAATACCATCAACCCGGCGTACGATTTTGCTCGTTACGAGTACGGTCCCTTCTTGCAGCAGCCTACGGTTAGCTGGATGAAGCAACTGGAGGAGGGTACCGGGGACGGGGTGAATTATCCCGTGGCGGTCTGCCGCAGGTACCAGATACCATCCTGGGAACGGGACCGGTTGTATTCCTTTACCAGCTTACAGAACTGGGGTTACAGCGATAGGGCGGAAAAGGCTCTTGGGGGTCGACTCAAGATGTACTCGGACAAGGCCTATAGCTACGAATTCTGCCATCCGCCCTACCAACCCCTGCCGGGGAAGTACACCGTCACGTCCTCGAATAGTAGCGAGGCAGTCAATCTATTTGATTACGATCCAAGCACCTACTGGGAGAGCACCGCGTACGACGAGAATGGAGAGTACACGGGCCGGGAGGACATCAGTCTGATGAACACGGTGCGTCACCTTCTTCCGGATCAGTTCCCGGACGGAAGCGTGTACACGGAATGGATCCAGGTCACTTTACCCGGCCCTGCCACGATGCACACCATGACCCTGTACCCGTACACTCCTACTAGTACACTCAGCAAGGTGGTCCGTATCACGCCCAGTTCGGGAGTGGCCAACGTGACCGATTCCGGCATTTACTTTGAGTCCGATAGCCACTACTCGGACGTTGACGGGTATATCGGTTCCGGCGTCACTGTGGGTCTGCTGGACAACCCGTTCGAAAGAGACGAGCGGACCTTCTTTGGAGAGCACTTTACCATCGAGTTTAATTCGCTCGTCCGCCTCAACACGTTCGTCTACGAGGGCAATATCAACGTGTACAGTCCGACCCACGACCAACTGGTACTCCTGGGACGGGACGATCCATCGGACGATTGGCACATTGTCCCCTTTAACGCAAACGTGCACTCTGTGCTGAGCGTCGACCACATCAATAATCCCAATGGCGGTAGTTACAGCTATCGATACTACCGCTTCGTAGTCCAGCTCCTGCCCGCGTACAGTGTCATTGAGTACCCGAGCAACTACCTGAGGGTCTTTGATCAACGGTACGGCGTGGAAATCACCGCCTACATACCTACGACGGCTTATCGCCTGGATAACATCGTCTTGATGCAGACCCTACAAGACGCCCTCACAACGGCCGTTCGGGTTGCGGTGGGGAGTTCCTCCCCGGAGTACACGGTGGGTTATAGTACGCGATCCGATGGGGCTTTTTCCATTTCGAATGTCGCCGGTACCAAGTTCTACCTACTGGAGACGGATCTCGCCCTAAAACTCGGTTTCCGTGAGTTCGGCCCCGCCTACTCTAGCCCCTTGGTGGAAGGCACCCAGCCCAACACGTTGACGCGTTCATCTCCCAAGCCGTGCATCATGACAGTCCGTGTCAGTGATGATACCGTGGACTACAATCCCGCTCTGACGGGTCTTTACGGTTCCAATGACCAAGAGACCTGGTACGGGGTATCGGAGATTCAGGCTGACAATTCCTACGATGCGGGGGCTTGGACTTCCTCGAGTGATCAGATGACCGCGTGCCTAGATGAGCAGGCATACAAGTACTGGAGGCTCGCCTTTATCAAGGCTCAGGTGAACGTCGGAAGGGTCTGTCTGTCAAGGGTCCGACTGACATCCCTGGATTACAAGACCCTGAACAATAGCATTACAACGATCGACTATCCCGACTACACCGAGCGCGAAAAGATCTACCCTTCGGCCTACTACTGGTTTTTTGAAAAGTTTAACGTCTACCAGATTGCAAATGGACAACCCATTCAGGATTACCTTGTCAAGGAAGAGTATTCTTTTGCTCCTTATTTCGACCAGAGGGACGAGACCAGCTCCTTCTCGTATACCGGCAACACAAACTCGGATGCTTTTTCTACGTACCGACCCAAGTACAATACTACCGCGCAAAAGATGATCAGGAAACGATTTGCGCAGGGACGATACGTAGGTATCGCGCCCGCCTACGAGAGTGTGAACCGAGGCTACACGAAGCAGTATTCCGGAATACGAGACAGCAGCGCTGATCGGGATCACAAGGTTTTCGCATGGCGGCTATGCCACCAGCTGTACAACTTTGAGACTACGGGAGGCGTGTTGCCGGCAGGTCCTCAAGGGACTGACGGGGCTTTTGTAAAACGGTTCGAGTACGGTATGTTAACCACGGTCGGTATTACTTCGACGGGGAGAAACTACACCACCGACACGGTACAGCCAAACATGGGAAACGACACGGAAACGCTGCTTTCCGGAGAAGACAATCGAAGCATGGCAGCCACAGCGCTTAGTCTGCTGAACGACCTGTCTGATCCCACGGCACCGCTAGACACGGTAGAGAATACAACCACCTATCACCGTACTCCTCCTCCTTACTCGGTTGATTCTCTGGGTGCCAAGCCCTTGCCCGCTACCGTCCAGGGCTCGCTCACGGATACCGACCAAGTCTACCAGCGCTACGTCGCTTCGACCAAGACACCCCTCGAACGTGCGGCAGATTTTACGCTCAACTGTGTACCCGCGGTTCCACACAGATCAGCACCCCCACCAACGTACCCGACCAACATTTATAGCAAAAAAACCAGGAGGTAAAGACGCAAGTTTTTTTGTTTCGTCAAAGAGAAGTGAAGACATGCTATTGTTTCGGCGCCCAAGAGGAGAACGAGGTCCGAAAGGCGATCAAGGCCCCAAAGGCGACCGAGGTGAACCGGGACCTGCGGGGCCAGAGGGACCAGCGGGGCCACCCGGTGGAGGAAGCAGCTCGTCGGTCTACCACCCTCCCTTTGGACCCCTCACCCCTCAGTCGGTTACCGTCTCGTCTACGTCTGCTGGCAACGCCAACAACCTGTTGGACCCGGGACACGACAAGTACTGGCTTTGCCAACTGGACTCGGGTACGGCCGAGTACATCTCGTTGCAGTACTCGAACCAGGTGTTGCCGGTGGGCGTGACGTTGTGGTTCAGTCTAGGAAGGTTCGGCAACAACACGCGTATCCAGGCCAGCACGGACAACTCGACGTGGACCACCCTGCACACCGTGGTCCCGTCCAACGCCACGTCGGTGACAACGTCGGTCGGAACCGTTGCAGTCTACTCTGCGCCCTTGGACGTCACGACGACTCTCTACCAATACGTACGGGTCGTCAGTGACTCATCACCCTACATGCACTACTACTACACTCAAGTATTTGGAGCAAGCATTATTGCCACGTGACACAGCCCTTGACGAGCCCCTTGGCATAGTCACGCACGGACCGTTGGTCAAAGGAGTTGCTTTTTCTGCACCACTGCGCCAAGTCACCCGGTGTGGGTGTAACGTGAGCGTTCTGCTGACGAATTGTGTGCTGATTGTTGCGGCTCCGTGACCGGACAGGTATGGACTTGGCGACGCGCAAGTATCGTGGCAAGACTTTGCTCATGCACGATGCCGAGGCGGGTCTTTTCAGTGACGTGGAGAAGTGGGTGCGCCTAGGAGCGGACGTCCACGACATTGACAACGACGGCAGAACGGCCCTTATCCTCGCTGCTTCGGAGGGTCACCACCTCGTGGTTCGGCTATTGCTGGATCACGGTGCCGATGCGAACGCTGTCGACCATCGCGGCAGGACGGCGTGTAGGATCGCTGCCTCGGAGGGTCACCACCTCGTGGTCAAGGTCTTGCTCGATCACGGTGCCGATGTGAATGTTGCCGGTGAGGACGGTGAGACGGCTCTTATCCGGGCTGCGCGTCGCGGGCATCTTGAAGCGGTCCAAGATTTGGTGGCTCACGGCGCTCAGGTTGATGCCATTTGTGGTGGTGGTAAAACGGCCCTGATGTGGGCTGTACTATGGAATCAAGCAGACACCACCCGCGTCCTTTTGCACCGAGGTGCCAACGCATCCTTGATCGATAGAGAGGGTCACACTGCTCGTGATTTGACGGAAGACTTGGAGTGCATCAGGGCTTTTCGAGAATGGCAGTTTTCCAGGTACCTGAGTGGCAAATTTCAAGAGCTTTGGGGTTCGTCCACTGTGTCACTGTCCTTGTACGAGGACGAGGACGAATACCCGATTTGGACAGTGAAAAGCACAGTCAGTGACGAGATCCGTGTTACCGTGTACATTGACTCTGGATGGGATGATAAGGTGTACGCGCAGGTAGACTTTAATGATTTTGATATGGGAGTCGTGACAGATCCCGACGCGGCACTGACTTTACTTCAGCGGGGAGTAGCAACGCCCTTGGACGACACGTGGTGGCAGTTGAGGTTTAGAAATTGCAGTTCGGTTTGTTGAGACATTCATTGTTTAATCGTGAGCGAAATAGCAACGCGATTTTTTCCTCGAGTTGCTGCACAAAAAAACGCCTCGTGATTCATTTGCAATCTGCTAGACTACTGCACCAGCACACAAACACTCGACTGCCGAAATCCTAAAAAGTGCCAAAAATAGGGTCTGAAGCCCGTTTGCCCGCATGGCGGTGCAGTTCTGAGGCTGAAAACGGTCGAAAATTTGAATTACGGACTTTCTTAAAAGTCTTTCGTCCAAGTAACCGAAAATCAACAATGAACCCTGTGCTCCTTAACGTGCTGCT
>JAIXQT010000132.1 GCA_027485595.1 Pseudomonadota bacterium | reverse complement strand
TAATGCTAGGGCCCGTACGAACTGTCTCCCCGGCGGGCACCTTCTCCCTGCCGTGCTCCTTTCAAACTACAAAAAGAAGGTTCTGTGAACATACAAGGGCCCGTATCCTTACGGGCCGGAGCTCGCACCGAAACATTCGCACATACCCGGCCCGTCAGGAGACGGGCCCTCCGGAAAAACATCCTCTTCCAACCCTACTCCAAACAGTTGACCCCCCGGCGCTCGCCTCGTAACCTCCGTGCATGACCCAACCGCACGAAACCACCTACCTCATCGATGGATCTGGCTACATCTTCCGCGCCTTCTACGCGATACAACGGTTAAGCACTAAGGACGGGTTCCCAACAAACGCCCTCTTCGGTTTCCTGAAGATGGTTTTAAAAACGATCGACACAGCGAATTCGTCGAAGGTCGCGATCATCTTTGACGCCGGTAGGAAGACCTTCCGAAACGATCTCTACCCGGAATACAAAGCGAATCGCGACGAGTGTCCACCAGAGCTCGTGCAACAGATGCCCTACTTCCGAGAGCTCTCGAAGGCCATCGGACTCCCGGTGCTTGAGGCTCCCGGATATGAGGCTGATGACATCATCGCGACACTCACCGCTAAGCTCGTCGCGCAAAAAAAGGATGTGGTGATCGTGTCAGGTGATAAAGATCTCATGCAGCTCGTGAGCGATCACGTCACCATCTGGGACACCATGAAGGACACACGCTACAAAGCACCTGAGGTGGTAGAAAAGTTTGGTGTTGGACCGACACAGGTGACGGAGGTTCTCGCGCTCACCGGAGATACCTCTGACAACGTTCCTGGCGTCGATGGCGTCGGACCAAAAACAGCGGCGCAACTAATCGTGAAATACAACGATGTCGAGGGAGTCATCTCAAACATTGAGGCGATCAAGAGCGACGCAGAGATCCGAAATCGAAAGAAGATCGCGGAGACCATCGAGGCAAACCTCGACCAACTTCGTCTTGCGCGAAAGCTCGTTGAGGTCGATAGCAAGGTCCCCCTGCAAGAGATCTCAGGAGACGGGGAGAACATTGACGAGCTTCTCTCAAAGCGCGACGTCGACGCGGAGCACCTCGGGGACCTCTTTAATCGGTTTGAATTCACCACCCTCTTTAAGGAGTTCAAAAACGTACTCGGCGCGGCGGCGCGACAGAAGACCAGCGAGCACTACACGTACAAAACGATCCTCGCCGCGGATTTTCCAGCGTGGTGCGAAGAGTTTCTCCAACAAAAAGATTTCGCCTTCGATCTAGAAACCACGGCCCTTGAGATTCACAACGCTGAGATCGTGGGTATCTCCGTATGCTGGGATGACAAGGTCGCGTACTACATTCCTGTTGGACATAAGGGCGCCGAAGGGCAGGTTACGTGGAGCTCCTTCGTCGAACATACAACGCGTCACTTCGCCAATCCCGAGGTGAAGAAGAGCGGGCAAAACATCAAGTACGATATCAGCATCCTTGAGCTGAACGGTATTTCCGTCGAGGGGATCGCCTTCGACACGATGGTCGCGGCCTATCTGCTCAATCCTGACAGCCGAAGCTTTAACCTCACCGCTCTCGCCGAAGAGTTCTTACACCTCCCGGTGATTGAGTACGATGAGGTAACGGATGGAGCGGAGAACTTCTCTGGCGTTACGATTGAGGCGGCGACTCAGTACGCGTGCCAAGACGCGCACTACGCGTGGCTCTTGAAGGGGATCCTTGGCCCCCGCCTCGAGGAGGAAGGTCTCACCAAGGTATTTGAGAAGCTCGAGGTGCCCCTTGTCCCTGTTCTCGCCCGAATGGAACGAGAGGGCGTAAAAGTAGACGCGAAAACTCTTGAGTCTATGTCCGCGGAATTCGCGGGTCAGCTGAGTGAACTTGAAAAGCAGATCTACTCCCACGCTGGGCAGCAATTCAACATCAACTCGCCAAAGCAGCTCGCGGAGATCTTCTTCGACAAGCTAGGCATCTCCACTAAGGGGGTCAAGAAGACAAAGACCGGACTCTCCACCGATTCCTCCGTGCTTGAGAAGTTGGCGGAAGTCCATCCACTTCCGGCCCTGATCCTCGAGTACCGGTCGTTGCACAAATTGAAGTCTACCTACACCGATGCGCTCGCGCAGGTCATCAATCCTAAGACGGGTCGAGTTCACACGCGCCTCAATCAAACGGTCACGAGCACCGGACGTCTCTCAAGCTCCGATCCGAACTTGCAGAACATTCCCGTTCAGAGTGAGGCAGGACGACGTATCCGCTCAGCGTTTATTCCTGAGTCAGGAAAGTTCTTCATCGCGGCCGATTACTCTCAGATCGAGCTCCGACTCCTCGCGCACCTCAGCGGCGATAAGAACATGATAGCGGCATTCAACGAGGGAACCGACATTCACGCTAACACCGCCCGAGAGATCATGGGGCTGGGGGCTTTCGATGAGGTGTCGGACGAGATTCGGCGGATCGGAAAGACCATTAACTTCGGCATTGTCTACGGCATGGGAGCCTTTCGACTCAGTCGAGAGCTCGGCATCCCGGTTCACCAAGCGACCACTTACATTAACAACTACTTCGCTCGGTACCCTCGCGTGAAGGAATACTTCGCGAAGCTTGAGGACGCCGCGATGTCGAATGGAGAGGTGCAGACGATCTTCGGACGAAAGCGTGTTATCAGCGCCATCGATACGAGCGGCCGTGATTCAGGATTCGCTATGCGAGCGGCGATTAATGCCCCGCTCCAAGGATCCGCGGCCGATATCATCAAGATTGCGATGATCAAGGTTGATTCAATGCTTCGCTCATCGGGCATCGACGCGAAGCTCATCCTCCAGATTCACGACGAACTGCTCATTGAAGCAGCCGACAGAGGCGCAGCCGAGAACGAGAAGCTGATGAGATCCGTGCAAGAGGCGATGGAGAGCGTAATGGAGCTCTCAGTGCCTCTCAAAGTTGACGCGGGAAGTGGAAGGACCTGGACAGAGGCGCAGGCATAAATCAAGTTCTCGGGGCCGAGGGATACAACCCCTCGGCCCCGCGCGATCATCATCTTAATGACAGGAGTGCCCGCCCTTGGCCGCTGCTGAAGCTCCGTGGGCGTCCCCACAGGTACAACCTTCGCCACCCTTATGGCTGTTACATCCTTCACAGGAACAGCTTGACGATGGACAGGTGCACTCATGTCCACAGGCAGCTTTTTCAGGGGAAGGTTGAGCGCCAAGCGAGCACGCCGCAAAGCTAGCCGCGCACACGAGAGCAAGGAGAGTTCGAGTAATCATAGGTACCTCTGACGTAAAATGGTCGAAACCGACGTCCTGATTATACCATGCCCCCTTGATTGGACCGCAAGGGCGCAAATCCCTGAGAATCCCACACAATAAGCTCTTACATCTAAGTTATCCTCGCACCTCTCGCGCTGAAGCCCTCGCATCCCCCTTCACAAACACCTTTTGCTCGTCTACTTTACGACTCCGCGTTCCACCTCCAGGCGCTTTGAACCGCGAACAATGACGTTGTAAAGATAATCATGAAGCCAGCCGCAACCCAGGGACACTTACCGGGTCAACACCCCCAACGAACTACCAGCCCGGTTTTCGGTATCTCGGCCGAACTAGAACGCGAGCAATTTCAGGCGAGACAACGCTACCTTGAATTTGCCGGAAAGCAGGATCAGGCACGCCTCATTCGTTCCGCTACGGATCCACTTCACGGCATTGACCTCAATCGCGCCAACCCCCTTCACCGACCGATCATGGATCTCATGGACACTCCTGCTCTCCAGAGGATGAAGAAGATCGGGCAGCTCTCAACCGCGTATTGGGTCTACCCGGACGCGATGCAGCCGCGATTCGGTCACGTTATCGGCTGCGCCTGCATTACCGCCGATATCTTGGAGAACATCAGCTATAACGTAAGCCCGAAAATTCGCGCGGAGATTGCAGAATGGGGCCCAGCTGTCGTGGCGTTCGCGATGACTCACGATATCGGACACATCGCGCCAGGCTCACATGTCGCACATCGGGTGTGGTTTCCAGGACAACCGGACGCCCATGAGGCGATGTCTCATCAACTCATCAAGAAAGACCCAGGCTTTCGCTCGGCTCTTGAGCGATGCCTCGGCACCGATGGCGCTGAAAAGCTCGACAAGGTCGTCGCGGAAGACCCCTCCGTTCCAAGATGGACATGGCAAATTATTACGTCAGGTGGTTGGAATACGGACCGGGGTGATTGGGTTCGACGGGACGGGTTCTTCACGGGGGTTCAATATGGTCACTACGACCTTGCCATCATAAGGAAATACCTCACCATCTCGGACGATGGAGAGTTCGTCATAAAGGAAAACGGGGTCCCCGCGCTTGAGCCATTCTTCACCTCACGAGCGAATCTCTACCGCAACGTCTATCGTCACCCGACCTGCCGAATTGGCGAGTACATGCAGGAGAAGATCGGACAGCGCGCGCGGGACCTCTATCAAGCTGGAGACCTCGAGTTTTGCGATCAGGTGATGGGCAAGGTTTTGGGCGCGAGGCACGGATGTGAGCTCTCAGGAGAAACTATCCTTGAAATGATTGAGCCGTGGTGGGAATACCACCTGATGCAATGGGCTCGCAGTGAAGACACAACCCTTCGAGAGCTCTCTCAGCGCGTACTTCGGAGGCAGCCCTTTCGACACTTCGAGCTACATGATGAGAATCGAGCCATTCTCAGAAAGATGGTCGAAACATCATCACTCGATCCGAACTACTTCTATTGTGAGGTGCGGCCTGCCCCAGTGAACCTCAAAAAGGATCTAACGTCCGCAATTCATGTGCTGCGAAGAGATGGTAGCGTGGTACCTCTCGAACAGCACAGCTCATTCATGGCGGCGCTCGCGAAGCTTGAGGAGTTGCCAGCGGACGGTTTCATCGCGATTCCGCAGGATCTGTTTAGGCACCACACGTCTCATTGAGGGGGACAAGGGCCCATCCGCACATGCAAAACAGGGCTCCGCCCTTCCAGTGGAGGAAGGTGTCACAAACGCAATCCCGATTGTGAGGCCATACCGTGGGTGATAGCATCTCGAAGCTGAGGTTATCACTTCCATGTACGTCTTCCGACTTGCTCTCTCCATAGCGGCCACTCTGCTCTTAGCCACACCGGGCATGGCGTTGACGCTTGACGGATTCACAGACGACGGGACTGTCTCTTCCACATCAACGGTCGGCGCAACTAAAACAGTCTACCTTCCGTCATCACACGCGATTGGCGGCGGACGTTCGCTCTCGGCGACGAAGTCCGGTTCAGGTACAGGCATCTCACGCCTTGAGGTGGTAGATTCCTCGATCGGATATACTCAGGGGGCCCACACAGGGTTCGCTTCGGTTGTCTGGGATGGTGACACCGACCCCTCCACTGTGAAACCAAACGGGTTGGGGCAGGTCGACCTTACCCAAGACGGCGGAACAGCCTTTAAGATTGGGTTAATGTTCTTCGACTATCCATCGAACCAAACAATCCAACTCAAACTTCGCTTATACGATTCAAGAAACCCGGACGGCTCACGCTTTTCTGAGGTCTCTATCACGCTAGATCAGTTCTACGCGGAGCCCGAGCCGTTTTACATGACGCTCCCCTACTCGTTGTTCGCAAGCGCAGGTGCCGCCACGGTGCCAGCACCCCTTGGATTGACGTTCACAACAGCGACAACGATCGGTCCAAACGGACCCGCCGACGTTACTCATGTGGGCGCGATATCCCTCAGCTTCCGAGGTGACGTGAATGCCAGGGCCCCTGATATCATCTTGGCTCCACTCATCACCAACGGAAATTGTTCCGCTGTGCCAGACGCGAGTGGGCGCGCTATCGATGAGTGCTCGGTATGTCATGAGAGCGCGAACGCCAAAAAAGGAACTGATAGATGCGGCATCTGTCTTGCCGGCCCTACAGGATATTCATACGAGTCAAATTCGATTCAAGATGGATGCGGTTTGTGCCCAGGCGAGGCATCGTATCGATTTCCTGGGGGTTCCCTTGATAAATGCGGCACGTGTCTGAACGCTCCGGCCCCCTACACCTACGTTGACCAGCGGGATATATGCGGCGTCTGCGGTGGCACAACCAAAAAGATCGACGATTGCACGGTCGGCATAAACGGCTGCCCCCTCGTCAAACCAACCCAAAAGATCTTGAGCTTTGAAAAAAGCCTCATAGAGAAAGCGAGCCTTCTCCGTGCCCGGCATACAGCTGACGTTCGACGCGCAAAGGCCAAGAAATGTCCGATAAGCCTCAAGTCCTCGAGCAAGAGGGCTTCCAAAGCCTATTCGATCATTACAAAGAGCGCTCAGACCATATTCCGCCAGGGAATAGAGGTATGTAAGGGAAGTTGCATAACTGTTTCATACGCCAATGATGTCAAGGCTCTCTCGCCCCAGTTTGCGGCGCTTGAGGCGGAGGCGACGTTCGCCGCTCAACAGGTGCAGAGTTGTTACAAGGAGCGGGGAATTAACAAAGACCCCTCGAATCGCCCCGGAGAAACAGCACGCACCATAGCATCCGTCCGAACAGGACTGAACAACCTCATACGCCAGTGTACCAAGACAAACGTCTGCAAGCAGAGGTAGCCTTCAAGCTCCTTTAGGCGACGCCTGGCCGTGCATGCTTCATTCAACTCGAACGATACCGATCCTTCTTAGCGGCGCCACGAAAAGCAAGAGATTGTAGACCTCGCGATTTGCAGCCATTCCGCGAAATCTCTTTGGGTGTCATCGAGCGAAACAACGGGGTAGGAGGCGCACATCTATGATGCTTCTATCCTGAGATATCACCCGCGCGAAAAGCCCGGTGCGCGCTCCGAACTGACAAAAGCTCGAGCCGTACTTCGACTCTCATACCCACTTCATCGATGACACATCTCGGTTCACTCTATATACTTTCGCCATGCTCTCGATCCTTCCGCAACTCTTAGTTAATTCACTGATTACCGGGAGCATATATGCGTTGGCGAGCGCCGGTCTCGCGCTTACCTACAGCTTGCTGAGAATTTTAAACTTTGCGCACGGCCATATCATGATGCTGGGAGCGTATTGCTTCCTGCTTTTCTACGGTCAGCTCGAACTCTCATTCCCGACCGCGGTCCTCTACTCGACCCTCTGCATGATGGCGGTCGGTTTTGTGATGTTACGAATCTTCATACTACCGTTCGTTCAATCCAGCACCCTACTCCCCTTCATTACCACTATCGCGCTCGGCACCATCCTGGAGTGTGCGGTATCGATGATCTTCGGCGTCAATGTCCGCTCATTTCCATCCTCCGCTAGTTCGAACAGCATGGAGGTGCGCGGCGTGTACATTACTCCCTTTCAATGCGCGATCGTCGTGTCGGCTCTTCTTATCCTTGGAACCTTAGCATTCCTCGTTCATCAAACGAGCCTCGGTAGAAAAGTAAGAGCCATCGCTGAAAACCGCTCCGCGGCTGAGAGTCTCGGTATCTCGGTCACGCTCATCACCTACGGGGTATGTATACTTGGGACGCTCCTCGGAGCATACGCCGGCATTCTCGTTGGATACGAGACTAACATTCAACCAACGATGGGAAGCTCGTATTCTATTAAGGCCTTCGCCGCGATGGTACTGGGGGGGCTTGGCAATATCTGGGGCACGGTTTTGGGAGCCTACATCCTTGGATTGATCGAGAACCTCTCTATTGGATTAGACTTTTGGGGATACTCACTTCCGGCGGGCTACAAAGACGCGTTCGCTTTCTTAGTTATTCTCGGGGTGCTCCTCCTCAGACCACACGGACTCTTTGGAACGCGGTCGAGAGCAACATGACGAACATGATTGAGATACTTACCTCCGACTACGGTGTTCACTTGGCGATACTGGTATCTCTCTATCTGATACTAGCGCAAAGCTTGAACCTCACCGTCGGACTCGGTCAGCTCTTCAATCTGGCCCACGTCGCGTCGTACGCCGTCGGCGCCTACGCAACAGCACTCTTATCAACCGAGCACTCCGCTTCCTTCACCGTCTGCGTGGCGGTGAGCATCTCGCTCTGCGCTGCGTTCGCGACCCTCTTGGGCGCCATATCCCTGCGCCTCACGACCGACTACTTCGCGATCGGTACGCTCGCCTTCAGCGCCGTCGTATCAGCGCTTCTGATTAACTGGAAGAGCGTGACCCACGGAGTGCTCGGGATACCGGGGATCCCTCGACCGGAGCTTTTGGGGATCGACTTCTACGACAACGGTAACTTTTTGGCCTTGATTGGAATCTTCGCTGTCATCACCCAAGCTATACTCTACTGCCTCTATAATAGCCCATGTGGTCGGTCGCTCAGAGCGCTCGCGGAGTTCGAACGAGCTGCTGCCTCTCTTGGTAAAAACACCCGTCGGACTCGAAACATCGCATTTTGCGTCTCTTCGGCGTTCGCGGGATTAGCGGGGAGCTTCTTCTCGTATTACCTCAATTATATCGACCCATCTTCCTTCGGACTCGGGGAGATGGTGTTTATTCTGACGATCGTCATCGTTGGTAGTCCGGGCTCGTTCGGAGGCGTTATCGGCGCCACTCTCTTTCTCGTTCTCCTCCCTGAGCCCCTTCGATTTCTCGATATCAGCTCAACCTATCTCGGCCCGATGAGGCAACTCCTTCATGCGCTTATTCTCTTCGGAGTTGTCTGGTGGAAACGAGACAAACTTTTTCCTCAACGACGTACGGTGTAGCCATGCTTGAACTATCTGACATCTTCGTTTCATTTCGAAGTGCGCACGTGCTCAACGGAATTTCCTGCTCAGTGCGAGGCGGGGAGACAGTTGGTGTCATCGGGCCAAACGGTAGCGGAAAGACTACCCTCTTTAATTGCATCTCAGGCTTCGCGCCCTGCCGCAAAGGTACTATTACCCTTCGTGGCGAGCGAATCGATCATCTGGAGCCGTACCTGCGCGCGCAACGCGGCCTCGGTCGGGTCTTTCAAAACTTCGGGATATTCCGAGAGATGTCCCTACTCGAAAATATTCAGCTTGCGCTTGAGTCTCGCCGGGACACGTCCGCAGGCTTTCTCCCGTGGTCGAAGAGAACACGGGAGACAATCGAGAGATCGATGACATTCCTCAAGGATGTTGGACTTGATGGAAAAGCGCGCGAAAAAGCAAGCTCCCTGTCAGGAGGACAGATGCGACTTCTTGAAATTGTTCGAACCCTCGCGCTTGGGTCGGATCTCTTTCTACTTGATGAGCCTACCGCCGGTGTCTCTCCCCGCATGAAGGAGGATATCGCGCAGAGCATCAGAAACCTCCAATCGATGGGTAAAACCGTGCTCATTATCGAACACGACATCACCTTCATTCAAAAGTTCTGCGACCGTATCGTGGTTCTTGAAGAAGGGAGAGTAGTGCTGGATGACACACCAGAACGTGTTCGCAGTGACGAACGATTACAAGAGATCTACTTCGGACGAGACGATCGATCAGCGAGACCGTGACGAATCGGCCGTAAGGCCTTACTCAGGGCGACGCGCTCCAAACACCTGATCAACAATGTGGGGGGCTTTGAAGAGACGATCGACCTCGTGAGCCCCTATGGCGTGGATCTTCGCGAAGATCGCTTGACCACGGCAGTAGCTCACGATCGTCTCTCTCTCAATGTCGACGAGTCTCGCTGGCAATCCCAACGCCACCTCGACCGGCCCCATCCGTATCTCTGAATGAAGTCCGGCCTCAATTTCGTACATTCGCCGAAGCTCCAGAGCTTGCCCCTCGATGAGAGCCATTCGCGCCTGCGCCTTGTCGGTCAGAACGGCGAGTCGACGCTCCCGTTCTTCAGCTGGCACATCCGCTCCGTGCTTCCCTAGAAGTCGGCGCTCCCTCGCAAGATTATCGACGCTCGCTATAAATTCAGGATAGCGCTGATGTTGAGCGGCTCGCGTGAGCTCATAGTGGAGCGTACTCTTGAGGGCATCATGTGAGATTCGTCCCACGCTCTCTTCGTTGACGATCAGAGCTTTCTCGGAGGGGAGGTACACAGCCACAACACCACTATGACGCGCGCTCACGAGAGCGCTTGCGAGCGAAGAAGTCTCTGAAGGTTGCGGCACACCAACGGGAATACCCGTTCGTCGAGCAACGTCCTCACGAGATCGACGTTGCAGCTCTGGGGAGGACACGACCCTGACCGCGACCTCTGACAGGTCTACATGCCATCCAGTCTTTTTCTCAACGCTACGGGATATCTCAGCGAGGGCCTCGAGAGACTGCGTACTCGTCGAGTAACTTCGCGCTGTAAGTGGAAGTGAGAGCCCCTCACCACCTGGACTGGAGCCTTGCGTTGGGGTGCGGGAGAGCGTTTCCTGGCGCGCCATGCTCAACAAAGCTCCTTGAATAGAGAGACTCGGTCATCTACCTCACTCAACGCACGCTCAATAGACGCGACATCGATCTCCACCCCATCTTCCAACGCCATCTCCAAGATGACGTAGAGCAGCTCCGGGTCGAGGTCCGCGACGATCGGATGCAGAGGCCCACATCGCTCAACATACCGTTGTCGCAACTCGAAAAGGGCATCCGCGATATCCCACTCCTCAGTCATATTGAGCCTTTGGCATAGGTCATTGTGTACTACTATTGATGATGTTGAGGCGTTAAAGGTTGCAGTGCAGCACCCCATAGGAGGCGACTGGGGCCATACGCTGGTTCCGGATGATGTGGTGGAGTCTCGACCGCTCAAACAGAAGTTTAGGAAATCGAGACAAAACCAACCCGTAGCGAGAAAGTGGAGATTGGGTTGATATTCGATTTTCAGTGCGTGAAAAAACCTCTGGTGTATCCGCCAAGATACAATGAGGATTTTTTCACGTGCTGAAAATTGAAGAGCGACCCAAGATACGCTTTCGCAGCAGGGAGGGGTTTTGCCTCGCTTCCTTAGGGGTCATTGTGGGCAGGGCTGAGACAACGTAAGGTCGTCCCCTATGTCAGCACATCCCGCATCTCCTATCTCTCCCGGCGCGCGGATCGGGCACGTTCACCTCAAAGTCGCCGACCTTGATCGCTCGTTGGCTTTTTACCAGGGGGTGCTCGGCTTTGAAGTAACCCAGCGATACGGAAAAAACGCGGTATTCCTCTCTGCCGGAGGATATCACCACCACATCGGTCTCAATACGTGGGAGAGTAAGGACGGTGCACCCCCTCCCCCCTCATGCACCGGCCTGTACCACGTCGCGATCCTCTATCCCACGCGAGGAGACTTAGCCGACGCGCTCAAACGGCTCATGCGCGCCGGCATTCGACTGCAGGGGGCAGCCGACCACGGAGTAAGCGAAGCGATATACCTCAGCGACCCAGATGGGAACGGTCTTGAGCTTTACTGGGATAAGCCCCACGAGAGCTGGCCGCGAGACGCGCACGGAGAGCTTGCGATGACCACCGAGCCCCTGGATCTCAATCTTCTGCTCTCGGAATCACCATGAAAACTGAAGCGCTCCCTACCCTGACCCACAGTTTCACTTGAGGTTTCCCTTATCCCAGGCTATCAGATCCCTGACGTATTCTTTCATACATAAGAACATCGAATGAAAACAAAACTGCTTCAGGTTACCGCTTCAGCGCTCCTTTGTGGAACGTTGTGTATGGGCTGCGCCCGGACCAACCACTCACCGATGCCAACCATCGATCCAGCGGTGAAGGAGAAGCTTAACGCCCCCATTAATTGCTCAACGGCAAAGCACGATATAGCTATCCTTGAAGAGGAAAGGGCCTCCGTGGCAAAACAGATACTCTCGGGAGCTCGGGCCGTCATTCCATTCTCAGCCGTGGCTGGCGTCATTACCGGTGATGAGCAGGATAGAGCCGAGGTGGCGACAGGCGTTTACAATGACCGAATCGATGCCAAGATAGCGGCAATTAAGCGAAAGTGTGTCGCGTACCTCGGCAACGTATAATTATTGTGGCCTTTGATAAGTTACGCTAAGAATTTATCTGGTGAGCCATACCGGACCCAGCCTTACCAGGGAAGCACCCAGGAGGCGATGTTTGAGGTGGAACACTCAAGAGTTTCCTAAGTCGAACTTAACCCGTGTAGAGGAAGTATGCGAAAAGTACTTGTAGCACTCACATTGATCAGCTCGGTTGGCTGCGCGTCGATGACGACGCCACAAACTCCCGACCTCTTTCCCAACGACAAGCTTAATAAAACAGCTCGCGGTCAGGTAAACGCCGATGTCAATCACTGCCTCTCGCTGGCGGACGAATACATTAAGCAGCCAAACCAATACGGTGAAATGGCCAAAGAGGGTCTCGTTGGTGGCGCTGTGGGCGCTGGAACTGGAGCACTTGCAGGCGTAATCACCGGCAGCAACGCGGGACGAGCGACAGGAGCCGGAGCCGCGGTTGGCGGAGTACTTGGTGTCCTTCACGCTGCGAGCAAGATGAATGAGCGCACTCCTTCCTACCAACGCTTCGTCGAGCACTGTTTGCAAAAGCAGGGCTACGAGGTAATCGGGTGGAGCTCGAAGAGCCATCCGAATTACTAACGCGGCTGTTTTTAGCCTTACAAGCCCGCGCCCCCTTGGTTTGGTAGATGGTACCAGCCAAAAGGGGCTACTTACCTACAAAGTTTCCTGCTGATGACGCCCGTCGGTTTCGTCAGTCACAACGGTTTAAATGTTCGGGAGCATTAGCGCGCCGCACGAGCTGCTTGTTACCTGTTGTAGTCACTACCTCAATCATCCCCGCCAGAATCCCCACCGCCATCGCCATCGCTTGAACTCGATTCACCTGAAGAGAATAGGTCTGAGAACCAGCCTGACGATTCCGATGCACCGAGAACTGCGCCGGTGCCTACAAGATCAAGAACGTTGAAACTATGATTACCGCCAAAGCAAATATCTCCAACTTCGCGGCGCATCTCGCCGTAGTCGCAAGTCTCTCCGCGTTCAAGGTGGTAGTCGTTGAAATCGCTGGGTGAAGTGTACGCCGCCACAGCGTAACACATGAAATCGGGCGAATAGGCCCTACGATCCCAAGCGGTCTTAACTTCTTTTGCACTATAGCTACGCTTCTTCCCGTGTGCACGCACCAGATCGAACCCTATGCTGCGGACCTGCTTTTTAATGAGTCGGCGTTTTCTCCACCTTGCTAGAAAGCTTCTCGGCTGTGATGTACAGCTTTCCATAGATACTCCGGTAACGTCAGTGCGTGCGGGGACGTTTAATCCTCCGCACCGTCTTTTTGTTATGCCCCTTGGTACGAGCCACTAAAGGAAACTGCTCCGGCGAACTTATAGATTCTAGGTGCAAATCGACATCAAGAGCTGGCCACCTAAGATGTCCTGTCCTAGGGCTCTCTACATTCAGGACATCCTCAACCGCTGCCCCTTTAAACCAAGGGAATTTCTTGTGGTCGAGGAAATACTCGTGACCACTTACGAGCACCCACACTCCGAACGGCGAGATATTCGCTACCTCACACCCCAAAAAAATCTTTCCAAGCTTTCCGGAACTTTTCACATTGACGCTCCACAATCTTTTGAATTCGCCGAAGTTCAAGAGGCTTCAGTCCATCTGAGTCAGCCAGAGCGACGACGGGCTCAAGCCAAAATTTCGCCTCTCCGTTCGATGATATCACATGTACATGAGGTCTGAGGTCCTATCTTGAAAAGAGGAAAAACGGTGACGACCTTCGGATTAAATAGTTGGATTCGCATCCGAAGTGATACATTTACGTAGGAGAACCGTCGAGGGGATTTCTACCCACGTCATGAGTGGTCGGATGCTTAGTCCTCACTATCGAACTCATCCCACAGCCCCTCGCTAGATTCACTTAGCCGCGCCCTTAAACTGGGGGGCTGAAGGTGCTGCACTACTGGATCCGAGAGAGATATCCACGTGAGGCACCGACCCGATTCTCTTGCAGTGGGGTTGCTCTGCGGTGATAGCTCAACCTCATAGAAGTGATTCAGGCAACTGTTGCTTCCGTTTGATGCAAGCCAGCTATGCCCAATAGTGCCACGATATCGACCGACCGTGAAATCAGCACCCTCGATTTCCTCATGCAACTCCCGGTTCAACGCCTCTAAAAGATCCTCTCCGGGCTCGACAGTTCCACCGGGTAAAAACGCAATCCCCTTGGATTCAAGCCATTCAACAAGAATCTTGTCGGCGTGGAGGATGATGGCGCGCACTGATGTTGAGTTGTAGGGCGAGGATTGGTGCATAACGTTACGCGAGACAGGCGGCTCACCAGTCTCACAACAGACTATTCATTTCCCGACCACGAAAGACCTTTGGTCCGTCCTGTCCTCGTCTTGGTTATGGCTCGAGGCAACTTACTGTCATTTTTGGCGATAGATTAGTTGGAGGTGCTATGACTGACAATTCCCTTCTACCGATGAATGTTGAAAATCTGATCTACCTGGTCCGCGGTCACAAAGTGATGTTGGACGAAGACCTAGCTCGGCTGTACGACGTTGAGACGAGAATTCTAACCCGGGCCGTGAGGCGTAACGCAGATCGCTTTCCAGCTGACTTCATGTTTCAATTATCAGATCAGGAGGTTATGAACTTGAGATCCCAAATTGGGATCTCAAGTTCCTCTTATGGTGGGCGCCGTTACCGTCCTCTGGTTTTCACCGAACAGGGGATTGCCATGCTATCCACCGTTTTACGAAGCAAGAAAGCGGTACGGGTAAACATCGAAATCATGCGCGCCTTCGTAAAACTTCGGTCATTCATTTCGTCAAATCAGGAGCTCGCTCGTAAACTTGCTGAACTCGAACAACGCTACGATCGGCAATTCAAGGTAGTGTTCGATGCTATTCGCGAGCTCATGTCGCCGGCGGAACCGCCCAAAAAGAGGCGAATTGGCTTCGGAGGAAGTGGGGATACCTGACGTTTAGGGCTACGGGGGGCGTCTTAAAGGTTCAAGGATCCGAAGGACTGGAGCTGCCGCCCTTAATCGAATGTATCTTTGGGACGCTTTAGGAGCCCCACTCAATCTTCAATCCGTCCAAGTCGCGCTGCTCACAATCCCTTAGGAATTCTTCCACCGCAGATGCCGTCGACACCAACTCTTTGGTTTGATGAACATACCGTTAAAGACCTGATTCGGTATTACAATTCAGAATTCGTTGGCCAGATTTCGTGAGCTCAAGTTGTAGGTATTCGCCACCTACATTCCCGAGCGTGAATTGCTTGTCCCAGGGAATCAGCCCTGCCTGAGCCTTTCTGTTATGAGTTCTCTGGTCACTGACGCACGAACTGTTCCTCCATGTAACTCGCTGCGCTCAGGAACGCTAAGGTGTCCCGTTGTCAAAAGTTTTACAAGTCATTCTTGCTCTCGAGTAATTCGTACCACAGTCCATCACATAGCACTCAGCGGCGCCTGTTTATCGAGGGTCCGCTGCAGCTATTGGCTATACATCTTGGCCCGTTGCAAGACATCTGCGGCCTCCAAAAATCTTCGCAGATTTTGAGCATCTTCGAAGAGGTGGCTCTGGATCCCCAACTCACGCGCGGCATTCACATTCGAACCGGAGTCATCGACATAGAGAGTTGCGCTCGGATCGGTGCCTGTAACATCCAGGACCTGCTCAAAAAAGGCACGCTCCGGCTTAGCGACGCCCATTTGTGATGAGTTGAAAACCGACCCAAACCGCTCCTGAATGCCCAGTGCCCTTAGGTCATCGTTAAGACGAGACGTCGCGTTAGTCACCAGCGCTATCCGAACACTCTCGGACAACTCTTCAAGGAGCTGCAAGCAAGGCGCATTGACTGCCCCCGATGACATCGACCATCGACGAATGGTTTCTGTTGCGATAGCGAGACCAGTCGTTGTCGCGAGTTTCAGTTCAATAGCACGACGCCACTCGTCATCAGTACACCGCCCTGTGATGGCTGGCTCCAGGATGTCGACTGAGAATGCTGCGCGTTTGATCGCACCAGCCGGAAGACCAGCTGCAACTTCGATTTGTCGGTCTATGTGCTCCGGCCAGAGCCTTATGACTCCGTCCAAATCTATCAAGAGTAGCGTGTACATAAGGGTTGGTGATGAACAATCGGCCGAGTAACAAAGGCTCTGTGCAGATCCCGTGATCTAACACGTTTTCTTTGACCTTCATCGTATCGCAGCGGCCGCCACGCCCTCAATCAAAAAGAAGGTGTCACGAATTCAGTTCATTAGAGCAGCTACGTTCCGTTTTTAGCCAGTTCGCTATGTATCCCGAGGAGCGTAGATTATCAGAGCGGTACCAGCCAAAGTCCGCTCTGGCCCCTGGCTGAGTAACTACTGCTGTCGGAGATAAACCTGAGACTCAGTGGAGAGGAGGAGCTTCTGCCCACCTCCGCCCACGGTTTCTACATCAACGAAGACGGCGGCATTCTCCGTCGACGGCACGGAAACTACCGATTGAAATCCCTTACCATCCCTCGTCACCTCGCAAGGACTTGCGCGAAACTCTGCGTCTCGAAAGTCGGTGTCCTCAGAAAGAGCGCGCCACGCGGTGCACCGAACAACAGGCTCATTACCACGTCCTGAAACTAATGCCCTACCGTTCGCCACTCCTGAGAACTTCCATTCAGCGACCGGCAATGAAACCTTATCCATGACAAGCCGCACGAAAGAGACGATAGCTTCGGAAGCTGCAGCCTCACTCAGTACCCCATGCCCTACGTTTGGTAGAATGCGAAGCATCTTGGGCCCAGGCAGCTTGTTCCAGTACTCACGAACTGAGTCAACAACCCAGTACGGGTCGTTAGCCCCCAATAGGAGCAATTTGGGCATGGTGAGGCGAGAGAAGTAGGCCACAGGATCTATCCACGTTATCATCGTGGATACTCGAGGCTCGAGCAGATCGTCAGTTAATCCGAGCGCCGTATACGGACGGATCTTTTCTGAGTCACGGCCGTACCGCTCCCGCGCGAGCGCCACCTGTCGGGGTATGGATATCATCTCATACACCGCTGGCACGATCCCAACGACGCGCTTATCAACCGCGCCAGTGAGATAGGTAGTCCACCCACGTTTCGAGGCCCCCACGACGATAACCTTGAGATGAGGGTTCCCCAAGGTTATCTGTAAGGTGTCTATGCCTTTAACAACGCTTGTGACCATCGGGAAAAGAAGGGGCCACGTTGCGTCACCACTCCGTCGATATTGATCGAGGGTATGAGAAAGAAGAACATCCTCTGTCTTTCCATCGAAGAGCGGTTGATTGGGCACCTTTGTCAAAAGGACCGCTCGTATCCCCAGAGCATCGGCTAGTTTTTGCGCACTCGCCTGGTGGGTGTCACCGCCACTACCACCGGTAAGAAGGACAACAACGACATCATCTCGATCGATCTTTTGCGGATACTTGATCAAAAGCTCATGACGCCAGGGGATCTCCCGCCACACCTGACTTTGAAAGGAGACTCGAATCGGACCGTGCTCCCCCTTTTCGAGAACAGAAACCTCGGTTGGAGCCCCCTTCGACATAACATAGTCTAGGAGCCCCTCAGCAGCGGAACCGTTCGCCCCCACAACGAGTACCAGGAACGCAAGCGCAACGAGAGAGATTCGACCCATAAGGCGCACCAAAAAACCTTAACTACTTTATACGCTTATGGTAGGCCTGCACCTCACGGACCACAATAGCTTTGTATGTCAGCTCCCTCCTTGCATGGCTCGCATCGTGCGTGAATCGAGGGCTTGAAAAATAACCCGATCCGCCGGTTATGAACATGCGTCTAAAGAGAAACGAGCATATACTGAGGAGCAATGGGCCGCTTACACCTCATGAGATCGCACTCAACACGGTTACGAACCTGGGCCACCTTCGTGGTCCTCAGCCTTACCGCCAGCGCCATCTCCGCGACGGTCGCGTTTGGACAACCTCCGGCTCCAGAGGTCTCTCCTAAAGCTTTTTTCGAGGATTTTCTTACCCCTCGAAAAGCTATCCCCTATTCTCTGCTCGGTCTCAATTCATTTCTTAACGACTCACGCTTCGGCCCCATTCGATCACAGCTACGAGATGTCACATCCAATCTTGGGATAAGAAAAGTTCGCGTCCTTGTCGCCTGGAACGACCAAGTACAACCCTCTCCATCAGCCACCCCGAACTTCGGACTGTACGATCAGATCATCTCCTCCCTTCCAGCGCGAACGGAGGCTCTCGTTATTCTTACTGGGGCCCCATCCTGGGTAAAAGACCCCCGAAATTGGGTGGGGGGAAGTCCCCGATCTACATTTGTAGAATTGTGGGTCAAGAAGGTGGCACATCGATACAAGAGGCGATCACGCATCGGTGCCTACCAAATCTGGAATGAGCCGAATAATCCCAGCTTCTCGGAGAATGAGACATTAGACGTGCTCACGAAACCGGCGAACTATGTTGAACTCCTCGCGCTCAGCCATGGGGCAATCAAGGGCATTTCTCCCCGCAAACGGGTCGTCAACGGCGCCACAACAGCTATAGCCCAAAATTTCCCGGACACGTTGAACTATAATAGGTCCATGGTGGAGGCTGGCGCGCTTAACTTCACCGATGTGTACGCCATTCATTTTTATGGCAAGAGCGTTGAGCGAGTCATCCTTCCAGGTGGGGTTGCTGACTTCGTCAACACAATCCAGAAGCCCATTTGGGTTACTGAAACGGGAGCCCAGGGGGTGAACAAGCAGCTCGACTACGCGGAGCGAATCTTCGCGTTTCTCAAGAGGACAATGCCGGGTATCGCTCGCATCTATATCTACCAATACACTGAATCAAGCCCTGCGAGCTCAACGTATGGCCTGAGGAACTTGACTCCAGGCGCGACCGTCTCCGACCTCTACATCACCTTGCGCGACAGGCCGAAATAACGAAGCGACCGTCGCGACTACAGAACCGGAGAGAAGAGTCGCGCCGCTTTAGAGCCCAACTTTTTAAAAAGTGAGAGCTCGCTAAATGTCATCGAGCTTACATCTCGACTCCTCGCAAAATCAGCTGTCAGCATCTCACCGACTCGGGAACAAAATGAGCTGTCGTACACCAGCGCCGTCACCTCAAAATTGAGGCGTAAGGATCGGTTATCAAGGTTCGCGGTACCAACCGCGCTGAGGTAATCATCAACAAGAAATACCTTCTGATGCAGGAACCCCTCTGTATATCGGAATACCTTAACGCCTACCGCGGTAACCTCCGGCACATATGAGAAGGAAGCGAGCCACACCATGAGGTGGTCCGCTTTCTCAGGCAACAAAACGCGAACATCGACACCTCTCATCGCGGCTAATTGGAGCGCTCGCAGAATGGACTCATCCGGCACGAAGTAAGGGCTCGCGATCCACACTCGATCTTTTGCTCGGGTGATCGCCTCTAAGAAGAGCAAGGTGCATCGCTCATTTGGGTCCGCCGGTCCCGAAGCCACCACCAAAACATCGCTCTCGCCAACAGGCTCAATCTCAGGAATTGAGATTGATGGAAGAGTACCCGTTGCCCACGCCCAATCGGCGCAGAAGATACCTTGCAACGGAAGCGCCGCGGGCCCCTCAATCTTTATATGGGTATCCCGCCAGGATGAGAATTTCTTTCCTTTTCCGAGATACTCATCACCTACGTTGTGCCCACCAACAAATGCGGCTACTCCATCTACGACCACGATCTTTCGATGGTTTCGAAAGTTAACCTGAAAGAAATTACCTACCCCCTGTCGGGTGTGGAACCGATTAATTCGGACCCCTGCCTGCTCTAATTCTGTGATGTAGGAGGATGGCAACTTGCTGCTGCCAACCTCATCGAATAAAACGAACACGGACACACCCTCTTGAGCCTTGCGAATGAGTCGCTCTTGAAGCGCCCGCCCCAACGTATCGTCTTTGATAATGAAGAACTCAACGAGGATGTAAGAACGAGCTTTTTCGAGGGCGTCGAAGAGCGCGGCGAATGTTCTCTCTCCATCAATCAACAGTTCGACGCGATTACCCAACAGGATGTCATTTCCACCGATGTGCTCCAACGGATCGACCTTTCTGCCCGACCGATTCGCTAGTCGGTGCTCTGCTAATCTCGCTCTATATTCAGCGAAGACCGCGCGATGCGTGTCCAACATCCGCTTGATCCGCTCCCTGTACCCAAAGAATCGAGTTCGCCCGAACACGAAGTAAGCTGGCACGCCGATAATCGGAAAGATCATCAGGAAGAGGACCCACGCTATCGCTCCCTGAGAACTTCTTGAATAGTAGAGAGCGTGCAATGCCGTGCCGACACCAATCGTGTGACAGACCGTCAGGAGGAGCGAAAATATAAGAGTGTAACTCATTTCACTACTCCCCCCTTCCACGCGCCGGGGGACGAGGGACCCCTACGCGAATCGCTTTTGAGAAGGTATCGTCGAGCGGAACCGCGTGGGCCTTTTCGTTTACGAGTGAACTCCTCATGATTTCGTCGAGAGTCATCCCGGGCATCAGGGTATCGTTGTCATAGAGATACTCGGGCACGTAGCCACTCAACAAGATCTGCCAATTGTATCGGGCGTCACTGCCGAATGCCCACACATGGCGCAAGACCTGTGTGGTGCAGTTCGTCGTAAGAGTATTGTAGAATTGCGGACGATCCCGGAGCTTATTCATGCTCCTAATGTAGTCAAGAAAGAGCTTTCTTCCGTTCTCAATCGCGATCTGTGTCCGAAGTACGTACACCTGCTCCTGGGGATCTCGGTAGTTGGTTCGAAGAGTGACCACGTCACGCTCATCTGCCACGACATACGCCAGCTCATAGTTGCGGAAAAACCCGTTAACGGCGGAATACGACTCGCCTAGCTCCTTCCTGGTCTCGATCGAGATCGCAAGAAACTGGTTATCCCCGAAACCGAAACTCACCATGATGTGCGCGATCGGCTTACTTCCCCAATACGTCACAAGAATATCGACCTCAGAGAGGTCGCTGAGCCGTACCGTTCGGTCTTCATATCGAGCATCGAAGTCCTCGTCGGTTCGATAGAGGAAGTTACGCACGTTATGAACGACGACCTCGTCACCACGAACCTCTCCCCAGGGCACCCGTGCCACATCCTGTGTCCATGTCCTGTCATGCGAGGGTCTCAGGGAGGTCCACAAAGCTCCCACACAAGCGAAGATCACAAGTGTCGTAATTCTTAGCCAGCGGCGATATCTCCAGCGGAAGAACGAGATGAGAAGGAGGCCCGCAACAAACAGCGTGGCCGGAACTCTCATCACCACTGGAAGGGCTGGTGAGTAGAGCAGTACGAGAATGCTCCAGCCACCGAGGGCCACTACCACCGTTGACCACGCAAGTTTGGACAAGAAGCTCTTCATCGAGCGTCGACCCTTTACCGTACTGCCTTAGAGCTCTTAACTGAGTTGGTTTCCTTCGCGACCTGCTCGATGTGATATCTCAAGATCCGTCGAATCTCGCTCACCGCCTTCGGATGTGCATGCGCGGTATGATCGGCGGGGACGATCAATTCCGAATCTGCGCCGTCGACGTGGGAACTGGAGTACGCGACCACGCCATCGGAACTGAGAGGAGAATCTCCTAATCCCCGGTCCCCGATGATGGAGTGATATGGCACGTTAGAATCGATCTCCAACCGGGACAGGGCGATTAACGTTGGATTCTTCGCCGAAAGTCCCCGAATACTTGACGGCTCCCCACCATCAAACTCTGTGCGGAGATCCGGGCGAAGGATGTTTCGAGCCCCTCGAGCAACCGCCACTGACTTTTGAACGATTGTCTTAGGCAGGGAGAGAAGCGCTCGGCCGATCCGGCCTATCCAGTTATCCGCTATCTCGCTGCCTCGGTGAGGAACTGCCACGAATACGACTCGGTCAATATACGGTTTTCGACTGAAGTTGAGGTATGCGTTGATCTGCGCTTGAACCTCCTTATCCAATTCCCGAACCCTCTTAGGGTCCTCGAAGAAGAACTCCTGCAGCGCGTTACTATCTTTGACAACTGCCGTGCGCGTCAACAAGCCACCCATACTGTGCGAGATAACAACCATGTGAGGCGGAGTTGTTCCCTTGGGGGAAGTAGCTAGGAGGTAGTCGTGCAGCTCATCAAGCTTCTCGCGAAAGGTCTTCGCGTTCTCCACGATCGGTAAAGATGTCGGATAGAGATAGTGCCAGATCTGAAAGTTCTCTCGAATCACGGGATCTCCCATCAGATCGTTATGGACATCGAGCCACGTAATCGGATTCGAAAAGAGCCCATGCACGGTGATGAGAGGAATCTTTCCCGCGTTGTAAGGCTCTGTCGTGTAAAATCCAGTATTCTTGAGTAGCTCCTCGTTACCTTGAATGGCGTCGAAAAGACCATCCCAACCACCCATACCGGTCCGCTCAACGAGCGCGGCAAGGGGCGCTGTATAATCCGCGGCGAGTGGTAACGTCGCGCCGTTGAACTTGTATTCAGTCTCTCCTGTCACTGAATTCACAAGGTCAAGCCACGCCTCACACCGTGCCTCATGACAGCTCTTTTGAGGGAAACGAACAACCGCTGTCAATGGCAAACACACACCGACTCTTGGAAGATACATCTCCTCCTTACTCGTATCGCGGCGCGGACGGCACGCCACCAAACTAACACCAATCCCGTTTTGACGGTGCCGATTCGTTAATCCCTCAAGACCGATTGAGGACGCCGGAGTGATAGAAGCGTACTCGGATGGATTCTCAACAGGCCCCTTTCGAGTCACATTGAGAGAAAACGTTCGGCCTGCGCCTGATGGAAACTGGAGCGGCGCATCCAGCTTCCACTCTTTCTGTGTAAGGTAGGAAACCACCCCCCGTACCGCGCGATCGTAGAACACCTTAAAGCTGTCGCACCGGATGTCGACGGGCGCCCGACACTCTTTCAAAAACACACCTTGAGAGGCGAGGTCCGCTGCGTGCAGATAGAGTCCCACCGCTTTTTCAGGCTGTGAGCGCTCAAGAATTTGAGCGCGCCCTATAGCCAGCTCACTCTCAACATACGCCCGATCAATTGGGGTAGCGAATTTCTCAAATTGAATTCGGTCGGCTTCATCAATTCCATCCTCAAGTGCCTGCTGTTGAGTGATTCCCGCCATACGTAACGCTTGGAGGGAAAACGGGCTCAGAGTTTCAGAGGAGAGGATGTCCTGCCTAAACTCGCGAAGTGTATCCGTTGGATCAACGCTCTTCACTTTCACGGCGGCGCATGAACACAAAAGCGCCAGGAGAGGTACGCCAAGAGCCCGATAAACCTTCATATGCATAAACCTTTCAACCTGCCGGGGAATCTACGAACTTTGCTTGCCAGTACCTTCTTACGTCAACGCGGCATCCCTGACTACGGAACATGTGGAACTTTTACAATTGTTTTACAGACGTTCGCAAAGACGGATCGAGGACACCCCGCACTCTTCACAGAGCCCCCTCTTCGTGGAGCGACCAAGACAAGCTGGAAAACATAACACTTTTATGCACTTCCGGCGTCGCCTGGGAGTACACCAGAGGCTCAACATTTTATCACTAATACTCGCCGAAATGAGCGGCTATTGCTATGCTCTCGAGCGAATTGGTCGTTTGCCACATACCACGCTTCACACGGGCCACGGTCAGGTAGAATCAGAGATCTCATGAGAACCCCCCGCGCTTTCACTCCCTTCTTTGCTCACCTCTTCGGCGCTCTCTTCTTCGGGGCTCTCTTCTTCCATCCCCTCCCCGCGCTCTCCCTGTCGCCTCGGGATGCCTCGGCCAGCCCAGCCCTCGGGCACTCGGCTCACTGTGAACTGAAGACCACGCTTGAGGAGTTTCGCGCGCATGCGCTCGCGAACAGCCCGCTTGTTGCGGATATTGATCGAGAGTACGCGACGCAACTAGCCAAAGCGATTGATACCGAACTGTGGGCGAATCCTGAGCTTTCAGCCGAGGAGACGTGGACCCGGATGTATGTAGGTGGAGCGAACGACCCTCAAAGTTCGGTTACCCTCAGTCAGCCGGTGAAGCTCTCGAACTTCGGCAAGCGAGATAAGGTAGCAGAGCTCCTGCGGAAGGCGGGAGAAACAGAAAAGAACATCAAGCTCCTTCAGTTCGCACAGGAGACCACCATCAACTTCGTCCGACTCTTCGCTCTTCAGGAAACAGCGCGCATCCTGAAACTCGCTGAGAATGACGCCGCACGAAAGGTCGCGACCGTGAAGCAACACGTCAAAGAGGGTCTTCTCTCGCAGGGATCAGAGTCGCTCTTTGAGGGAGAGAAGTACCGATTAGAGGCGCAGCGTACCGGAGCCGAGGCATCACTTGCAGCGTTACGGGCTGAGCTCGCGATGTCTCTCGGCACACCATGCTCCGTCGTCGCCAGTCGAGCCCCTCAATTCTCCAAGATACCAGCGGCGGCATCCCTCCTCGACAAGGCGCGCGCTAGCAGCATCAGTGAGAAGGCGCGAATCGACATCACTCAAGCGTTGGCGACGGAACAACTGCGTCTCGCCGAGCTCGACGCATTTCCGGCTGTGGCCCCTCGCGTTGTGTATCAGCATACCAACGATGGAGGTGATTTCGTTGGAGCCGGCATCACGATTCCGCTGCCGCTCTGGAACAGAAACCAAGCTGAAAGAACTCGTGCCGCCGCTGAGCGTGTGGTCGCCGACCGCACGTCAGATCTGATCAACAGAGGTGGTCTTGAGCTTCAAATCACCTCCACACACGCCGCCGCGGTGAGCTCTGAGCGCCAGGTGGAGATATACACATCGCACGTTGAGGCCGCGTTCAAGACCGCTCTCAACGCGGAGGAGCGCGCGTATACGAGTGGAAGGGGGGGCGTTCTCGATGTGTGGCAGACCTTTCGCGCGCTCAATGAAGCTCAGCTCACAGGTCTTAGTTTACGACAACATGCGGCGACTATCCGCGCTCGTCTTTCTATTCTCGTCGGTGAGGAGGTTTAAATGGGAAGTAGCCTACCACGTCTCATTCCGGTGCTTTTGGCATCCGTAATCGGACTCTCAACGCCTGGATGCAATCGTCAGGGGGGTGAGGAAGCGCATCACCATGACCACATCCAAGAGGAGCATGGCCCGCATGGCGGCATGCTGCTTAAAGAGGGTGACATCGAACTCGAGCTCGGCATTCACGAGGCGGGAGGACCTCCCCGCTTTCGCGCCTACCTCTCCGACAACGGCAAACCGGTGTCACCTGACGCCGTCTCCCTTCGCGTCACATTGAGGCGTTTGGGTGGATTGGAGAACGAGATTACGTTCGTGCCCAAAGGTGACCTTCTCCTCAGCGTTCAAGAGATTTCGGAGCCACACTCGTTCGATGTCACCGTAGAAGCAACCTACAACAACAAGGAGGCGCGCTGGATGTATCCATCGTATGAGGGCCGCACGACGCTCTCTCCGGAGGTCGCCCGTGAGTCTGGAATTGAAACTGAGGCTGCAAAGGCTCAGGTTATTCAACAAACTATTCGCATGCGTGGAAAGATTACGCCAAGCGAACACCGCATTGCGCACGTTATTCCCCGATTCGCCGGTATCGTTAAAGAGGGCCGCAAGCACATAGGAGATCCCGTCGCCAAGGGAGAGGTTTTGGCGGTCATTGAGAGTAATCAAAGCTTGCAGCCGTTCGAGGTACGCTCACAGATAGCGGGCTCTGTTATCAACGGGCATCTGATCGTCGGGGAGTTTGTCCCTGAGAATCAGTGGGTCTATATCGTAGCGGATCTCTCCGAGGTATGGGCGGACTTCTTCATCCCGCTCGAGGAGCGATCTTCGGTGAAGGTAGGGCAGGAGGTGCTCGTCAAGGGAGCGTCGGGTGAAGAGACCTTCAAGGGTACCGTCGATTATGTCGCGCCGTACGCCGATGAGAAGGCGCAGGCCCAGTTAGTGCGGGTCGTCCTCCCGAACGAAAAAAAACTCCTTGTTCCGGGGATGTTTGTCACCGGAGACCTCGTTGTGGGACAGAGGGAGGTTCCTGTTTCGATACGCCCGTCAGGACTGCAGACGCTCGGCCGCTGGAATGTAGTCTTCGCGAAGTATGGGGAGATCTATGAGGCTCGCCCGCTTGAACTCGGCATCTCAAATGGAGAATGGACCGAGGTTACG
This sequence comes from Pseudomonadota bacterium, assembly GCA_027485595.1. Lineage (GTDB taxonomy): Bacteria > Bdellovibrionota_C > UBA2361 > UBA2361 > OMII01 > OMII01. The sequence continues at coordinate 31,557 of JAIXQT010000132.1, read as the reverse complement.
TCAGGCCTCACCGCTGGCACCGAGTATGTCACCAAGAACTCGTTTACTATCAAGGCTGACATCCTCAAGCATGGTGCCACCCACGACCACTAGGAGCGTGCGATGTTCAATTTTATCCTGAAGACCTCTATCAAGCACCGCTTCTGGGTCCTTGGCGCAACACTCGCTATCGCGATCCTTGGACTAGCGTCTGCCAGACACCTGGTTATCGACGCGGTACCAGATATCACGAATGTTCAGGTGCAAATCAACACAGCGGCAAGTGGGTACTCCCCATTTGAAGTTGAGCGGCAGGTCACCAATCCTATCGAGCTCCTTCTCGCTGGCTTACCAGCACTGGAATACACGCGGTCACTCTCTCGATATGGGCTCTCGCAGGTCACGGTAGTTTTCAAGGATGGCACCGACATTTACTTCGCCCGTCAGCTCATCGCGCAGCGACTACAAGAGTCCAAGGATCGATTGCCCGCCGGAATCAGTCCGACCATGGGTCCGATCGCGACCGGCCTCGGCGAGATCTACATGTTTGTCGTCGAGGAGGAGCCCAACGCCCCTGTCCATCATAATCTTCAAGAGCTGCGGGAGATTCAGGATTGGGTCGTTCGACCTCAACTCATGACTATCCCCGGGGTCGTCGAGGTGAACGCGATCGGCGGGGAGTCAAAGCAGATCGTTGTCACGCCGGATCTGGAGAAACTTCGCGCCTATGGGCTGACGCTGAATGACATACAGATTGCCCTAGCACGGAACAACGCGAATGTTGGCGCTGGATTTTTCGAGAAGAATGGCGAGCAGTTTCTCGTGCGCGTTCCCGCTCAGGTGCACCACATACACGAGCTCGATGAGCTTGTCGTGAGTGTTCACGAGGGCACCCCGGTCCGAATCGGACAGGTAGCTATGGTCACTGAGGGCTCTGAGCTTCGAGCAGGCGCCGCGACCCAAGACGGTCGGGAGGTGGTCCTTGGAACGGTATTCATGCTCATCGGTGAGAACGGCCTGGCGGTATCTCAGAAGGTAACCGCAAAGATCGAGGAGGTTCAGAGATCCCTTCCTCAGGGGATTCGGCTGCGTACCGTGTATAATCGCGCTGATCTTGTGCAAGCAACCATCGCCACAGTTGAGCGAAACCTCACCGAGGGAGCGATCCTTGTCGTAGCGGTCCTCTTCTTCGCGCTCGGAAACATCCGGGCGGCGCTCGTCACCGCTCTCGTTATTCCCCTGACGATGCTCTTTACGATTACCGGCATGGTGCAGAGCAAGTTGAGCGCAAATCTCATGAGTTTGGGAGCCCTGGACTTTGGACTTATCGTCGACGGAGCCGTCATCCTCGTTGAAAATTGCATTAAGAGGCTCGGGGAGGCTCGCCGCGGCCTTCAAAGAGCGCTCTCCACTGAGGAGCGTCTGGATGTCGTATTCAAGGCATCCTCAGAGGTGCGCCAAGCGACGATGTTCGGCGAGCTGATCATTATGGTTGTGTACGTTCCGATTCTGGCCCTCAGTGGCATTGAGGGAAAGATGTACCATCCCATGGCGCTCACAGTCCTCCTGGCGCTCGTTGGAGCGTTCATCCTCTCACTTACTTTTGTGCCGGCCGCCGTTGCCATATTTGTGAGAGGAGACGCTACCTCGGTGCACGAATCCCGCACCGAACGCATTCAAAATTGGTATCGTTCCCTTCTGGCTCGACTCGTTGAGATTCCGCGTGCGGTGTTCGTAAGCGCAGCGGCGGTCCTTCTTCTCTCGCTCGGTGTCTTCCTTCGCCTCGGCTCAGAGTTTATTCCCTCACTCGATGAGGGGGATATCACGATGCATGCTCTTCGCATTCCCGGAACATCTCTCACTCAATCTATTCAGATGCAGTACCAGCTTGAAGACGCGCTACGAAAAGAGCCGGAGGTACACCACGTATTCGCTAAGATCGGAACAGCAGAGATAGCCACCGATCCGATGCCCCCCAGTGTGGCTGACGGCTATATAGTTTTAAAGCCACGCTCAGAATGGCCGAATCCCTCTTTGAGCAAACAAGATATCGTTGAAAGGTTCGAAAAGATCGCGCTTCAGGTTCCCGGCAATAATTATGAGTTTACACAGCCGATTCAGATGCGGTTTAACGAACTGCTCGCGGGAGTTCGTAGTGACGTCGCCGTTAAGCTTTTCGGGGATGATACCGATGTGCTCCTCGCCAACGGAGAGAAAGTTGAGAGCATCCTTTCGTCGATTCCAGGAAGCTCCGATGTGAAGGTAGAGCAAGTGACCGGGCTCCCACTTGTCGAGGTGAAGCCACATCGGGAGAAGCTTGCCCGCCTCGGCTTGAGTAGCCAAGATGTACAAGAGGTGGTGGAAACCGCATACGCGGGGCGAGAGGTAAGTAGATTCTACCAGGGCGATCGGAACTTTCCGATTGTGGTGCGGCTCGGAGAGAATGTGCGAAACGACATCCTCGCGCTCTCAAGCCTCCCTATTCCGATCCCTACAGATATCGCACCACACTACCACTCGATGGAGTACGCTCGAACTGAGCTCAAGCCTGAGGGGCCAACGATGTCATTTATTCCCCTTGGAACAGTGGCTGATATCACCGTTACCCAGGGCCCCAATCAGATCAGTCGCGAGAACGGCAAGCGACGGATCGTTATCACTGCCAACGTGCGCAATCGAGACCTCGGCTCCTTTGTCGAGGAGGCGCAGGCTAAAATCGCGACCTCAATTCAACTTCCCCCTGGGTACTGGCTCGGGTGGGGTGGCCAATATGAGAACCTGATCAACGCTAAACATCGACTCCTCATAGTAGTACCGATCGTTTTAGTGAGCGTCTTTGGACTTATCGTCATCACCTTTCGATCTCTCACGTACTCCCTCCTCGTATTCTCTGGTATCCCTTTCGCGCTCTCGGGTGGCGCCATAGCCTTATGGGCTCGAGGCATTCCGTTCTCCATTTCAGCCGCAGTTGGGTTCATCGCGCTCTCAGGTGTCGCTGTGCTCAACGGATTAGTTCTTGTTTCCTTTACTCGGCAGCTCCTGATGCAGGGGGAGTCACCTCTCAAAGCGATCACCGAGGGGGCTGTTACACGATTACGACCGGTACTCATGACTGCGCTCGTCGCCTCGCTCGGCTTTGTTCCTATGGCGATCTCTCATGGCACTGGGAGCGAGGTGCAACGCCCCCTCGCAACGGTGGTTATCGGAGGAATCATCTCGGCGACTGCGCTGACCCTTCTGGTTCTTCCGGTGGTTATGGCGTCGTTGGCTCGTAGGGGTCGATTGCCCACGTCGGGAGAGTTGCGCTAGCAGGGTGGTGAAAAATGATTTCCTGTTGCGCCTTTCGATGGTCTCCGCCTCGTTTCGCCGAAACCCTCAAAATGCTCAAGACGGAACCATTTCTCACCACCCTGCTACTGCCCCTTCAGAAAGTGTGTGTGCATACTGCGCCGCTCTGAAAAGTCGACACGCGAGCCCCTGCCGCACGATGACCTCGATCACTTCGTATTTATGACAAGAGTGGTGAGGTAAGGCCCGTACCGACTAAGGAGGGCACTATGCCAACACTCAAGACATCTAAACTGACACCGAAACAGAAGCGAGACGCTCAAAGCCCCAAAGAGAGCTCAAAGGTAAGATCCGTTGCTCGCAAGGGAGCCTCAAACCGATCGCGGGACACGATAATCGAGAAGGCCGGTGGCACTAAGCGACCTGGCAACCCTACACGAGGCACATTAGCCACCCGGAAGGCATCCTCGCCGCGTAAGGTAACAGGTGCGTTAGGATCGGTAACGAGCTCCCGTTCTGCTCCTCGAAAACCTGCGAGCAAACGTGCCGCTCCATCACGAGCAGCTCGGGCGCGTAGGTAACTATGAAAAGCGGCAACGCTCTTGGGAATCGCACCATACACCGTATGGTCATTCCGTTCCCAGGAGCGTTCCTCACTGGATCGGTCGCACTCGATATCGCGAGTCGTGTCCTTTCCAGTGAGTCGCTGTATGGGGCCTCCGGCCCCTGGGTGATGGCGGTGCCAGCGATGGGCTTTGCACTCGCCCGAGTAAAGACCGAGCTATCCTTGCGCATGATGAGCCCCGCCATGGTGAGCTGTACCCCGATGGGGTGAGAATAGCCCCAGTAGCAAGGTGTGTCTTGCGAGGAGGCAGCGTATGACTATTCTCTGGACAATTATCATCGGATTCGTGGTCGGACTTATCGCTCGTGCGGTCATTCCTGGGCGTGATCCTGCCGGTTTCATCATTACCACTATACTCGGTATCGCCGGGGCGCTTATCGGTTCCGTGATAGGAAGGGTGCTTGGGTTCTATGGCGAGGGAGAGGCTGCTGGTCTCATTATGTCTGTCATTGGGGCTGTTTTGTTGCTGGTTGGGTACCGATACCTATCACCAACAACTTCGACCAGCCGACCATAAGGTCGAGGACATTTTCGGTATGCCTGACGGCGAGTTCTTGGGGGAGCGGGTCTCAAAAGTAGCCTCATAGCAGGGGCAACGAGATAGAGCGCGAGGGGAGTGAAAAAACAGAATCATGCACGCCCTGACGCGTTACTTTTTTTCGGGAAGCCCTGACGGGGTAACGCGCCGTCTCGTTGGCCGAGGCAGACGAAACATCTGACAACAGTGAGAGTCCTCCCTTCGCCCCTGCCTTCTGGACTCTCTCGTTGCACGTGAGACTCCGCGTCGACCTCCAGGGAAGCGAGGCAAAACCTACCCTTTCTCGCTTCGGGTAGGTTTTGCCTCGCTTCCCAAGGTTCATTGCAGGAGGGGCACAACGAACAGCAAGCTGCACGTGACAAGCCGCACGTCGCAAGCCAATGCCCGGACATGTTCCCCATGAATGAATCAGACCAGCGTGAACGTTATCGAATTGCTCTGCGAATACTGACAGGAGCTCTTAGTATCGGATTCATGGTCTCTTTGTGGGTCATCGTTCGACCTTTCTGGCTCCCGCTACTCTGGGCTATCGTTTTAACGACAACAACGTGGCCCACCTTCGAACGTCTCCGACATAGAGCCCCGCACCCGCCATTCGTGGCGCCGCTCATAAGCACGTTGATTCTCGGCATCATTCTTGTTTTCGTCGTGGTGTCGCTCCCGATCCACATCACCTCTGAGGTGAAAGCATTGGCGAGGAGTATCCGAGAGACGGATCCTCAACAGATCGCGAATGCATTTACCTCTATCCCCTTCGTTGGAGAGCTTTTAGCGGCCGGAGTGCTCGCTTTTCTGAGCGACCCAGGGTCGCTCGCGGCGCTCATTGAGGAGCACCAAAGTGTTATATTCTCCTTTGCAACCTCGGCCGCTAGGGGCATCTTCACGACAACAGTGACGATCTTCGCCTCCCTTGTTGGGTGCTTTATCCTTTATCGACATGGAGAGGTCCTCATCACGCAACTCCGAAATATCCTGGTACGTCTTGGCGGAGACGGAATTGCGAAGCTGCTCGATACTGCTCACGTCACCGTCCGAGGAGCAGCATACAGCGTTCTCGCGACCGCGGTCGCTCAAGGCGTACTGGCTGGGGTTGGCTACTATGTTTCGGGAGCACCGACCCCTCTCCTCCTCGGAGCATTAACACTGATACTATCCTTCGTGCCATTTGGACCTCCGGTGATCTATGCCCCGGTAACCGCATATCTTCTCTTCGCCACCGACCTTCCATGGTATCACGGGGTGGGATTAGCGGTTTGGGGCACACTAGTTGTGAGCACGGTGGATAACATCTTACGTCCCGTCTTTATCAGCCAAACTACAAAGCTCTCGCCTATCCTTGTGTTCGTCGGCGTGCTCGGCGGAGTGGCCTCGTTTGGATTACTCGGGGTCTTCATCGGCCCCGCTCTCATAGCTATAGCGCAGCTCTTTTGGTTAGAGCTTGCGCGACCAAGTTCCTCGTCGATGACCTGAGGGATTTCACTAGAACTGGCGTCACGTGTCGTCAAGAATGGGTTCGAGTGCCCTCAAACCATCGAAAGGCGCAACAGGAGATCATTTTTCACCACCCTGCTAATGCATCCCTCGCTCTTCGCTCGATGCACCCGACTGTAGTCGTGCTGCCACCGTTCGAAGACCACGTCCTTCTCGAGTGTAGAGCCCGAGCAACAACAGTGTCGGGGCCCACTGCCCCACGAACTGCGCATCGTGGTGTCGCCCGGTACCGCGTAGGAGCAGCGACAGCCCTATAGATACGGCGGCCCCGGTCAAAAAAAGATCGGGGGACAGGCCTTCTACTTTCGATGAGATCGATCGACCCGCCCATTGTATGTTTTGAATGCTTTCAGATTGTGATGATGACACCTGTTGATTCTCCATATCTTCTCCTCCCACATGGGGATTGCAGAACTTTTTTGCTTCTAACCCCGATCGAAACCGCGCTCACCCAAATGTACCAGCATCCAGCGAATGATCTATGAGATCCGACAGTGGTTGCCGGGGTCTCTTTCACAACAAGCCGCCACATCCCAGAAGCAAATGTGTCGACATGGCTAATCTCTCTCATCCCCCGCATCCTGCGTTAGGTATAGGGTGCCCCGCGGTATCTACCCGAGATACCAAAGACGAGTGCAAAACATAGGAGAGGCTCATCATGACCAAGGGCGTACCATTACAATTAACAACACTCACGGAGGCGCTTTACAGCGAACTAGCCGATCTGTACGACGCGGAACACCAGCTCATCAGCAAGCTACCACGGGTAGCTGAGTCGGTTGATAACCCTGCGCTACGGAGCGCGATTGAGGAACACATTGAGGAAACTCGCACTCACGTGGCTCGTCTGGAGCGGATCTTTGAGATGGTTGGCCGCAAGCCTGGGCGTGACGAGTGTGAGGCGATGCAAGGATTACTCGATGAAGCGGATGAGGTGATCGGCGCCTCCGGGGATCGACAGGTAAAAGACGCCGTGCTTATTGGAGCGCTTCAACGGGTTGAGCACTACGAGATAGCAGGGTACGGAACCGCTCGCGCGTTCGCGGAGCAATTGGACATGGATGATGTGGCGGATCTCCTTCAGGAGTCCCTCGACGATGAGAGTGCTATTGACCGCAGGCTTACCACGCTCGCCGAGGGAGGGCTTTTCTCAAGTGGTATTAATACCCAAGCCAGTCACGCGGGCCCAGCTTGAGTGTCGTTACTTCCTACCACCTCAGAGGGCGCGAGCCCTCTGAGGGTGGCATCAATCACGTGAACGTAACCGATATGAACAACATGCTCCTGCGGTGAAACCTATGTTCAGATTTTTATTCACCATGTTCGTGACGATGGTCGTTGTCTATATCTTTGTCGCATCGCTTACAGGTTGCGATGGGGGAAGAGCACCGCAAGGGTCTACCCAGCGCGGTGCTACAGGATTTATCGTCGTTCATGTCGATAGTTTATGTGCGCCTTCATCAAAACTTCCACGAATGAGTATTTTTTCATCACCCCGCTAGGCGAACGTTGAGAGGACGGAGCCATTCTCTCGGCCGTGGGCTCGAAAGAGTGGCCACCGTCCCCTCCATTTCTTACTTCGTCTCGAACAGCGCTAACGCCGCGTTGAGTTCACTCTCGGTCATAGGATCCGTAGCAACACTCACCGCACGATAGTTCCGAGCATATGATGGCCACGTTCCAACTTTGTCTCTGAGGCCCAACGTCTTATCCTTGACCCCCGAGATAATACGCAGGTCGTCGACGTTTCGATCCCATGGGCGAGTCCCCGCCTTCGCGGCCACCGAACTGAGGGTGGTGGCTGCAGAGATAGGTGTCGGACCAGAGAACAAACGACTCCCCCACCGATACTGGGACTCCACGTTCGATATCTTAGGAGCGATGTTATCCAAGACGAAGAGTCGCGTCCCTGATGGCGTATTCTCAGTGTAGACCGCGTAGGCGTCCTTCAATCCAGCCGGGCCTGGTTGGTAGACGTTTCCGATCACATCGAGGTACACCCCAAGGTCCTTATTCTCAAGGTCAGAGATGTTGGTTGTGTTCCAATTGGTGGTTCCTCCCCATCCGTAGATGACGTTATTGATCATTTCACCTCGGGTATCGTACTTCCACCGAATATTTCGGTCGACGTTCGCAGCGAGGAGATTTCCCACAAATACAACGCCCCGACCCTTTTCCCCTACGAGCACGCCGTTCGAACGCGCCCCCAGTGGATGAATCGAGCGCCATAGAGCCTCCGCTATGATGCTGTCTTGGACCGTCACGTTCTCAACAGGACCGATCGTTGTCATGTTCGAATCAACACCCCACGACATCGAGAGGTTCCTGAGTTTGACGTTGTAGGCCACAAGCCCCTGCACCGTCACCGATCGGCGTACGGCGGGGTCGCTTCCAGCGCTCTCGTCACCACTCCGTAACGCGAGATGCTCAATCCGGACGTCGTGGCTCTGAATGTTAAAGCCCCCGTTCGTGATCATGACTCCCGGAGACGGAGCTGTTTGTCCCGCGACAATCAGGTCGGGTTGCGTCACCAAAAGATCGGATGCCAACGAGATCCGCCCAGATACCTCAAAGACACACACTCGTGGGTACGATTGCACAACGCAATCTCGCAAGGTGCCCGCCCCACTATCCGCCAAGGAGGTAACCTTAAGCACCTTGAAGAGCTTTTGTGTCGTTTGCGTAGGAACAGCTGTTGCCGTCGGGACAGTCGGCACCGCGGTGAAGGTCGCGGTAGGTGTGGCCGTCGCAGGCACAGGAGTCCACGTTGCTGTGGGCGCAGGGGTGAAAGTCGACGTTGCTGTCCACGTGGGAGTCCCCGTGGGTGTCCAGGTCGGCGTCCACGTTGGAGTGGGCGTATGCGTCGACGTCGACGTCGGCGTCGATGTCACCGGCACCTGCGTTGGCGTTGGGGTAGCGCCTCCCGCTCCAGTGTCAGAGGTGAAGGAGAATATATAGTTCTCCAGATTGGTGTATCCGTTGGCGGCTATCGCCGTTGGATTAGCCGGTATGACAAACGAGCGTGTCGTCGCCGTTAGCGTCGACCACGCGTCGATAGGTTTTGTAGTGTCCTTGGTCGAACCATCGATAAGGATTCTCCCTGGAGACGGACAATATCCACTCCCTCCAGTACCCGTGACGCAACACGTTCTCGTGGTAGTACAGTCCTTATGCTTTCCGGTGTTAGTAACGACCTCGTTAATAATACGACTGTCGTGCGGATACCTGTTCCAGAAGCGTGCCCCCACTTGAGGGGTCACGGTACTCAGCAGAGCCGTGGGCGAAACCAGGCTTGCGGCTGCGTTCGATAACGGAAACGCTGGCGAGGTAGCCTGCATTGAAGATGGCAGTCCTTTTCCGTTCGCGTTCGCTATGAGCCATTCACTTCCCGAATCACTGGGCCGCGTATTCGTTGAGATATTGCGCGACACATAGACACGAGATGCCAGCGGCGTGGAGCTACTATAGAAGAACACCGGCGATGTTGTATCCGCCGTCGTCGGTCCTCGCTGGTAGTAGTTACTCATGAAATTAATACGGTTACCGGTAGCTCCGGAACTGTAGTCCATGTTCCACTGGTTGTAGCCATTGGTCGCGGAGTTCGCAAAATTGTAGACATAGTTGTTGAGGAACTCGACATCAGAGTTCATCTTCATTCGAATGTGACGTCCGTTCGAGCTCGATACGAGGTTTCGATAGTACGTTATGTTTTTCGTGTTCGAACCGAGCAGGGAGAACATAGAGTGCTTCCCTTCCGTATCCCCGTGATTCGAATTGTTGAGCCCCTCAGCGATAATCGAATTGGAGATAGTGATGTTTCGGACGGGCGTTGTGCCATCAGCCGTCCCATTCACACCCGTATAGGTTGAGATGGACTCATCCATACCCCACGTTGCGGACACGTGATCGAACACCACACGCTCAACGGGATCAGAGGAAGAAGTACCCCAGACTCCAAACGCGTCTCGTTCACTCGCCTTAAGACCGGTGCCTCCATCTGTCGGGAGGTTTCTATCGCCTGGTCGAGAGCTGATGTGTTGTATCAATACATCGTCAGCTTGGACGACGATGCTCCCATCCCGAACCTGAATTCCCGGATATGGCGCCGTTTGCCCAAATACCGAGACGTTCGGAGTTTTAATCGTGATCTTCGTAAGGAGATTGATATATCCCCCAACTTCAAATACGCAGGTACGTGGCCCACTTGCTGTTAAGCACGCTCGAAGAGATCCCGTTCCCGAATCGTTAAGGTTAGTAACCTTTATCACCGTTGTCTTCGCGGGCACCGTGCCTCGCCCTGACCCCGCCACAGTCGTGGTCCCGAACCCCACCGCCCCTGGAAAAACCGGTAGGGATGAGGTTTGCGCGTGCGATTGAGCGCTCAAGCCCATGGCCGAGAGTGCGATCAATCCTTGAATCACGCGAGACACAGCCCACACTCGAGCTCTCTCGCGCGGATAGGACACCGCCCCAGAGATATTCAGGGGGCGACCTCCACTTCGATAAAACCTTCGTTGCATATCCAACACCCTTCGCTCCCCCTACTAACCGTTGGCTGGGGCGTGCACGAAAGGTCGGGGGAGTGGGCGAACTTCCATCCAATCGGAAATTCGCCCACAAAACCTTAGCTACATCGTCCGCCAGCAGTCCCAACTAAAAACCAGCTCTCACGGCGAGAGCATTACCTGTTGGAACCTTGAGACCGTTTCATTCACCTCCGCGGAATACTATCCGTACGAGGCGAATTGAACGGCGTGCCTTAGAAACCAAGCTAAAGCGGCTCAGGGGTGCTGACTAGGGAATGAGAAACTTTTTTTTTTGATATAGGTGAGGACCCACTCTTCGTCATAACAGGGAAAAGGTGTGATCGTGGTCATATGGCGGTGTTACTTCCTGACGAGCCCGCTTGCAACACATGGAAGTATGCTTGAGGTCGGCTGCATATTTTCTCAAACCATCGTCTCTGTTTCATCAAAAAGATGCAGGGTCATCGCGGAATCGAGTGGGTAGGACTCGGTATTATGCCGACGTTCACGAGCATGTTCACGTCCGGAGACACCAGTCTTACCCACTCGATTCTGCGAAGAGCCATAATCGAGAATACTGCTCTATTTCGGGCGGGAGCGGAAAAAGCTGCTTTTTCGGGTACGTTCACGTTTACGTGCACGAGCACGCTCACGTGGAAAGGCGCGATTCATGCCTCAAAACAAGGACGTACGCCCTCTCCATGCTCGCCATCACCTACTCGAAAACGCGACGAGCCAAGATGCCGAGCGGGGTCTATCGTTCATCTATTAAATAGACTGATCAGATCCATAAATTGAAAAGTCAGGGAGGTAGACTGGAGATATTAGTGAATAGTGATCTCCTCACAGTAAAGTCGAAGGGTCTCGCGAAGGATTGAGAACTCCTCCCCAGCGCAGATCTCCTCCAGGAGGTTGTGAAGGTACGAGTTGGTTGCCTCAACCTCAAGAACTTCAGTTGTGGTCTCTTCAGTGATCTTCTTCTCAACATCGCTACGGTTCATAACATCCCCTCTATTCCTACATTAAGTCGTCCGTTTTCTCGGACATAGGTGTATGTATGGCACGGCCCAACACGAGAGTTGTCACGGGTAGGTGAGAGGTTTGTAAAACTTTGGTAACAAGACTCACGCACAGCACAACCTTGGGCGGTCAATTGCCACTACCTACAAGCGAGGCATTATGTAATTTCGTCCTCTCGCACGGTGCTGCAGTAGGGGTGGTCAGATGGTTGAGAGGTGCGGCGAAACGAGGCTGCGCTCACGAAAAAACGGCCCCGATGTGGCCAAGGCTGCGGCGGGGCCGAGACGAGTGAATACCTCGGCACGTGTTCAACGGGTTTGCATATCCTTCTAGATACATTAAGGATTTTCTCAAAGTCCCAACCAAAACCCTCCCAAGCCGGCGCGATGCGCAACCGGAGATCTTTGTTCACCACAGTGCCAGACCAAGGCAAGTTCCTATGATTCTGTCTTGATTCAAGGTAGTGTCCTGGGTCGACGGTCGTCCAGGCGGGTATCCTACACGAGAGCCCTTGTGACAGACCTCACCGTTAACCCTATGAGCACCCCCGTAAAGGCCGATCTAACGGCCCGTGACGACAACGACCTGGTTCGAATGACGCTTGCTGGCGACAAGGAGGCCTACCGCGCCCTCGTGGAGCGATATCAGGGGCGCCTCCTCACGACCGCCCTGGACATTGTCAAAACTCGAGAGGATGCGGAGGACGTTGTTCAAGAAACCTTTGTTAAGGCATTCTTATCATTGGGACAATTCAAAGGACAAAGCTCCTTTTATACGTGGCTCTATCGCATATGCTTCAACATGGCGATCGACATACGGCGCAAGGCAGGACGACGTGGTGGCACTCACCTTGAATATAAGGAGCACACGAGCGTCAACAGAGCGGCAGGCCACGATGGAACACGGGAGGCACCAGGAGCAGGTGTCGCCGATCATCTCCAGAATGTTGAAGGTCCTCATGATGCTCTTGCGCGGAAGGAGCTGGGGCGCAAGATTCAAGAGGTGCTTGGAGAACTCTCCGAGGAGCATCGAGCGGTGATCATGTTGCGAGAGGTTGATGGTCTCGACTACGAGGAGATCGCTCAAGCGATCGGGGCTCCAAAGGGAACGGTTATGAGTCGACTGTTCTACGCTCGGAAAGCTCTACAGAAAGCTCTCGGGGAATTTGCGCCAGCTCAAGCGCATGGTGTTGAGGAGGAGCAGCTGGGGACTTCGGTTGCTCAAAAAACAGGGCGTCCAGCGACAGCGCGTTAGGATGAGACTATGAAAGAGAGTGAAACGAAACGATTGAGCGAACACCAGGAACTCCTGCTGAGTTCGTACGTTGATAATGAATGCTCTTTCTTCTCCCGCATCCGCGCGGAACGCCTCATCAAAGGAAACGACAGCGCCAGACTTTTCGTGCGGAATCTTCAACAAACCTCTCAGACCTACCGCTCTCTCTTCTCCGACACGCACAAATCACCCGACCTGTGGGATAAGATCTCCCAACGGATTGAAGGCGAGGAGCGCGCAGCCCTCTACCTTGGCCAACGAGAGCCAGCCACAGCTCAAGATGATGGCTCGCCTCTGGCGCGCTTCCTCTCAAAGCAGGCAGTTCTCGGAGGGCTTTCAGGAGCAGCGGTCGCGGCGTGCGTTCTTCTGTTTATCTCGCGGCCAACTCAACCGGGCGAAATTATCCCGGTATATACGGGAGGCCCCGTCGCGGCACATAATCCATCCGCTTTTCGCCAAGCTTCCCTCGAATCAGCGCGACAGGCGCCAACTTCCGGGTCCTCGATGGAGGTAGATTGGATGCGCTCGACCGGGTCCCTTAAGATCATACAAAATCCTCACGACAACTCGGCCATCTTCTGGGTTCGAAAGCGTCCATCTGTAGAATCTCTGAGAACTCAGGGCCTACGGGCGACTCCAACGATTCGATCCCTTCAGGAGGAAGGGCTTGACGTAACACCTCTTGGAACAGCCAAATAGAGACGATATGACGTACCGGACCACACCGAGAGCTCAATTCTGGAAGCGACTTGTCGCTGTTTGTAGCCTCGGGGTCCTTGGGTTTTTCCCCCTCTCGGCCGGTGCCGACGATTCGTGTGAACATTCAAAGGTGAAGGTGGTCGTTCGGACCATTCAGGCGACAGGACCGCGGCAATCATCCACCGACACGACACAGACGACCTCTGTGGAAGAAGCCATCGCCGATCTCAAACCTCAATTAAACCTCCTCCCATTTTCAACATTTCATTTGATATCACGCAAAGAAGAGGAGATCTCTTTAAAGAAGAAGGAGAGCTTCAGACTACCAAACGGCCAAACTCTTACCTTTCGACCGATGTACATGGATAAAGAGCGCGTTGGCATGTGGCTCTCATGGAAAGACACCGATGGATCGGATATCTTAAACACCCGCATCCACTTCGATTCGGACGAATCAGTGCTTACTGGCACCGATTACCAAGACAATGAGGGACGAATCCTAGCGATTCGCGCTGTGAAGCCCTAGCAGGGTGGTGAAAAACGCTTCCCTACCGAGCATCGCACTGGCATGACTGTGCCTTCGATGGAGAGAGGGGGATGAGATCCTCATCCTCCCAGAGCCATAGCCCCTTGCCGTTACGACGACGCTGATTCGTAACGGCGTAATCCAAGCACCCACAGACTTCGAGTCACGAACCAAACTACTATTAACAACCCACATAGCAATGGAATCTCCCACCACTCCCCCTGACCGAGTACCGCTCGAACGGGAAAAGTAGTAGCGGCGAGGAAGGGGATAATACGGGTACATATCCATCGCATGGGGGATGGGTACACAAAATCAGGCCATCGTTGAAACTGCTGACAGTGAATGCGTACAAAATTTATCCCGTCACCACCTTTCGTCCACAACAATCCCATCGATATCATCACCTCAAGGAGCACGACACACACGAGCGATAGCACCCATAAGAGGGGCATCATCAGCCATCCAGTTATTGAGACCTTGAGAAGAATGCCGTAGTAGACAACAAATCCAAAAATAAAAGGGAACGTCAGCAAGGTCACCGGCCGAGTCATGGCGGTGAATACGTCAAAAAGGCTTCCGAGCGGTCGTAACAAGCGAAAGTCTAGATTTCCGTCCCGTATCTCCGCGGCGAAGTTCCAAAAGTTTGGCGCGATTACTGCCGCATGGATACAACTCACTGATTGAATCCAGAATATGTAGAAGAGGAAATTTTCTCGCGACCAGGTACCGATGTGGGAGATGTGTAAAAAAAGAAGATCGGTGGTGTAGTAAAAAGTAACGAACGCGGCGAGGTCAAAGAGCATACTCAACACGAAGTTGAGACGAAAACTCATCAACTTCGCCAAGGAGTTAAGCATCTGCTGGTGAAGGACCCGTAGGTATGGGGAGACGCTCTCTCTCATCTAGATACCCGCCGCGCTATACAGACGAAGCCCCCGACGCCATAGTATCGAGGCGCACACACCCAACCCACCTATCCATCCAAGAAGGGTCACGGTAGCGGACCATAACGATACCCCACTCGTCCCCATGAAGATGTGGGCTGGTACGGAGGTGATAAAAGGAAATGGTGTGTAGGCCAGAAACTGCTGGAGCGCCGGCGGGAAGAGCTCAATCGGAATAAAAGCACCCGAGAACAATACAGCGAAAAAACTAAAGATCACTCGAAATATCCACACCTCCTCAAGCCAGAACGCGGCAAGACCGAAGGTAAAGTCGATCACGAACCACAAGACGCTAACCAAGAGGGAGAATGCGAGGCCAACGAGCACCGCGTCAGAGTTCAGTGGGGGCAAAAAATCGAAATATCGGAGCGACCCGAGAACAAGAACGACTGTCGTGAGCTGCAGGAGCTGAAACGCGATAAACTCGCTGGCGTAAAACTTCCACGCGTCGAACGGATAGAGCAAAAACGCCGTCAGCCGACCGAGCCGAATATGCTCTGAGAGGTTCCAGGTACGGTGAGACCGAACGAGTAAAGCCACGACGAAGGACCAACACTGATAGTGCAGCATCTGCTCCATTGTAAAACCGGAGATACTTCCCCCTCCTCGAGACTCGAAGATCGTGCGCCAAATGTTGTAGTTGATTGCGATAAATACAAATGAGGGAGCCACCAACATGAGAAAGAAATCGGCTTTAAACGCCATGTATCGAGAGAGCGATACGCTTATCGTTTTACGCCATTTTCCTATCTCGCGTCGTGACATACGCTACCCCGGAAGAAGGTGTGGATTCGCGAGCAGTGTTTTGAGCACTCGCTCAATCGGCAACTTCTCAGTTGAGTAATCAACAACCGGAAACGTTGAAAGTATAGCTATCGAGCGCTCTCTGAGGGCTCCCTCCTCTATCTGTAGTTCGACCGAAGTCCCCTCTTCACCCCATTGCGGGTTGAGCCCTTCCCATAAAGGGTGGGTACGATCGACAGGCTCACCGAACGACATAGAGACAAACTTTTCTCTGCCTAACACTCTCTCAAAGTCACCGATAGTTCCATCGAACCTCTTGCGTCCACCAAGAACGAGAACGATGCGGGGACACAACGCCTCGATGTCAGCCATGTAGTGAGAGGTGAGAATAATGGTGGTCTTGTTCTCCCGTTGATACGCCTTGAAAAAATCCCGTATGTGCTTTTGAGCCACGACATCCAAGCCAATGGTCGGCTCATCGAGGATACAGAGATCTGGATTGTGAAGGAGACAAGCCATCAGCTCCATCTTCATCCTTTCACCAAGCGAGAGTCTTCGAATATGGGTGTGAAAGAGGTGTCTCACCCCTAGCATCTCACCGAGGGAATGCACTCGCCGAGTAAATTGATCCTCGGGTACCTCGTAGTACCGCTGAAGGAGCTGAAACGAGTCGTAGGCGGGGATGTCCAACCATAGCTGCGTTTTCTGGCCCATGACCAACGAGATCCGTCTGCGAAAATCTTTCGGTCGCCGAAAGGGCTCGTAGCCAAGCACACGCGCGATCCCATGACTGGGAGCAACGATCCCCGTCAACATCTTAATCAGTGTAGTCTTGCCGGCTCCATTCGGCCCGAGGAGCCCAACGATCTCACCCGTTCCAACCTCAAGATTAAAATCCTGCACGGCTCTTACCGTTACCCGATGTGGGGATACAAACGAGCGCAGAGTTCCCAGGAGCCCAGGCTCTTTACGGGTGGAGAGATACTCCTTGGTCAAGGATTGGCAGGAGATGACTGAAGTGTTCACGGTGAGCAGACGGTACCACACAATCGGTAGACTCGATAGTTAAGGAAGCGAGGCACATACTCCTTACGAGAACTCCCTACGCGCTCGGATTTGTTTAAAAAACAACGGGAATCTCGTACCGGAAATCCTTAGAGGCAACATTTTTTCATTCAACCCGCATAACTCACAGAGGTAGGATCAGGCTAAAGAGATAGAGAGCCTTTATGAGACGTATAGTAAGATTACTTGCATGCCTGGTGGGATTATCTCTGGTAGCTGGGTGCACCGTCGCTGAACCTTCATTTAGGTCGGACCTCGGCGGGTACGCCATGATTCATGAGGAGCCGGGGCAAACGGTCGTCACTCGCCGAGCCGATAGCGAGGAGCGGCAGTCCCCGAGCTGAAGCGCTCCGGCGAGGGCGTGAAATCAACACCTTGTATACCCAAAGCCCGCCCCTTGAGAGGGGGGGCGCGGTCACCGTTTTCCCTCATGCATGCCAAGGGCTAGTCATTTCTGCCTACCGGCGTCACGGATCCGCCATGCCCCGCCCCACACCGCCGATCTAACCCCCTAGGAATTCGTTATTTTCAAACCTTTCTCTCAAGTTTCTTGACCGTCCGACCGACGTACCATTTGGAACAGGTTGTGCATTACCTCATCCAAACAATTCGCCGAGGAGAGATCATGGCAAAAGAGAGAAAGGATGTGCCAGAACTGACCGACGAGGAGTTAGCTTTCGAGATGCTTGAAATTACCTGCGACGAGATGAACTCTCTCGCCAAAGCCTTCGAGATGATATCGGACCTTTGCAAAGAGCTTAACGGCGAAGAGGTCGAGTGCACCGATTCGGAGGAAGAACTGCCTGGCGAAGTGGCGATTCACTAACACACTGGTGAACAAAGGTTCTGTCGTGAGCATTTCGGGTATTTTAACGAAACAACGCGGAGACGACGGGGCGTATCCACCCAGATACGTTGAGGATATTGTGGCGGCTTCAACGAAGGTGCAGTCGCATTACCGGAATGCGTAACAGGAAATCATTATTCACCATCCTGGCAGGGCTAACGTCTTGATTAATGCTGATATGAGGAGGGCCCGGGGCTCTCCTTTTTTGCGCCCTGAGGTTCCACGGGTTCACAGATGAGACCTCTTTAAGCCCAGTAACCACCCAACATCTCGTCTTTTTTGAACTAAACCGATCGCTCAAAGACACAAATGGTTAGGAGCTGGTCATAACATAAGACCACAGCTCTATACGGGTAGAAGGAATCCAATACCGCTCCTTGGTTGCGTCAGATGAAGCAAGCGAGGAGCGGTAGCGACAAAAAGCGTTTTTGTTCGGTGAACGATCCCGAAGTGGGCAAGATCGGTAGAGCACACCACGGTGTGCTGTTCGATCTTGCCCAGACCGTCACGGATGACACGAATGTCATCCGAGCACGGCGGTCCCCGAGATCAAACACTATATAACATGACCCTTAACCTGACCTATGCAATCGTAATGTTGTCGTATGCGCTCTTCGCGTTTGGAGTAACACTCACGGTAGTCTCGCTACTACCGATGCCTACGGAACTGAGCAACCGTGTCAAGCTTGCTATGCTAGCTTGGATTGCTTTGATATCCGTCGCGCTGTGTGTGATCCCCGGCGTGATGCAGCTCATGCTGACAGCACATCCGGGTTACTACTCAATTGGCGTGATAGCCATACTCGCAAGATTCATCCTCAAACGAGATGCTCTTGCCTGTATGCTGTCTATGTCCTACTTGAGTTCGACCCTGATCATGAACTGCATGCTACGATACTATCAAGCCGATATCATCAAAACTGTGCGTCTCGCTATCGAGCGCCCAGACTTCCTCGGTCTTTGATACACCACAAGAATGAAGGGAGCGCAGTGATATAACTCTATCCTGCGCTCCCTCGTTCCAAGGTTTTTTTGAATGGTTATTACTGTCGCTACTGCTCTCTCTTCATCCACGCATAATCGGCTCCATCCTATGAGGCGATAGAGGCACCTTCGCTGCGTTGGTCTCGCCGACTTCGTAGAAGCAACTCCCGACACTCCTCTGTCGGCACTTGAGGAAATTCGGAATACCATTGACCCACACTTGAGAAATGCGCGTCGTCTACACGCTGGTCACATACGAGCGATGCCCCCATCTTCTCCAGCTCTCGGCATGTAGACTGTGGACCAACGGGTATTGCGACAACGACCTCGCGTGGATTCTGGCGTTGCACGCCGTGAAATGCGGCCTTCATAGTCGCGCCCGTCGCGAGTCCGTCATCCACGATGACAACGGACCTGCCGGCGAGAGGGATAGGTGGGCTATCCGGCGCCCTCAGCGCCTGCTCTCGTTGCTTAGCCTCATCGACCTCGTCTTGATAGGTTTCCTCAAGATCTTCGCGCGTAACCTTCAAGGCCTTCATAACGCTGGTATTCCAGACGACCTCTCCACCCAGTATGAACGCGCCACACGCTAACTCAGCGTGACCGGGGGCTCCTATCTTTCTCACCACGAGGAGATCAAGGGGTGCATGAAGTCTTCTGGCTACCTCAAAACCAAGAGGTACCCCTCCCCGAGGAAGCGCCACGACAACTGGATGTGAGAGGAAGGGATGCCGCGCGAGGAGATCCGCGAGGACCTGGCCGGCGGCCTCTCGTGAGGGATAGTGATGATACATAGTGAGCAAGGATATCACTACCCGGTGAGGCGTGTATGACGGACAGCTCATGATGTCGGCAATCGTTACGCCACAGCCTCTAATCGAACGTAGTCCCCGTGAGGATCGACAGTAACCACCTTCATCGAGATCTGCTCTCCCATGCGAACAGGCCTGGTCGTTTTGACAAATACTGTGATGTAGATCTCATCAAGCTCGACTAATGGGGACTTTGTGTCGAGACGCACAACGGTTCCTGTAATGACAGAGCCCCGACCGCGCTGCTCAAGGTACCGAAGCAGCCAATACCGTTTGGTCTCCCGACTTGCCAGATTAGCGGCGTTGAGGTGAACCTCAACCTCCGATGCTACTGGCTCGAACTCAGACTTCGACATCCACGGCTGTTGGCGCTTAAAAAACGAGAGAAACTGCCGCTGGTGACACAGATCCAAGTACCTTCTAATCGGCGATGTCGCTTGGATGTACGCGTCGAGTCCAAGTCCAGCGTGATAGTGCGGCTCAAACGACATAGTTGATTTCTTGAGTTTTGTTCGGGCGGTGAAATCCTTGGCTGGCCCCTCCGGGACATCGACTAACGCCTGACGAGCGTTCTCATCGGGCCGCTCCTGGCCTCGAAAAATAACGGGGAGGTTATGCTGTACCGCAAACTGCGCCATGAGCGAGTTCGCGAGCACCATCAACTCGGCGACAAGCGAACGAGCGGGGCTCTCCTCATCTATCTCCAAGAGGCGAATAGATCCATCATCCTCCACAAAAGGAACGACCTCGCGCCGATGTACCCTGACCGCGCCCTTGCGTATACGTTCCTCCTCGCACGCGGTCGCGGCGTGGTAGACCCGCATGAGGGTCTCGTCCTCATGCTCTAACAGGAGGTCGACATCATCATAGGTGTACCGCTGCGCGACACGGATAAAAGAGGGGGTCACCGTCCATTCACGGATCTCAAAGTGTTCCGAGAGCTGGGCAACAACTGAGATGGACGGCCGCACCTCCCCCTGTCGGAGGCTTAACTTCATATCCGACAGGATACGCGGCAACATATTTACAGTCTGATCCGCACAATACAACGAGGTGGCGCGACGACGAGCCTCCCTATCGAGCGCGCTTTCCGGAGCAAGCGCCCACGCCACATCCGTGATGTGAATCCCCAACTCGTATCCATCAGGGGTCCGCTCCATCGAGATGGCGTCATCCATGTCCTGGGTTGAGATATCATCGATGGTGAAGGTGTGCTTCCTCGTAAAATCTGCCCGCAAGCGCCGCTCCTCCTCAGGAAAGTCGGCGAGCGTCGAAGGAACTACGAACGTTTCGGCCTCCTCAAGAGCTTCCCGAGAGTAGCGCGCTGGAATATCGTGACGAATAAAGGATAGATTTGAATCCTTCGTGAAGTATCCACTCTTGAGCAGGACGTCGAAGGCTTGCTTTTCGATCGGAGCGTTCTCTGAAAGTTTAAGCGCCTGAGCACAAAGATGCGTGAGCTCCTTCCCCTCCTTCTGGCGGGATTGGTCGGTGTGCGCAACACCAGCGGCGACCTCACCCATAAGAGCGAAATTCTCCTCTAACTCGTGAGGAATCACAGCAGCGGGATCCTTGGAGCGTTGAACAACACAGGCAACGGTAGACTCGCGCGCGGTTACCTTTCGTTTTTTTGCCTCTTCGGCAATTCGAAGTTCGCTTACCACGTGGGCTGAACGTGGCTCAAAGCCATCCTTGTCTCGCTTAAAGTGCACCCTCTCCTTGATCAGGGCGATGCGCAGTCCAGCATGTTTTTCGGGGGTGTCAGAGCCAAAATAGTTTTGACATAACTCGGTCACTGTATAGATTCGGCACTCCTCGTGCACGAACGACCACAGCTCCTCAACATTGAGGTCCGACGCTTCACGCTCAATGTTTTTGGAGATACCGTTGAGCGCTTCAGTCTTCGCGCTCACACTTGCGCCGGAGACGCTCGTTCCACTTGGCAATCGGTAGAGACGTGGGCGAGCGAGCTCAACCTCTCGACCTCTCACATTGAGCACGGTGAACTTATCCCGCTTCGCGCCGGTTATAACTCCGAGCAGGATGCCTCCGTCGTCATCGTACTGAACGAGAGAGCCTACCGGTGCGTCTAGAGATGAAGGTGGTGCGGCTTTTGTGGAGCCAGGAGGAAGAATACCCATGGGATATCCATCGTGCGTGACGGGAGAGGGAATGTCAAACCTTGGGGTCCCAGCGGATACAACACCCTCGTACCGTGCCTAGCGACACACCTACGTGGGGGCACGGTCCAGAATCTCGCGTAACAAAATGGATGGCGTTCACCGAGGGGACACTTCGCAGTACACTCTCATCTTTGCGCGAGTAAATGCGGTGTACGCCCATCGGCCGAGGGCAGTTGGGTCTCTGCGTAGTATTGAGTCTGCGCCCGGTGGGATGACAACGACCTCCTCCCACTCCTTCCCTTGGGCTTTGTGACAGGTACCAACGTAGTAGGGAGTCACTGGAATTGCGTCACGACACCAGGCCTCTAGCTTTCTACGCTCAAGCTCAGGAAGCTTTTGCGCGAGCACAAGGGGCATAAGCGCAATCGAGGGCGCAAGGGTTTCTGGGAAGAGCACCAGCTTTCTGCGCCTATTCGTCTCCGGGTCAGGCTCGAGGGAGATGATCACAAACGCCTGCTCCTCAACCTCGCGATGAAATCCCTCATCGAAACGCTTGAAGGTGATGTTGTGCACCTCAGAATGTCGCACCCACTCCGGCGCCATAATCCGCGCACCGTTAGAGAGCTCGTGAGTGTTTCCGAGCACCATGAGAGGCTCGTGAGCCGAGAGGGGACCGTCACGATCTGGGCGCAGCCGTTCCCGTGCCGCCGCGTTGAGCGTGACCCGCTCTTTATTGCCCCCAACAATTGCGGCAACCCCACCGGGGTTCCGCTTCCATAACGCCACTAAGAGATCGAGTGCCCCACCGTCAGCTCGGGGAAATCGCCATGCCCCCTCCTCCGCTCGACCTGGCAGAGCGTCAGGAAGCCGCTCCGTTGGGGCACATGCCCTGCCTCCCTCACGAATCGTGGTCGCAAGCCGCAAAACTCCAGAGTCCGCCCCCTGACGCACCACCCTACGCATCGCCACGTGGGGAGTTTTGAGGGGCTCAAAAGGGCGCAAATCGCTCCCTTCAACCGCGCCCAGCTGAAAGGGATCACCAAAGATAACAACCTTGATCCCCTTGCGGTGCGCGACCGCGATGAGATCCCTCATCACCGCCGATGGCACAAGCGATGCCTCATCCACAAACACAACCCGCGCCCCCTCAAGACTTCCACGCCGTGGAGCGCCGATAGAGAAGCTCCCGTTCTTAGGAGCTCCGTACAGGGTAGAGTGAAGTGTGCGAGCGTTATCTTTTGTGAATACATGAGGGCTCCTCACGCGAGCGGTATCCACCGCGCTGTTAGTGAAGGCTAGGAGGTGAAACGATAGGATGCTCTCTTTGCACCACTCCGCTATCGGACCCATAAGTGTGGTCTTTCCAACTCCGGCGTATCCAGCGACCACGAACACACGTGGAGCGCCCGGGTCCGCGCAACGGATAAACGCAGATACACTTCGCAGCGCAAGAACCTGATCCTCTGAGAGCGAGGGAAAGCTCTGTCGCGCGCGCCCGACGAGGGGATCCGCACCTGCCGGCAAGACGGCACCACGGACTGGCTCCCAGCGATCCGATCCGGGCGGAACAACAAGGGCCTCAACCTCCGCCGCAGAGAGAGCGCCCCCGTTCGGTCCAAAGAGATCGCCGAAGAGATCGCCCTGAGAGGGCTTCTGGTGTACGGCGTTTTCGCCTGGCTTTCGTGGGGCGTTCGGCCCTCCTGAGGAGAGTGGTAGCATAGGGGAGATAGTACCCCTTTCGAGGTTCTTATTCCTGCTTCACCACTACTGGATCATCGCGGCCTCGCGACTACCGGCCAAATCCTGCGCAACCCGCTGATACGTATAGCAGGGTGGTGAAAAATGGTTCCGTCGTGAGCATTGTGAGGGTTTCGGCGAAACGGGGCGGAGACGACGAAAAAACCGGAGGCGTATCCACGAAGATACGTTGAGGATTTTTTCGTTGGCTCCAACGAGGTTGGAGCCAAACCATCGAAATGCGCAACAGGAAATCATTTTTCACCACCCTGATAGAGTTCCTCACGGCCTCATGCTACCGGAGCCACTAGTATGGTGGGGAGTAGCGAAGGTTACGCCAGCGCGCGTCGCAACTGACCGTTGAACTTTTCGACGTTGGACCAGATAAGCTGTTCAAGCGATATCTCACTATCCGAGCTCCCTTCGAGCAACCCACGCGATACGTTTACAAGCGCGCCACCTCGAGAACCGTTACGCTCTGCGAATCCCGCTGTCGCGTCATCCGCTCCAGCCCCTTGCGCACCAAAACCGGGCATCAAAAAGAACGTTGAGGGAAGTGCCGCTCTGAGGGCTCGGGCTTCCTCAGGATATGAGGCGCCAACAACCGCTCCTAAACCGGAGAACCCACACTCCCCTTCGAGGCGGGAGGCGTTTGCGGCGAGCCACTCAGCCACGTGACCACTCACCGTTTTCCCTTCGCTCTCTAATCCCTGAATATCCTTCGCTCCAGGATTTGAGGTTTGTAGGAGGATAAAAAGACCTTTGCCGTACTCTTCACAATCAGAGACGAAGGGCTCTAGCGTGTCGAAGCCAAGGAACGGATTGATCGTGAGAGCATCACACTCAAACGCGACGTGTCGAGAACCACGAATCGTTACCCCGCTGATAAACGCGGCGCTGTAAGCAGCGGCCGTTGAACCGATATCCCCGCG
This sequence comes from Pseudomonadota bacterium, assembly GCA_027485595.1. Classification (GTDB taxonomy): domain Bacteria; phylum Bdellovibrionota_C; class UBA2361; order UBA2361; family OMII01; genus OMII01. The sequence goes on along the minus strand of JAIXQT010000132.1, from coordinate 7,399 downwards.
CTTCGCGTCAATAATAAGCGGCACGCGCGCCACTCGAATAGAATCACAGAGACGTTTGAACGCGTGTAATCCGGGCAATCCATACTGTTCGAAGAAGGCGATGTTCGGTTTGATGGCGGCGACCTTTCCCGTAACCGCTGAGAGAAATATCTCGCCAAATCGAGAGAGCGCCCTTTCAACGAACTCACTATCACTCTTCGTCGTTCGTTGCGCCTCGTCGAGCAAGAAGGCAGGTAGCTTCTCAAGTACGGGGTCGCATCCTGCGACAAGCGCGCTCTGCGAGGAAAGAATTGATGCTTGAAGTCGATCCGCGAATGAAGTCATGCTGACCCTCCGATTTTGTTTACCTTCGTACAATGTCTTGAAGTAGCGCGAAAGGGTCCGAGGAATTCTCATCTTCCATTTTTTTCTGAACTTCCCGGATGGCGTTCATAAAGGCTCCCCAATCTTGGTCGCGTCGAATGAAGAGTTCTCGAAACAACCAGATATTCGACAGATAGAGCTTCAATTGAATGATGTCCGCGTTATTCACCTCTTTGAGGATCTGAAGGTTTGGGAACCGCTGACGGAACGGTTGCATTATAGAGTCGAAGACCTTTCCTCGTTGCGCGATCTTCTCCTCAGATGTCAGGCCTGGATTATTGTAGAGTGTCTCAAGTGACGCGAAGAGGGTTTCCACTAACTCCGCAAGCTCAAATTGAAACGCGTACTCCCTTTGCGCTGCTGCGAGCCGCTTCTCATCATCCCCACACGACTGCCCCATCTCACGGCACCGCTTCACTCTCTCCGAGAAGAGGGCGACAGCCCCCTGTGACCCGACAAAATTAGCCAGACTTTCATTAAAGGGAACGCTGCCCGGTATCCATACAGTGGTATGCACACTCTCGTGAATCACGGTGTTCGCGATTCGGCTTGGGGCATTCTTGAGGGTTGTTGAAACCACTGGATCGTCAAACCACCCGAGGGTACTAAAAGCCTCGGTGCCTCGCATAGACGCCTCGAATCCATGGCCTTGAAGCTCCTTTACTTGCGCCTCAGCGTCGCCTTTATCGAAGAACCCCTTGTAGGGCACGGCACCAACTATCGGAAACCACCACGTATACATCGCAAAGGCGTCTCGCCGAGAAGCAACTACAACCCACGCAAGGGGATCACGAGAAACCTCGGCGAAGCTCTTAAACGACCCCCCGGGATTGAGCCCTATTCGCTCAGAGAACTCGCGCGCTTCAAGGACCACACGCAGCTTCTCCCGATTGTCCGGTGAGGTAGACGGGTCCTCGATAACACTGGAGATATCCCGACGAGCGAGGAGTATCTTGCTCTGCTCATATGCACCGCGAAGAACATATCCAGGAGAGCACGCTGCGGCGCCCGTCACGAGCACAGCCGCGCACGCGAGCAACGACCGACGAACTCGCCTCACAAAACCGATAGCATTCATCACAGAACATACCTCGCGGCGACCATTCCAAGCAGCGCGAAAGCCCCCGCCACAACATCATCGGCCATAATTCCAACGGCACCCGGAAGTCGTTCAGCCACACGGATCGGGCCCACTTTTGAGATATCGAAGAACCGAAAGAGGACCACGGCGAGGAGAACCTGCCAGAGAGCTGTTGAATCCGCTCCAATAAGGGCGACAAACAACCCCGCCCACTCATCGATCACGATCCACTGGGGATCCTTGGCGGAGAGTCCAGCTAAACTCAATCGAATTGCGCCCATTCCCAGAAGTATTATGAGGACCGCGAACGCGATGTGCGTCAGCGGAGAGGAGAGCGCACCGGCCCACGACATTCCAATCCACACAACGGCGGCGGCCACTGTGCCACACGTTCCAGGCGCTTGTGGCGCGTACCCACTTCCGAACCCACTGCTAATAAATGACGCCAATCGTGAAGACATGCGGTCTCAACTATGCCACGGACGTGACGAGAACACACGACGAATGATCAGTCGTTCGACCGCCGTTTCTCCCTCGCCCGAAACACATCTCAAGGCGCGCGCAAAAGTAAAGAGCAAGTCGAGCGTTTTTTGAACAAAACACGCGATTTCTTTTTCACGGCGGCAAGGTTTTTCAAAACTTGTTTGTTGACGTTAGGATCGTCGCTTTGGTATAAGTCGCTTAAAGTAACTCGATTCACGGAATGTGTCATCGGGGTTTTTTGCGAGCATTCGTGAAATATCTCATACATGGCACACGGCCAACGAGAGACTCGTTATGAAATACATTTCAGGGCGCGTCGGAATTTTTCAGCGCGGTTTTTATCCTGGATTTTTTCATATCCCGGCACTAGAATGCCGCCCTCTTGCTTCTTGGAGTATTATGACTGGTTCGTTCAACGATGACGACAATGTGGGATGTGAGGCCGGAGCCTCCCCCCTTGAAAATGTGGGGATAGCGGGTTTAGGAATCTCAACCTCTCCCTTAAAAGTTGACGACCACGAGGGGGAAGCCCGCAGTAGCGTCATCACCGCTCGTGGCACCGCTGAGGGACTCGTTCTTCGAGTCGACGGACGAGTACAAGAGCACGACCTGACCGTTGCGGTTCGTGACTTCCTTGAATCGCGCCGCTCATTTCTCCAAGGAAATGACGTGGCCTTTGAGTGGGTCGGTCGTAAGCCAAGCGATGACCTCGTCCACGATCTTACTGCTCTTCTGGCTTCCGAATTTAAGGTATCCGTTCGAAGCTCCAAACTCAGGGGAGGCGCCGCTAAGACGCCGACAAGTGAGAGCAGCACCTCTATGTTCGCTGGTCAACGAACGAGCTCGCAAACCCGAATTACTGCACCAGCCCCCGAGAGAAATGTGAGCCTCTTCGATGGCATGGATAGCATCGAAAGCCGCTCAAGTGTCGCTGCTAACTCTATGCTGTGGGACGAGCCAGATACCCGCATTATTTATGGCACCCTTCGCTCTGGACAGAAGGTTGAAACCGAACACTCTATCGTCGTCTTCGGAGATGTGAATTCCGGAGCCGAGGTAATCGCTGGTGGTGATATCGTTATCTTGGGCACGCTACGTGGAATCGCCCACGCTGGCGCTTATGATGAAAGCGGCGGAGGTCGAGTAATCTTCAGCCTCAATCTCCAGCCAACGCAGCTTCGTATCGGCCTCGTCATCTCTCGCGGAGCGGGATCCGAGAATTACGAGAGCACCCCTCGCGGTGGCATTCCAGAGATCGCCCGAGTCGAGGGAAATCTTATTATTGTAGAACCTTACCAATCACGAACTGTTTGGGCACGTAGAAGGGAGTAATCGATGAATACGCGAAGAGAGAACGCAGGAAAGAAGGACCTCGGCGAGGTAATCGTAATTACCTCCGGAAAAGGTGGAGTTGGAAAAACAACGACTACCGCTAGCCTCGGCGCGGCTCTTGCCCTCCGTGGTCAACGGGTACTTGTTGTCGACGCCGACATCGGTCTCCGCAACCTTGACATGATGCTTGGTCTTGAGAACCGCATCGTCTTCAACGTCGTGGATGTGGCGAAGAAGATCTGCAAACCGGCCCAAGCTATCATCAAGTCCAAGAAGTCAAACAATCTCTACCTCTTACCAGCTTCTCAAACGGACGATAAGGATGTCGTCGATGAGGCAGAGATTCGGTACGTGCTTGAGCAGTTCCGACGTGAGTTTCACTACGTCCTCGTGGATTCCCCAGCCGGCATCGAGCAGGGCTTCCGCAACGCGTGCGCTGGTGCTGAGTCAGCTATCGTGGTGACAACTCCAGAGGTATCCGCTATCCGTGACGCTGACCGCGTGGTCGGACTCCTCTCGTCGAAGGGGATCGAGGCTAAGCTCATCATCAACCGCATCGACTTCGAGATGGTTCGCCGCGGTGACATGCTTTCAGTTCGAGATGTCCAGGACATCTTGGGTATTGAGATCATCGGCGTCGTAGAGCGAGACGACCAGATAATCTCGGCCGCAAACTGCGGAGAGCCGGTCGTATACAACCAGAAATCAAAGGCAGGGCAAGCGTTTACCCGTATCGCTGCGCGAGTGTGTGGCGAGCAGGTTCCGGTTCCAACTTTTGACTCTGGATCTCTCTGGAGCCGCATTGGCCGTAAACTTGGTGTGAACGCATAGCGGTTTTCATCTGTACGGGTTGTTTATTTACAGTTAGAGTTACGTAACAGTTAGTTCAAACGGAAACGAAGTTTTTCCGACAACTGAGGGAGTTTCAAATCGTGTTTAACGCGCTCAAGAAAAAGCTCTTTGGCGAGAGCAACGAAAGCAAAGAAACAGCAAAGAGCCGACTTCACTTCGTTCTTGTTCAGGACCGAACAGGGCTTACAAACGAGGAGATGGCAGGTTTCCGAGAGGAGATGGTTAAGGTCATCGAGAAGTACTTCGTGATCGACAAGGAAGGCTTCGATATCAAGTACCACCGCCTCGCTGATACAACGACCCTGCTCATTAACTCCCCGGTTATCGTTCGGCGCTCGACGTCAGGATCGAGCTCAAAGAGCTCTCGCCTCACGGAGACAGAGCCAGAGAACGAGACCGATACAGAGACAGCCGCGGTAGCCTCCAACGTGTAGGCCAAGGCTCAGGCCTCAACGAGACCCCACTACTGTAGAGATACGGTAGTGGGGTTTTGTTTTGGGGAGGGGGGCTCTTGGGAGGTACGCGGGAATTTGCATGGCACCTCAACTATTCACTTTTATTTCGGGGACGCGCACGGTTACGTTCACGTGCACGGCTTTATAAAAGGAACTTCGGGTAAACTCGGTATTTGATGCGACCTGTGTATGTACATGGAAAAGAGGCGCAAGGTAGGATGGGCGAAACGAATGTTTGAGGACCCTCCGCATGCTGCGTCAATTCAATCGACTCATCGCTCTAGCCCTCCTTATCGCCGTCACCCTCTACATCACCCTCACCAACTCAGAGACAGCCACCATTAAAATCGGGCCAGACGTTACCCTCACAACATATGCCGGTGTTATCTACCTGGGCGTGTTCTTCATCGGGTGCCTCGTAGCTTCGGTGGTAGCGCTCTTCTTCGGATTCAAGAGCTATTTGCGAGAGCGAAAGCTTCGATCGGCCGCTCGTTCCCACCAACTCTTCTTCGAGCTCTTCCTGAAGGCTCGAAGCTTCATGGCGAGCGAAGAATGGGGGGCAGCACGAGCGATTTGGGAGCAGATCCTTCACCAGGATCCGGAGAACACAATCGCTCGAGTTGAGCTCGCGACCTGCGTTGAAAAGCTCGGAGATTGTCGGGAGGCGCTTAAAGTTCTCGACGCTATGCGAGCGAGCAATCACATGAACGCTGCGGTCCTCTTCAAAGCAGCCGAACTCAACCGCAAACTCGGCAACAACACCGCCGCGAAGGATAACCTCGCGATGATTGTCCACGAGGCGCCCACCAGAAGAGCCCTTGAGCTTGCGCGAAACATTGCAGAGGAACTCGGTCGAATGGACGACGCTATGGATTACCAACGCGCGCTTGAGAAGATCGGTCACGTTTCCGAAGAGATGATCGCGGCGAAGACCCGCATCTCTTTCGAACAACTCGTTAGATCTGTTGAGAACGAGAACTCACTTCGCGAAACCCTCACATTATTTGTGAAGAAGCATCCCACCTATATCCCCGCTCTCGAGCGACTCGCTCAACTTGAGATCGCACGAGGACGCCTGGAGGAGGGAGCCGAGCTGCTCGTAAAAGGGGCGAAGTTATGTGAGGGAGACCTATCGAAGTGGGATGCGATTATCGATCTATGGCTGCGCTCCGCTCCGGGAGATGTGAGCCGTCGCGCTGAGCGCGCCCTCGCCGCCGCCCGAAGCGCGACCCAGGGGATTCACGGCGCTAAGAGGATCGACGCCGAGTTCGTTGTGGCGAAAACACTCCTGGCGGTGAATCGCGCCGGGGACGCGCGCGACCTCCTTGAGAACCTCTCCACACTCGCGGAGAAAGAAAAGGTCTCCCTTTCCGCAGGCCAAACTCAAACGAGAACTCACCTTATGGGGCTCTGCCTGGCTCGCCTCGGGCTCTCCAAAGATACCGCTAGCCTATGGGAATCACTCGTAGAGCCAACTCTTCCGGCCGCGCAGACTGGAAAGAGACCACTAGTATCTGATAGAGGTGAGCCCTCCCCGGCACTCTCGACGCCGTAGCCAAACGAATAGGAAGAAAAACGTATGAAAGCCCCTACCCTTCTCTGCATTCTCGATGGATTCGGCCTCAACCCCGTAACAGAGGGAAACGCCATCGCTCAAGCCAAAAAGCCGATCATTGATGGGCTCTTACACAGCTATCCCAACGCGACACTGACCACCTTCGGAGAACAGGTTGGACTTCCCGATGGACAGATGGGGAACTCCGAGGTGGGACATCTCAATATCGGCGCTGGTCGTGTGGTTGAGCAGTGGCTCCTGAGGATTAGTCGAGCCTTCCAGGGCAACTTCCTACAAGAGTCTCGAGAGTATACCTCGTTCATCAAGACGACCGATTCCGCCAAGACGATCCACGTCGTAGGACTCTACAGCAGCGGCGGTGTTCACTCTCACCTTGAGCACATGAAGCTCTTCGTTAAACGCCTTGTTGAGGACAACAAGAGCTCTCACATCGCTTTGCATCTTATCAGCGACGGTCGGGATGTATCTCCAACAGCGTTCAAGAGCGATCTCGCCGACCTTCTCACCTTCTTACAGGGATATCCTCGTTGCTCTGTCGCATCGGTGTGTGGGCGATTCTTCGCGATGGATCGTGACAAGCGCTGGGAGCGAGTCCAGGTTGCGTATGACGCTATCGCCCTCGGCAAGGGAACCGAAACTTCGGACCTGATTTCGTACATCGCGGAGAGCTACGCTCAAGGCACTACGGATGAGTTCCTCGAGCCCGCGGTTACCTCAGCTCTCTCATTAGAAGCGACGGATGGGCTCGTATTCTTCAACTTCCGTGAGGATCGAATGAGGGAGATCGTCGCGGCTCTCTGCGCCGAGAAGTTCGATGGATTCGCTCGAACAGCCCCCGTGTTGCCCACGTCGCGAATTCTGTGTTTCACCGACTACGACCATACCCTTCATCTTCCCTTCCTGTTCGCTCAGTTGGATATCAAGAATCACCTCGGTGAGGCGGTAGCCGCAGCGGGGAAGAAACAACTTCGCGTAGCGGAGACGGAGAAGTATCCTCATGTTACCTACTTCCTAAATGGCGGTATTGAAACACCGTACGACGGTGAGGACCGGAAGATGGTTCCATCTCCTCGGGACGTGAAGACCTACGATCTTAAGCCTGAGATGAGTGCAGCTGGTGTCACTGAGCTCGTTGTTGAGGGGATTCGTTCCGGCACGTACGACCTCATCGTGGTAAACTTCGCGAACTGCGACATGGTAGGGCATACCGGTGTTGTTTCGGCGGGCGTTAAAGCCGTCGAAACGGTAGACACCTGC
>JAIXQT010000088.1 GCA_027485595.1 Pseudomonadota bacterium | reverse complement strand
TTGCGATGTTTCTGTTGTTTTTGATCGAATGCCGAAAAAATCGCTGAAAAGTCAGCATCATAAGTGAGTGTATTGAGCTTTGCTGGACAGGCGGTGATAGTAGGGCTCATGGCACACAGTTCGATGAACCCAAAAATTTCCCATCCATCAACGTCGCTCGTTGCCTCGATTCGTTCACGCGCTATCGCGTTTTTCGGAGAGCTCCGATGGTTGACCCGAGTGTTTATCTCCTCGTGTGACCGATTCTATTGGGATAACGGGTTTTCCCGCGCAGCGTCGTTGGCCTACTCATCGCTCCTCTCACTCGTTCCTCTCACCGCACTATGCTTCGGCGTGCTCGCGGTGTTTCTCCAAGATCCTGACCGGATGGCCGAGGTCCAAAAGTTTCTCTTCAAACAGTTTGTTCCCGGCACCTCGGTGTTGCAGGAGCTCCTGCCCTACGTGCAGCAGTTTAGTGAAAATATACGCACCCTCAACTTCCTCGTGTTGCTTACCTTGGTGGTGACTTCCGTTTTGCTGCTCAATTCGATCGAGTACACCCTGAATCAGGTGTGGCAGGTCTACCAGCCGAGACCGATAACGGATCGTCTCGCCATCTTCTGCGCAATCATTGTTCTCATGCCGTTCTTCGCGATCTCCGGGTACTATACCTCAGCGAAGGTCGATACGTTCTTCGCCGGCCTCGGCGCTATCAATAGAGCATACGAGGAGATGTTGCCTGTCTTCATCGATTTTCTGGCTTTTTTAGCGCTTTACTACCTCGTCCCCAAAGCCCCTGTAAAGGTTGTACCGGCCTGTTTCGGGGCTTTCATGGCGGCGCTGCTCTTCGGTGCGGCGAAGCACTGGTTCGCGGTGTACCTCGTTCGATTCGCCAGTTACGAGCGGGTTTATGCGGCTTTCGCCTTGGTGCCGATCTTCTTGTTTTGGTTATATATCTCGTGGACGATCGTGTTGTTTGGGGCTGAGGTATCGTATCAGGCGCAACACCTGCCCCGGTCAGGGAGCTTGTGGAAGCGCTCCCTCATGGCGGTGGGAGATGGTGCTATGATATTAGCAGTGCAGTCACTCGTTCTCATCGTTCGGGCGTTTCAGCGGGGCGAGGAGGTGCCGAACGAGCTTGAGCTGGCCGAGAAGCTAGGATGTAGTTCCGTGGTCCTCAAGGCGAGTCTCGATGCTCTGGAACAATCTGGCATGCTCATGCGTGGGGACGGGCGCGATATGCCCCTTCTACTCATGCGAGCTCCGGAAACGATTACTATGGCGGATATTAAGGACGCGGTATTTAAGAAGCGAACGGGTATGCTCCTGGGAGAGGAATTGGAGAGGATGTATCAGAGCTTCTCTAACGCCGCTGAGCCACGGAACACTACGCTGGTCGATATTGTGGGGGATACGAGGAATCGATGATTACAACGCATCAATTAGCTAATGGACTCTCGATACTCATCGAGGAGATGCCGCACGTCGAGTCAGTGTCCTATGACCTGCTCATCCCTGGTGGGCTCGTGTGCGATCCCGAAGGCAAAGTAGGAGCGGGTCTCATTCTAGGAGACCTCATCGGGAGGGGCGCCGGCCCCCTCTCATCGAGACAACTCTCTGAGGCCTTCGATGACCTCGGCATTCGGCACGGAGAGGGGGTTGGAAGTGATCGATACGCTATGAGCGGTTCGCTCGTGAGTGACTCGTTGACCCGGGCTTTGGAGCTTGTGTCATACATGGTCCGTGAGCCACACCTCGCGGAGGAGGAGATACCGAACATCCAAAGCGTCCTGCTGCAAGATATCGACTCTCTCAGCGACAATCCGGCTCGTCGATCAATGGTTGAATTATCCAAGCGGTACTATCCAGCGCCTTTCAACCGCCCATCTCTCGGTGATGCCGACGGTATTCGCGCGACGGATCGCGCGACGGTGCACGGTTTATGGAGGAAGCTTTTTAGCCCACGACAGGCGATCCTCTCTATTGCGGGTAAGGTCAAGGCCTCTGAGGTGCTCAAGACGGTAGAGAGCCTCTTTGGGGATTGGAGCGGGGACGATGTTAAGGTTCCGCAATTCGGCGCGATGCCAAGACACGAGTACTTTCACATCGACTCGGATTCATCGCAGATGCAGATCGTCTTCGCGTCGCCATCGGTGCGATTTAATCAACAGGGATACTACGCCGGTAAGCTCGCGGTCAGCGTGTTGGGTGCGTCTATGTTTGGACGTCTCTTCGTTGAGGTTCGGGAGAAACGAGGCCTGTGCTATTCCGTGTACGCACGCCACGGTTCGACGATTGATTACGGCACGGTGACCGCCTACGTCGGTACGACCCCCGAGCGCGCGCAAGAGAGTCTCGATGTTCTGCTGAAGGAGCTTCATGGTCTACAAGGTACCGTGTCTGAGGATGAGCTTGAGCGAGCCCGGACGAACCTCAAGGCTTCCCTGATTATGGGCGAGGAGTCGCCGGGAGCTCGCGCTGGCTCTAATGCCCAGGATTGGTGGCTGATAAAGAGGGTGCGACCGCTCTCTGAGATTAACGCGGAGATCGACAGGGTGACGGTGTCGAGTGTGGATGAGTTCCTCGCCGCGTATCCGTTCAAACCGTGCAGCATACTAACGCTTGGAAAGTACGCATTGAGCGTTCCAAAAGGACTCACAGGAGAGGGATAAAACGATGGCGATACGAGTTCACAAAGAGGTTCTTCCTAATGGATTGACGGTACTGGCGGAGAGTAATCCGGCTAACGTGAGCGCTGGTATAGGATTTTTCGTTCGAACTGGGGCGCGAGATGAAACTGCCCGTGAGTCCGGAGTGTCACACTTTCTCGAGCACATGATGTTCAAGGGGACACTGACCCGTTCCGCCCTTGATATCAATCTTGAGCTGGGAAATCTTGGGGCCCAGGCAAACGCCTTCACCTCTGAGGAAAACACGGTCTATTACGCCACGGTTATCCCTGAAAAGTTCAAGGCGATGCAGGAGCTACTCTCCGACATGTTGCGTCCAGCCCTCGATCCTGAGGAGTTTACCATGGAGAAGAAGGTTATCCTTGAGGAGATCGCGCTCTATCGGGATCGCCCCCACTTTTATCTTTTTGAGAATGCATTTAAGGATTACTTTGGTAGTCACCCGGCGGGCAATTCTGTATTGGGGAGCGATGAATCGATCTCGGCGGTGACTCGTGATGAGATGAAGGCATATTTCGACCGAAGATACTCGCCATCTAACATCGTCCTAGCCGCCTCCGGGAATTTCTCTGTCGAGGAGTTCCTCAGTGACGCGCGCGCGTTGTGCGGTGAATGGACGAACTTCGAGGTCGACCGAGATGTCTCCAGGCATACCAGCAAGAGCGTTTATAAGGAGTTTCGTCGTAAGAATTTAAGTCATTCTCACGCGGTTCTTCTGGCCAAAGGAGCGAGCGCTCAGGACGAGGAGAGGTTCGCGCTCTCTGTTCTTTCGAACATTCTTGGAGACTCCTCTGGATCCGCGATGTACTGGGAGCTCGTCGATAAAGGTTTGGCTGATTCGGCCAGCTTCGATAGTGATGAGCGTGATGGAACGGGGTGCGTCATGGTGTATGTCAGCACATCGCCATCGAAGCTCGACGAGGTGGTAACGATCGCTCGAGGCATCGTCAGTCGACCGATGGATTTTAGCGACGCGGATCTTGAGCGGGCTAAAGCGAAGATCGTTTCTCGCATCGTTCTCGATGGCGAGTTGCCTATGGGACGGCTTATGTCGCTCGGGCTTGAATGGAACTATCGAAGGACGACGACCCCACTCTCAGAGACGATCGCAAAGGTGCGCGCGGTATCGCGTGCCGATATTGCGCGGGCGCTGGAGAAGTTTCCGATGAACGATTGGTCGGAGTATCGGCTTTTGCCGGAGTAGGGTGGTCTGTGCGTACCCCTTGCAGCTCGTTGGCATGATGAGCTCTTGCTCCAACGAGCTAATGTAGGGAACGTCTCACGTCTCACGTCTCACGTCTCACGTCTCACGTCTCACGTCTCACGTCTCACGTCTTGCGTCTTGCGTCTCACGTCTTACGTATTCCGTCTCACGTCTTACGTCTTACGTCTTACGTCTCACGTCTCACGTCTTGCGTCTTGCGTCTTACGTCTCACGTCTCACGTCTTGCGTCTCACGTCTCACGTCTTGTGTCCACGTCAACGTAGACGTCTACTGCGGACAACAAAAAAGCCGGGAGCTTTCGCTACCCGGCTTTTTTGTTTCGAGGGAGAAACGCTAGGATCTAGTCCTCATCATCCTCTTCTTCTTCTTCTTCTTCTTCTTCCTCGTCCTCGTCCTCGTCTTCGTCATCTTCGTCTTCGTCGTAGTCCTCGTCGAAGTCCTCGTCTTCTTCCTCGTACTCTTCTTCGTCCTCTTCCTCGTCCTCCTCAGCCTCACCGTGGCTGAAGACCTCCGGGTCGATCTCTTCGAGAGCTCCCGTTAATGCGGATACGATGGACGCGAGATCCTCCGGAGCGCAGTCCTCATTCTCGATTACCGCCTCAACTGCGGCTTTGATCTCCGTCACGATGGCCTCTTCGATACCTGTCGCACCCTCCTCTTCGTCGCTCTCAGTGTCGTCATCATCAGACTCGGTCTCAACATCGGGATCGTAGTCCTCCTCAAGCTTCTCTTGAAGCTCGGCGAAGCCCTCAACGAGTTGCGTGAGAGCGTCGATGATTTTTTCTGTAGCTTTGGTGGTCATAGTACATCTTTCCAAGTAAAGAGCCTCATTCTGAATGAGCGTGCCCGTGTTCTGTTTTGTGTTTGTGGGGGGAAGCCTAAAGCCTTTTCCCTTGTGAGATCAAGAGGGAACATAGGATCTCCTTTCTCGCGTAGTCGCACCATCTCGCGAGTATGAGAGTCCGCATATCCGACTTGAATTCACACGCAATCTCTGCGCCTTAGGATTGCCACGGAAGCGGAAACGATTCGGCCCATTTTTAATCCCAGTTACTTGACTTTCCGGGGATGTTTTGTGGTGTCTAAGGTAGTAGTTGTGGGGTATCGTCCTCAGCACTAGACGATAAGACAGTACGCCTATAATGTTGTAGCGCGTGCGCAGATAAGGAGTATAGACGGTATGAGGTCGAAGGGGGTTTTGGTGTATCAGTATGTAGGTGGCGCGATGCTGGGCGCTCTCATCCTTATGTCCTCAGGCTGCGTCTCAAAGGGGAATCGTCAGGCGTCAAGCTCCGACCACTCCGCAAGAGGTATCGTTGTTTCTCCCTTAGCCGTTCACGTGGACGATGCTAAAAAACTTCTTCTCGTAAATTCCGTGAGGATTGAAAGGCCCGCCTATCTCGGAGTGTCCCAGTCCGGTATCTCTGAAGATGGACTCCTCTCAATCGTCCGAGAGGTCGCGAATGAGGCACTCTCGATGAAGGTGGTGGATGGTAAAAAGCCGAGTGGTGAAGCTGACAGTGTGTTGAAGACCGAGATCGTTGCCATGGAGGATCTTAAAGGTTCGGCGGTTGGAGGCACCCCGGCCCGGGTGGCCTTTCGAATGGCGGTGTACACTGGGAATAACGGAAGGCCGGTGTGGCAGGCTTACTACGCGTATCAGCAAGAGGGGTTGGCTGAGAATTGGCTTAAGATACGGGACCGCCTCGGAAGAGAGGGAAGCGGTGCGGGATGGATTACGGCTCAAGAGATTTTCCGGCGTGGCGTTACCCAATCTCTCCAGGATTTAAATAGCCGCAGGGATGCACAATTTCAGGCCGACGGGTTTGGCAAGTAGAAAGATTACGCCGTGACCTAAAAAGATGTTTTGTTTGGCTCAGATTCCCTCTGGGTGGAGCGGCATCTTAGTGGTACGATCTACCCGTGTTTGCTTATTCTTGATGCTAGAGCAGTTACCATGACAGCACCGCAAAAACGACGAACTACAAGTCGTGCGAAAACTCAAAAGTCGGCGAAGGTTGCTGCCGCCGTGGGCAAGGCGCCCTTGCGGCCGCGTGGCTGGGTACGAGACTTTGTCTCGCTTCTCTTCCTCGCTAGTGGGCTTTTTCTGCTGTGCAGTATCCTTTCCTACGTTTATGTAGCTGCCCAAGGGCAGCCGACCACTCCTTCCAGCAATATCATGGGGCCTGCTGGGCACATTATCGCCACCCTTTTGGTCGGTAGCCTCGGGGCGGTTTCCCTCCTGCCGGTGGGTGGCCTCATGTGGCTGGCTTTTTTCCGAACCCTGAAGGGTGACGAGGAGCGGATTCGCCTCTATTCAACGCCGGTGGTGGTGGCTTCTGGCATCGCCCTGGTGTTTTGCGTTTCCGCTTTGGTGGCCGCGGTTGTGAAGCCCTCGTGGGCTGGCTCGATCGGGGGGTCTCTAGCTTCGCTCGGACAGTCCCATCTCGGGGTGGGAGGGACTTTCGTGGCCACGGCGCTTCTCTGCGCCATCTGCTGCGCGGTGGTTCTTCAGCGGTCGCTCGGGGACATCGCGTCGGGTGTTAGGTGGCTCGTTCGCTCCGGTGTCTCAGTTCTTTTCCTTGAACTCCCGCTCTTCGCCGCGAGGGCTGGATTAGTTGTGGTTGGTTTAGTGGCCGGGCTGGTCAAAATGTCCGTGCCCGTCGTAGGTAAATTATTTTTCGCGTCTGGTCCTTACGAGAGTGAGGAAGAAGATGCTCGAATGCCGAAGCCCAAGCTGCGCAAAAACCAAACTCCCGTGGATGATTCGGCAGACGAGGAGGCCGTCGAAGACGAGGGCTGGATTCTTGGCGATGAGGACGGAGATGAGGTTGTTGAAGAGGTTGAGCGCGCCAGCAATGAGCGAGAGACTGAGCGCCTCGCACCGAGCGAGCCGGTCTACGAGCGGGCTGACCCGATTATCGTTAAGCCAAAAGCACCGGAAGCCTCGTCAAATCCGAGGCCCCTCAGGGTCGCGTCGGATAAGAAGAAAAAAGTTGTAGAGCGAGAGGGCGAATCTCAACACCCCGCGTTCGATGATTATGTTGCTCCTGATCTTAAGCTTCTGGTCCAGGAGGAGGAGCAGGAGATTGGAGAGGATGACGAGGAGCTTCGGGAGAAAGCTGAGCAGATCGAGTCTAAACTGCGCGATTTTAACATCGCAGGTCGAGTGACACAGGTTCATCCGGGCCCAGTGATTACTCTTTTTGAGTTTGAACCGGCCGCGGGTGTGAAGGTGGGACGCATCGCAGCGTTGCAGGATGACCTTGCGATGAGCCTTCGGGCGAGTAGTATCCGAATTATCGCCCCAATTCCCAAGCGAGGAACCGTTGGAATTGAAGTTCCGAATAAAAACCGAGCTGTTGTCAGGCTTAGAGATTGTTTGGAGAGTGAGTCCTTACGGCAGAGTGAATCTATCCTGAGTGTTCCCCTCGGCAAGGATACGTATGGGGAAGCCGTGGTTGTTGATGTCGCGTCGATGCCCCACCTTTTGATGGCGGGAGCTACCGGAACCGGTAAGTCGGTGTCTATCAACGCTATCCTGTTAAGTCTGCTGTATCGAGCTCATCCGGCGGAGCTCGGGTTGATACTGATTGACCCGAAGGTGCTTGAGCTCAGTATCTATGATGGCATCCCTCATCTTCGTGTGCCGGTGGTCACTGACGCCCGCCAGGCCAAGGCCGTTCTCGGTTGGGCGGTCAAGGAGATGGAGCGCCGCTACCGCTACATGCAAAAGTTTGGGGTGCGCAACATCGATGGATACAATCAGATTGTGTCGGGCGATCACCCCTCGATGGCTCAAACAGAGCTCTTTTCTCAACAGCAGACCGATGTCAAAGAGGGGAGCTCTGAAGGTGAAGGGGAGGGGGGCGTCACAGTTGAGCCTACAGCTCCCGAGCAGCTTCGACCGATGCCGAAGCTAGTGATCGTGATCGATGAGCTCGCTGACCTCATGCTCACGGTCGGCCGAGAGATCGAAGAATTGATTACGAGATTGGCGCAGAAGGCGCGAGCAGCGGGAATCCATCTTATTGTGGCTACTCAGCGTCCATCTGTGGACGTCATTACCGGATTGATTAAAGCGAACTTTCCGGCTCGCTTGTCTTTTCGAGTCACCAGTCGCATCGACTCGCGCACGATCCTCGATTCTATGGGGGCTGAAAAGCTTCTCGGAAAAGGCGATATGCTCTTCATGTTGCCGGGCGCGGTTCCTTTAAAGCGCGTCCATGGAGCTTTTGTATCAGACCACGAGGTCCAGAAAGTTGTTACCTCGCTGAAGGCGCAGTGCCCTCCGCAGTATGATGAGGCGATTATCGCGGCATGCGAGAAAGCTCTTGCGGAAGAAAGCAGCGCCAACGGACAAGGTGGTAACGGAGAGGGAGGCGAGGACGCGGATTTCGATCCGTTTTACGACAAGGCGGTTGAGCTCGTTTTGGAAAAAGGACAGGCTTCTACCTCAATGATCCAGAGGACCTTCAGGATTGGATACAATAGAGCCGCTCGAATCATCGAGATGATGGAGCGTGAGGGGGTTGTAGGAAAGATGGATGGGGTCAAACCCCGTGAGGTTTTGGCTCCCCACCCAGCTCGCGATGCCGTATAGCGCGCTCGGTGATATCGTCGATTAAGGCGACACACGTTCCGACAGGGGGCATAACCTATAGGGATTACGTCTTATGGCGTGGTAGTCGTTGAACGCATGAGGTCGGCGCGTTACAATCAGGGATAGGGAGTTTCCATGAACGACGATAGAAAAAATGGCGGAGTGGAGGAAAGCGATTCCGAAGAGCGCCCCGCACTTAAGGGGTCTCTTTCTCTTCTTGATAAGATACGCTCCACCCTGGCAAACACTGCTCCTGAGCGTTGGGAGCAAGGGGGGGAGCCCCTCGACACAGGTCGTCGATTCGCTCGGTCACAGGAGACCTGGGAGCAGGTCTTCTTCACAGACACAAAGAATGGCACACTCGTGCTCCGCTCTTCGACCCCCATTTCAAACAACTACTTCGGCGGTGGATATAGTTTCTCTGCTGCGGCTTCACCCCGGTTTTTTATAGAGCTTCGAGGTAGGGGGTGGTCACCAAAAGCCCTCCTCGATCCAGCCTTCCGAGGCGCTGGTGGTATTGAAAAAGCTGCTCAGGTGCTCGCGGAGGGTGAGGTCGCAGAGCAGCTCTACCTTGAGATTGAGCTGATCGTGAGGCAGCATCGGGAGGGGCTTAGGAGAGATTTTAATGATTCGGTTGCGCGCCTCACCGCGACTATCAAGGAGGCTGTGGGAGAGACTACCGCGGCAGATTGGCAGGTCGTGGAGGGCGATGTCGGTGTCAAGGGGTATCGCGCAGAGATTAACAACCTTACCGTGACTGTTGCGTGCATGAAGAACGATATAAGCACTGCATACTCGATGAGTGTGGGACGGTTCGGGCTTGTGTGGCAATGCCGTGATCCATTCCTCATGCAGGAGGTTTTTACCTTGGTCGATGAGTCGGTGAAAACCGCTTCGTTGGAGCATCTCGGAAAGGTGCTCGATGACATGTTGTGAGAGCGCCGGTTCGTAGCCGTGAAACCCTGCTACGCCTCTAGTTGGAGCTCAACGAGCTTAATATATTCCGCCTCTAAATCTGTATACTGCGAACGGAGGGTCTCAAGCCGCTCGTACACGCTTTGATGCGCGACGATTACATCCCGGAGCTGCGCACTTGCGTTCGTCAGCGAGGACGAGAGAGCCTCAAAAACAGCACGTTGGTCCTCTGTCATTGCTATCTCCGTCGACATCTTGTCGATAGTCTTTAAAGACTCAGCAAGACGTCGCTCAAGCGATACTGATTCGGTGGATATGTCATTGTAATTAGCCATGACAGACTGCAAGGCTACTTCGTCGTCTTGCTTCGATGCTTTTATCTCCTGATGCGCCGCCTCTCGAGCGATCACGTCGGCATGAGCGCTTGTTAGCTTTTGTTCAAGCTCCAAGCGCTCTCTTCGTTGTGATTCGACCGCAGTTTTATATTCCGCTGACTTCCTTTGAAGAGCGGCTAGCTGGTCTTTGGATACTAGATCCTGCTCGCCCGAAAGAAGATCGATGATCTTTGTTTCAAGCACGCGCGATTCCTCGCGGAGCTGAGCGAGCTCTTCGTCTGATTCCCCCCCACTCAGACGTTTGGCGAGCAGGAGACCTCCCAGCGGTAAGGCTATTGAGACAAGTATCGCTGGAATGAGGAGGAGCTCGTTCATGTGAAGATGGTACCATCGTCGCGTGGTGGAGCGGTAGAGAGGTATTACGTGCTTTGCCCCTCAAGGCGGTTTAGACGCAGTGACGTTGCCCCCGAGCTGTGCCGAGTTGGCCTATAGGGGCTGAATGTGAGGGAACCCTTTGGATGCCGTACGAGGAGGATGCGGGATTCCCCGAGGCTGCCGAGGAAGGGGTGTTACCTCTTGGTGAAGATGAGCTTAACGCACCCTCCGCCCAGCCGGAGAATGGTTCCGCTTGATCGAGCGGTCGCGCAGGAGACGCTCGACGCGGTTATCAGGAAGCTTGTTGTCGTGGTGTCGAGTCCCGCGTTTGGGAGTAGTTGAAGCCACGGTCCAACCGCTGCACCCCCAGTCTCCGATAGTGATACCTCCCAAGAACCGTTGTAAGAAGGCGAAGGAGAGAGGTGCTCGGACACGGTCAGTCGCCCCACCACAGACCCGAAGATTGATGATACGCGAATATTGGCGAGATCGACCTTGCTGGGGGAGATCGCACCCTCCGCATCAATATCCAGGGTCCCGAAGTTGTCCGTTCGCAGAATGGTTTTGGCGGCTTGAATAGTGGGTGGTTCAAGCCCTCGAACACGCATAAAGAACTCTCCTCCCTCTACCCCGCGTTGAGTTATCTCAATCCCATTAAACGCTCCGTTGGAGACCCCCCCTCGCACCCCTAGGCTTGAAAGCTGCGGGTGTTTGCCGATCTCGACGTTTTCAACATTTCCAGTTACTTGAACTAAGCCGTTTATCCTCTGCGCGTCGCCGAAAAGAGTCCCTCCGTACAGCTGCGTAGTGTAGGTTACGGAGGGAGAGAGAGAGAGAAGTGAGGAGGGGTTGAGAGTGACTGAGGGGCGCTGGAGCTCGATCGATACGGGAATCGTGAAGGTACCCTTTACCCGAGGCCCGGGGATCCAAACTGAGAGCGAGTCGAAGCCTACCGACGATATCCCCGTTGTCAGCCCGTTCCACGACAGGTTTGTTCCGGCTCGACGTGCCGCCTGAAGCCCCTCCTGAACCAAGAAGCTTAGCAGTGAGGGCCACGACGCTACGATCGTAGCCACGACTGCCACCACAGAGAGGATGAGAATCTGCCCCGCTCTACGCTTCATTTGCCGGGTGCTAGAGCCTCAAAGCCGCTGACCTCAAGTTGAACGTTGAGCATGCTTGAAGTCGCCCGCCTATCGAGATTGATTTGAGAGATGAGCATCGGCTGAGGGCCGGTGGTAAGTTCCTTGAGGAACGCGGCCACGTTCTCCAGGCTTGCTGATTGGAAATTCACTATAAATAACTTGTGAGCGTACTTGCCACCGAGCTGTGTCCCCTCACGTGGCGTAACGTTATAGGTTCCGGATGCCTTTGCCGTGTCCCGAAGCAATCGCTCCAAATACGAAAGAGGGTCCGATGATACGTCTACTCCACTGTAAAACTTCTCAAGCTCCTTTCGTCGCGCCATGAGCTTTGAGTAGCGAGCCAGGATGTCTGGCGCAGCCGTATAGGTTAGGGTGACGTCCTCAAGCTCCTGAGATTGACGGGCAAAAGCCTGTGCTATCGGTTGAACCAAGGCAGGCCACAAAATCATGAACGAGAAGAAAATGCCGAGCCCACCTAAGAGAAGCCGTTCTCGCGGGCTTCTCTCGGTCCAGAATGTCATAAGCTGCTCTTTCATCCCATCTCTCCTACTGCGTCAGAATGAGCTCAACCGTGAAATTGAATTTTCCTTGCGAAGATGACCCTGGTGTCGCTGTTACCTTACTAAAGACACCATTGTTTGCCTTTAAGGCTTTGCCTACGCTTTCGATGGCGCTGAGTTGTGGAGCGGACCCGGTTATCTGGGCCTTGGTCCCGGAGATCTTAATGGAGTTTATCGTGACGCTTTCGTTTTGAGGGAGGAGATTAAGGATCTCAAGGAGCGCGTCGAGAGGGGAAACCTTTGCCGGAGAGGCTAGAACGCCGAGCTCCTCGGTGAGTTTGGCCTCGGCCTGCATCAGGCTTGCGCGGATCTCGGAGGGGGGAGCGGAGAATCCTGGAATGACAGTTGATATCTGAGTGCTCAGAGAACCCTGGATTGCACTGATAGTGTAGGCACGGACGAGATAGGTGCACAGCACAGCCACTGCGACGGCTCCGAACGCGATTCGCAGATATTTGGTGGTTCCGATGAAAGCTCGGAGGAATTCGCCGAACTTCGGAGTGAATGAGAATTCCCGGCTGCGAAAATTGGAGAGGGGGGCGAGCTCTGAATCGTCAGCGGCGAATGGGGCACCAAGCGCTGAGAGTCCACCGATGGCCCCCTCGCTCTTGATGAAGTCTCTCATCTGGATGCCTTGGATAGGTCTGCCGAAGAGTTGTTGCAGATTGGCGCCCTTCACCTCTCTTCCAAGAAGGTACACGTTCTCCACCCGAGTTCCGTAGCGACGTTCTGTAGCTGCCAGCATGAGCTTGAGCGCTGTAAATACCGCCTTGAGTGGGTGTTCCGCCTCCTGATGAGCCGCTGCTATCAGCTTAGAGGCATACAGAACCCGCTCTACTCGAACCTCCCCGTTGATGAACACCGCCATAGAGAATTCGTCCCCTCGATTAAACACCACGGCGGAGTTTGACGAGAAGAAGTCGCGCCCCAGGTGATACACGCTTCCAAGAGCGCTCGACGGGACGGTCATGATGTTTGGCTCTATGCCCGCTGCTTTGCACAGATAGAGGATATTTTTCACGAAGACACGAGGCATAAGGCCTACGTGCACATCGTAGGCGGTGGATGATTGCTCCCTCACGTCGAGCGCTGCGCCCCCCTGTGACATAGGACCAAGGGGCGCATACTGAACGAGGAAGTCATCAAGTTCGAACGGCACCACGTCTTGGACCTCAAGGTCAACGATCCGGTCGAGGTTGCGAGCGTCGCCAAATGGCAGGTTGAGATTCAGCGCAAGATGATCGTGAGGCGGGATAATAACGCTTACCGCCGTAAACTCTCGGAAGGCAGCTATCGAAGAACGAAGTGTGGCAATAGAATCGCGGGCAACCTCGTACAGTGGGTCAACCGCCGCGATATCTCCCTCCTCAGAGGTCGTCGAATCTCGGGTATCAAGTTGTGTGCTTTCACCGTCTTCCGTGCCACGGGATGAAACCGGGTGTTTGAACGACTCTCCGATCGATTCGAAGAGGGACGATAGATCTCTTTTACATAGCTCCATCCGCTCGCTAAGGATCGGAAGCAGTGCGGTGGAGGCAGCCATCACCGCTACCTGATTCCCCTCGACGGATGAGAGGGATAGGTCGCATGGCTGGGCACTTAAATCGATTGAAAGGATCCACTGCATACGTTGGAAAGTAGCCGGTAAGAGCGTCATGGAGCAATACCACTTCGTCGAGTCCCCGCCACTATCTCCGACCCCTTTCAGAAAGTGTTTAAACGTGTTGTGGTGCCGACGGTCTAAACGGGCGTGATCTCCATTTTTTGGGTCGTCGCGGAATCGAGTGGGTAGGAATCGGTATTATGCCGACGTGAACGTCCCCTCCGGTCCGCCGGGTTTACCGAGATGTTGGTTTCAATTCGAATGTTGCCCCGATGGGCCGGAACGTGCACGAGCACGCTCACGTGGAAAGGCGCGATTTATACCCCAAAACAAGGACGTACGCCCTCTCCATGCTCGCCATCACCCACTCGAAAACGCGATGAGCCTATTTTTGGTGTCTTTGCGGCAATAGGCGGTCGGAAAAGAACCGCCCTAACGGGATATCAGCGGCCGAATAGAGAGGTCCAGAAACCTGACTGGCGGTCACCTCGCCGTGAAGGGCTTGTGGAGCTTTCATGTTCCTGTTCTTGGTCGCCTCCCCCGTGCTCGCTACATCGAACTGATGGCTGTGTTCCCGTAACGAAGGCCTCTGTGATGACCCGCTCTCGCGGACACTCTGGTGTCGCTATCTGTCCGGTCCGGATATCTACCTCTGCAAAAGTTACCCCCGGGGGCGGCGAGAAGTCTCCGAGCGGAAGGAACGGAGAGCTGCATTTCATAAAGTCCCCCCAGATGGGGGCGGCGGCGGCCCCACCGGTGATTGAGATAGGGGTGTTATCGTCATAGCCGAGCCAGACCCCTGCGACGAGGGTGGGGGTGTAGCCGATAAACCAGGCGTCGCGGGCGTTGTCTGAGGTACCGGTCTTGCCGGCCGCCTGACGATTGAATCCCTTTGAGCGAGCTTTAGCTCCCGTTCCGCGATCAAGGACACCTCTCAGCATGTTGGTAAGAATGAAGGCAGCGTCCTCGTCGGCCACCCGCTCCTCCACGATCTCAGAGTTGGCCAGGCGATCGCCAGATCCGTCTACGGCCGCGGTGAAGAGGCGCGGTTGTATGTATACACCTCCGTTCGCGAGCGCGCCGTACGCCGCGGTGAGGCGCAGGAGGTTTGAGTCGAGAGCGCCGAGGGCTATCGATGGAACCTCTTGAACCGTTGGAGCAATCTTGAAAGCTGAGAGCGTCTTTTTGAGAGTTGAGAGGCCGATCCGCTCAGCGATATAGAGCGCGGGCATGTTCAGGGAGTGTTCGAGTGCGTATCTTAACGTCACATCGCCACGGAATTCGTGGTCATAGTTCTCCGGATTCCACGCTCCACGATTGCTCGTCGTGAACTGCATCGGTTTGTCCTCGAGGATTGAGACCGCAGTTGCTGTCTTGTAGGAGTTAAGAGATCCGTCGAGCGCTGTGAGGTAGAGAAAGGGCTTTACCGTTGAGCCAATCTGACGCATGGCGAGGTTCACTCGATTGAACTGACTCTCCCCGAAGTCACGCCCCCCCACCCAACTTCGGACGAGCCCCGAGTAGGGTTCGATAGCGACGAGAGCCGCTTGAAGCTGTTTATCGTTGCGTCTCAGTTTTGGGTTCGTGGTCTCAATCGCCGCCAAGCCCCGCTCTACCGCGGCTTCGGCGCATCGCTGCATTCCGAGGTCAAGGCCCGTATATACAGCGAGTCCGGTGGATGGGGCATTCTCAATGTCGATCGTTTGCGAGAGCTCGACCTCAAGGGTGGAGGTGAAGTATTGCGCGATCCTTCGGTGCTCCTGTTGTTGTGCGATGCGAAGCGGTTTAGCCGTTGCTGCTGAGTATTCAGTGGCGGAGATGTAGCCGAGGTCTCGCATCTTGCCGAGAACGGTGTCGCGACGCTCCTTGGCGCGTTCAGGGTGTTTTCGTGGATTGAAGTACGATGGTGCCTTGATGATACCAGCGAGGGTCGCGGCCTCGTCGACAGAGATATCCGCGATGTTTTTCCCGAAAAGGGTCGTGGACGCTTGTGGCATTCCGTGAATCGATACGGAGCCCTCTTGTCCGAGGTATACCTCGTTCAGATAGAGCTCCAGAAGCTGCTGTTTGCTGAGGTGGCGCTCAAGGCTTAACGCGGTCGGTATCTCGAGCAGTTTGCGAGAGATAGTTTTCTTGGGGGAGAGAAAGAGGTTTTTGGCGAGTTGCTGGGTAAGCGTGCTTCCTCCCTGAACGAGACGCCCGGCGATGATGTTACGAACGACCGCTCTGCTGATTCCGAAGATATCGATGCCGAAGTGGCTGAAAAATCGCTCATCTTCGATAGCAAGAACCGCTCGTTGGACGGTTTGAGGGATGTGGTCGAGTGATACAAAACGACTTGCCCGCATCTCTTGGGCACCGAGATATGAAATTATTTGTGGTTCCAGGAGCGCTCTCTGCGCGGTTGGGTTCTGGCTGGCATTTTCCCTGCCGTCTCTCAAAGAGAGCACGATCTTTCGGGCTTTATTCGGGATTCCCGTGGCTGTGGTAAAGTCACGTGTGAAAATGGTGAGCGTGTCTGTGGTTAAGAGGAACTCACCTGGCCGGGAAGGTTGTGAGGCAACCTCGGTGTAGCGTCGATCAAAAAGAATGCCCTTGAGGAGGTCCTGGGAGGTGCTACCCTCCTCACTTGTTCGCACGACCACGCTGCGGAGATCGAGGGGGGCAGAGTACACCACCGGTATCGACGGCGCTTCGAACGAGGCGAGACGGCGAACTACCTGTGCGTCAATCCTCCTCCACATTACCGTTGCGGATACCGCCGCTACAATCATCAGGAGGATGGCGAATCTGATCCATCTGCGCGGACGGTATGGAGGTGGTGGCTCGATTGCGCGAGTTGCGGTCACCTTTGGTTTCGATCTGGCTCGCCGTGGCCCCTTTGAGGGGGCCTTTTTGGCCTTTTTAACTGGCATGATGTGAGGAAACGATTATAGTCATGGAGGCCCCGGATAATGTCTGAGGTTGAGTATACGAGGTGTGAGTGATGATCAGTAGGTTGCACGGAGAAGTTGTTGAGATCGACGGCGATAACATAGTAGTTGATGTCAACGGGGTGGGTTACGAAGTAGCCTGCACGACGGCGCTCCTCTCACGGCTCTCGCTAGCCACTCGAGTCACCTTCAGTGTTTACACCGATGTACGGGAAGACGCTATTCGACTTTTTGGCTTCGACACCGTCGCCGAACGTCACATCTTTTTGCTCCTTAATCGGGTTTCCGGAATGGGGCCTCGGTCATCTCTGGACGTTGTCTCTAACGTGGCTATTCGAGATCTTTTGCGAGCGATCGGCTCGGGAGATGTTCGGGCGCTGATGTCAATCAAGGGAGTAGGCAAGAAGAAGGCCGAACGGATTGTAGTCGAGCTTAGAGATCTCGTGGCAAATATGGCTGGTGAGCGAGCAGATTCGCTCAGGTCGATGGTTTCAATCGATCGGACCGCGGCGGGAGCGTCACCCCCGATCTCTTCCGATGCAGTGTCGGCACTTGAGGTTCTCGGGTTCGCTCGACGGGATGCGGAGAGCGCGGTTGCCCAGGCGCTCCAGGGGCAGGGCCCCGCCGGTGATGTTGGCGAGCTCATCCGAGAGGCCCTTAGGTACGTGTAGGAGTAGGTGGTTGATATCACCCTTTTTTTTCTAGGCTCCTGAAGCTCGATGTCCTCTGTCCCGAAGGTAACAAAAAGGTGTAGTATCAACGGGATATGGCAGGCCGCGACGTGAAAGAAGGGGACAACGAAGAGCGAGATGACGATGTAGAGACGTGGGGGAGCGTCATAGAACCCTCCGAGGTTCGGCTCTCTCAAGGTCCTCCCATTCACGATGAAGAATCCCTTGTCGTTTCCCTTCGACCGAGTCGGTTCGACGATTATGTTGGGCAGGAGCACGTCAGGCACAATTTGCAGATCGCGTGCAACGCCTCAAAGCGTCGCGGTGAGGCGCTTGACCATGTCCTGCTTCACGGACCTCCCGGCCTCGGAAAGACATCGCTGGCGCGGATTATCTCCGGTGAACTCGGGGTCGGATTTAAGAGCACATCGGGGCCAGCAATCGAACGGCCGGGTGATTTAGCAGCCATTCTCACCGCGCTCCAGGATAAGGATGTTTTGTTCATCGATGAGATCCACCGATTGCCTCGGGTGGTTGAGGAGGTGCTCTATCCAGCTATGGAGGATTTCGAGCTCGATATTGTGATCGGACAGGGGCCGGCCGCCCGGTCGATTAAGCTTCCGGTCCGTCCCTTCACGTTGGTGGGGGCGACGACCCGCTCGGGGATGTTGACATCCCCGCTCCGAGATAGGTTTGGCATCGTTCATCGATTAGATTTTTATTCCCGAGAGGACCTTCAGCGAATAGTGCAACGCTCCGCTGCTATTCTTAACGTCGGATGTGATGATGGTGCTGCGTTGGAGATAGCGTCGCGCTCTCGAGGGACGCCCCGCATCGCGAATCGTCTGCTTAAACGAGCTCGGGACTTCGCGGAGGAATGCGCGGGGGGACAGCTAACCGCTGAAACGGCAAAGAAAGCGCTTGAGTTGCTTGAGATAGACGGTCTCGGTCTTGACCGCACAGATCGAGCATTTCTCTCCCTCATGATCGATAAGTTCGACGGAGGGCCCGTAGGTATTGAGACGATCGCGGCTGCGCTTGGTGAGGATCGTGAAACGCTAGAGGATGTGTTCGAGCCATATCTGCTCCAAGAGGGGTTTATCGCTCGGACCAAGCGCGGACGAGAAGCGACGGAGCGGGCGTACGTTCACCTTGGGCGGCCGTACCAGCCGCGAACGACCCAGGGCTCGTTGTTTACGCGGGAGTAGTGCAAGGAGCGTGATGAGATCATTGGTACCACGAACATGCGTGCTTTTAGGACTTTTCGCTCTTGGCAGTACCTTTTTTCAGGTCCACTGGGTCGACTCCTCGATGACAGCCGTAACGATTCGGGCGACCGGTGTGGAGGAGGAGATCAGTGAGTGTCTGGAAGCCGGTCGAGAGGTAAAGCTCCGTTTTGAGATGCGACTGTGTCGCAAGCGTAAGAGTTGGTTCGACGCGTGCGCGGAGGATCGAACGATGCACCACTCCGTCTTCTTCGATTCGATAACGGAGAGCTATAAGGTTGTGACTGACCGCTTAGGGGATGATGTTGATCCGGTCGCGGTTGAATTTCCGAGCCGTTCGGACGCTATCGTCGCTGCCATTACCGCTGAGAATCTTCCTCTCTCCTTTCTCGCTCGAGATGAAAGAGAGCTTTTGAGGCATGATCGCGCCTACCTTCAGGCTCGAACCGTCTTCGCGTGCAAAGGGGGTGTCAATAGAACAGTGGCGCATCTCTCTCAGATTCTCACCTTCGGGATCGTGAATGTGGTGGAATCCGATTCTGGATGGATGGATTTCTCTGTGCATACCGATCGAGACTCCGGGCAACGGGCAACGGAAGGCGATTGACACAATTCCCCATGAAGTTGCTGAACCTCATACAAGGAAAGATGGCATGGGCCCTGGGCGTGAGTGTTGCTTTGCTCTCCCTCCTGGCGGGTTTCGTCCTTTTCGGACCTGCGCCTGAGAACGAATCGCTCTTCAACAATCTTCTAGTTTTTACCCTTGTTAATCTGAACATCATGGCGTTGCTGGTGCTCATCGTGATGGTGGGTCGTAACGTTGTGAAGCTCATGTTTGAGCGCAGACGGGGTATCTTGGGGGCCAAGTTGCGCTCTCGCCTCATGGGGTCATTTGTATTGATCGCCTTGGTGCCGATGACCCTCTCGTTTTTCGTGGCGAGTGGTTTGATCAATGAGGCGGTGGAGTTATTCTTTAGTCCCCATGTTGAAAGCGCGGTGACCAGCTCCCTCTCCATCGCGCGACAACACGTTGCCGGCGTCAAGCTTTCTGTGAAGGCGACCGGCGAGCGCATTAGTACGGAGCTTACTCGCCACAGCGCGACAGGAACCCCAACGGTCGCCCGACTGGAGGAGTTGCGGATGCTTAACGACCTCTTCTCCGTTAAGCTTGTGGATTCCAATGGCACGATTATCGAAGAGTCCTCCCATCCCACCGCTCAAGTTGAATCGTTTCAAGAGCCGCCGCTGTCCTCGGACGCGATTCGCGAGGCTCTTCGTGGAACGTCTGTCGTTCGGGTCGAGGAGCGGGGAGCCGGCCAGTTCATTCGTTGGTACGGGGGGAGTGCGGGGCGAATCCTCGTGGTTTCCTATCGGATGGATCCAGAGATCGTACATGCGCAGCGCATCGTGAATGATTCTTTTCAGGAATACGAGGGGCTCAAAACGCTCAAGCACCCACTCAAGAGTAATTTCCTTCTCACATTGGCCCTGTTTAATTTGATAACGATATTTGGCGCGATCTGGGTCGCCTTTTTCGTGTCGAAACAGATCACCGGTCCAA
This sequence comes from Pseudomonadota bacterium, assembly GCA_027485595.1. Lineage (GTDB taxonomy): Bacteria > Bdellovibrionota_C > UBA2361 > UBA2361 > OMII01 > OMII01. Next base: position 5,404 of record JAIXQT010000088.1, on the reverse strand, counting down.
TTCAGAAGCTCGCCGAGGGGACTCGAAGTGTCGCTCGGGGAAATTACGATTTCGAGCTTCCACCTATGAGGGACGATGAAGTCGGCTTCCTCGTAGATTCGTTTAATCAGATGTTGAGAGATCTGCGCTCCTCTCGTGATACAGCGGAGCGGGGGCGATTGTTGATTGATACGATTCTCTCGAATCTGGCAGTTGGCGTCATTTCACTTGATACTACGTCGCGGGTCACCGCGGTGAATAGCGCCGCGGGCGCTCTCCTTGAGATCGATCACGTGCACTATCGCGAGGGTGCGCTCCTCTCAGAGCTGCTGAGAGCTGATGATTTAAAATCGATACGCCCTATTATTGAGGCGATGGGATCGGATGATACCTCTGACGGGAATGCTGTCGCCGAGGTTGAGATGCGGGTGCAGACCGGCGGTCGGGAGTTGATCGTTGTATGCACGGCCGGCCGGATAGTGGGATCTGAGGGGCTCTCGCTCGGATACGTCCTTCTCTTTGATGACATTACGGAACTCTCGCGCTCCCAACACCTCGCCGCCTGGAGGGATGTGGCCAGACGAATCGCTCACGAGATAAAGAATCCGTTGACTCCGCTTCAGTTGTCAGCCCAGCGACTGGAACGATTGCTCAAAAACACCGCGGTCTCTGAATCTGTTGATGATTGTACCCGCTCGATTGTTGAGCATGTAGAGATTATTAAGAGACTGGCGAATGAGTTCTCAGAGTACGGTCGCATGCCGATGGCGCGCTTTGTCTCAACCGATCTGGCCGCGCTTGTTCGGGCAACCGTCGCGAATTTCACCGCGCAGCACCCGAATATGGCGTTCACTCTTTCAGGCGATGAGCGGGTGCCAGAGATGCTCGTTGACCCTGAGCAGATTCGAGGTGTTTTGATCAATATCCTCAACAACGCGGTCGCGGCTGTTGCTTCGAGCGGCGATATCCAGACTGAGCCGCGAGTCAATGTCGCGATCTTTTTCGATAGGAAAGCACGAAGAGCGGTGCTTGAGATATCTGACAATGGACCCGGCATCTCCCCGGCCGATAAGAACCGCATCTTTGAGCCGTACTTCACCACCAAGAGGGGAGGCACTGGTTTAGGTCTTGCGATCGTAAGCTCGGTAGTTTCCGAGCATCAGGGTGAGATTCGCGTCTTTGACAATCAGCCGCATGGAGCGAAGTTTGTGATAACCCTTCCGCAGTCGCCGCAGCCAGGCACTGTGCGTCGTCTGAGCTCGACGATGGTCTGATGTACTTTGCCTTGCTGGTGGGTGCCGCTGCGGGGAGCTCTCCGTAAGTGGTGTTACGGGTGGGGCGCTTATCAGCGAGCACTACTCAATATTTCAGGTGGTTAGGCGTTGGATGTGCGGCTTGATGGTTGTAACGTCTTGCGTATGTGTATCGCTCTGATTTCCCTTGGGTACCGTACGGCGTTGGCGGTATACTAATGATATCTTTCAAGAGGTCTCGCTGAGCCGCATTACCGGATCTACCCGGGACATCTGAAGCTCGCATCCCCTCTTCTTTCGCGGTGATTCTCGTTGCTCGGATCGCCTTTTGATGGCGCACAGGTTCGACCCCTTCAGTCAAGCTCTATGGTTTGCAGATCGGGTCGTGTATCGAAAGGAAGGCTCGTCGCTCATGATTCCAACACAGACCCTCAGCCGTTTTATTCATGCCCAGCGTCGTAAATACCCCGACAGTACAGGGGAGCTTGCCGATCTCCTCGTATCGATATCGCTTGGCGTTAAGCTGATCAGTCAGATGGTAGCAACAGCCGGTTTTAAAGGCCTTCACGGCTATACAGGTGAGACGAATCTGCATGGTGATGAGGTCAAGGTTCTTGATGAGGAGGCTGATGAGGTGCTTGTTGAGGTGCTTGGCTCCTCGGGGCACTTCGGACTTCTCGTCTCTGAGGAGCGAGATAGCGTCATCTCGACTGACGCCTCGCATAGCGAGGGGAAGTACGTCCTAGCCTTTGATCCTCTTGATGGGTCATCCAATATTGGGTCGAGCATTCCGACAGGCACTATTTTTTGCATCTTCAAAAAGAAAGACCTCTCTCGGGCCGCCGTGTTGGATGATTTTCGGCAGCCTGGTACCTCTATCGTTGCGGCGGGCTATTCGGTGTACGGGGCGAAAACATCCTTCGTGTATAGCACCGGTTCTGGCGTGCATAGCTTTACCCTTGACCCTGGTATCGGCGAGTTCGTGTTGACTGAGGATCATATCTCCGTTCCTCAAACAGGAACCATCTACAGCGTCAACGAGGGAAATACCGCGTACTGGAGTGAGGAGATGCGAGAGTTTGTGCGGTGTCTGAAGGGAGAGAAAGCTACGCCACATGGACCATACAGTGGACGGTATGTGGGCTCGCTGGTCGCCGATTTCGATAGGACGCTCCGAAAAGGAGGAATATTCCTCTATCCTGCTGATAGCAAGCGACCAACCGGTCGACTTCGATTGTTGTACGAATGCATGCCACTTGCGTTTATCATGGAGCAGGCCGGCGGCTCCGCTTGGAGTGGCGATAAAAGAATTTTAGATATTGTTCCGAGCGATATCCACGAACGATCGGCGCTCGTTATTGGGAGCCCGCATGAGGTCGGAATGTACCAGACGGTGGTGCACCGCGGAGCTCAAAAAATAGCGTGACTCGAGATTACTGAGTCTCTTCACCGTGATCGTAAGGGGTCTTACGGATTGTGCGGACCGTGTTGTGCACCATCCGTAGGAAAAGGGTGATGAAGAGCGCTATGACGGTTGCTGTTGCTCCGAGGTCCGCGCGCCCCAGACCTACCGACATACCTATCCCGGCCGTAACCCACATCAAGGCCGCTGTCGTGAAGCCTGATACTCCGAACTTTGATCGAAAAATCGTGCCGGCACCGAGAAAGCCAATTCCAGGGATAATCTGCGCGGCGATACGGGTGGGATCTCCTACATGGTACTCATGAAATAGCTCAAGGGAAAGGATAGCGAAGAGACAGCTTCCTGTGGCGATCAGCGAGAAGGTTCGGATGCTCGGGTCCTTGCCAGCAACCTCTCGCTCAAGACCTATCAGCATACCCAAGAGGGCTGCTAGCAAAAGGTTAACTGTTGAGGGGGTAAAGATACGGGCGAGAATGTCGTGTTCCATAAACTCCAGGGTACCATTATAGTGCCTGGCGAGTAAGATACTATGACGAGTATGCAGCTGCCGATTGAGTTTTCGAAGCCACTCCTTCTTGGATCCTCCAATCTCGGTAAGTTAGCAGAGATATCCTGCTTCGCTTCACAGCTCGGTTTTTCCGTTGTGGGGCTGAACTCTTCGGAGTTCACCGCATTGGGTGAGCCCCCTCGTGTCGCGGAGGTTGCGGATTCGTATGAGGGGAACGCGCTCCTGAAAGCCCGGGCATACGCGAAGCACTATGGACGGTCGTGTCTCGCAGATGATACGGGACTTGAGATTCCGATGTTGGGCGACCTCCCCGGAATTCACACCGCCCGGTGGGGGCTAGCTCGTGTGATGCGAGAAGTTCGGGGTATGCGATGCGTCCCAGCCCGTTTTGTCTGCGCAATGGCTTATGTGGAGCCCTCTGGGCGCTCGGTCGTTACCCATGGAGTTATCGAGGGATACCTGCGCGACATGGCTCTCCCTACGGGAGGTGAGAAGCCCCTGCCTTTTGGAGATTTCTTTTTTCCGGAGAACTCTCAGGAGCCTATCGGGTACCTTGTCAGTAACGGCTTTACCGGGTCTCACCGGTTCCTGGCGCTTGCAGCTTTGGTGAAGGCGCTCTCCTAGAGCCTTGTACAAACGGTCTACAACTCTACGCGTGCGGCACCGGCCGAGCGTCGGGACCTGGCGGCCCTCATGATATCAACATGTTGTGGGTTGATTCGCCTTTGCACTATGTCAGGGGATGTAAGTAGAATAACAAGTGTGCTCCGCGTGGGGGCAACGGGATGTACAAGGACATGTAACCACCTGTTTTTATGCGTCGCGATGGGTGTATTCGGCCACAACCAAGTAATGAGACTCAGTGTATCGTTAGGCATAGTTCTGTCGGTCGCGCTCCTCCTCTGCGGAGGAGTGGTCTCCGTGTGCCAATCCGAGGATCTTACGAACCTTGGTGGAGCGCTTTCGTCCGCTCTTCCGGGGCGACACGCGTTGCAAGCCACCGCGCCTAACGTCACCGATCCGGAGCGCATTCTTGCGCAGACAGGTGGGTTTACCCCGTTTCATCGCCTAACCACTCCGACGCAGGGACTTGGTCCAAACTTTATCAATGCGTCGTGTGCTGGGTGTCACGTTAATAATGGTAAGGGGCCCGCAACCTTTGGCTCTCCATCTCGGCATGGCAGCTCGATGGTAGTGAAGGTCAAGCCCCGCGGCCTTTTGTCTGATGGGAGTGCGCCGGAGCTGCCAGGTGTAGGAGGTCAGATACTCGATCAGTCGGTGTCGAAGCCGATTAAACGCACCGTTTCGGTGACATGGAGAGAGGTAAAGGGACGATACAACGATGGGACCCTTTACACGTTGCGTAAGCCTGTTCTCGCGATCCCCAGAGCCATTAAGCTTCCGCGAGGCACTATCTCCTCGTTGCGAATGAGCCCGCCCATGTTTGGAATGGGGCTCATTGAGGCTATTCCAGATGGCGTGGTGGCTGGCTGGAGCGATCCACAAGATGTGGATGGAGATGGAATTTCGGGGCGAGTTAATTGGGTGAGGGACCTCTCCACAGGTGGCTACGCTGTCGGTCGATTCGGATTTAAGGCCTCTCATCCGACCGTGGTGCAGCAAACTGGCTCGGCGCTCTACCATGACATGAACATTACGAATCCTTTTTTTGGAGCAGAGAAAAAGCCGGCAGAGGCGACCATCGATACGCTCCATTCTATCGCGATCTATCTCCGGCTGGCCGGTATGCCGAAGGCCCGTTCTCAGGAGGATCCTTCTATTCTCGCCGGGCGGTCTGTCTTTACAAAACTGAGGTGTGACTCCTGCCACAAGATGACGGTGACCACCGGGGCGCACCAAGACGGTGAATTGTCGGGCCAAACGATTCATCCGTTTACGGATCTCCTCCTTCACGATATGGGGCGGGGGTTGGCGGATGGTTGGAGTGAATTTTCTGCTACCGGTCGAGAGTGGCGCACCACTCCTTTGTGGGGATTGGGATTCACCAAAAAATTGAGTGCCAAACCGGTGTACCTGCACGACGGACGAGCTCGAACGATTGAGGAGGCGATCCTTTGGCATGGCGGCGAGGCTGCGGCATCTCAAAAGGCATTTGTAGCGTTGCCGAAAAATGAGCGTCGTTCGCTCATTGCATTCCTGAATTCCCTCTGACAGGCGCTCGTCGGGCGAGAGCTCGTATGAGGAGCGAAGTGGATATCACGAGGCAGAAGAGTAATATCG